>JAUIGB010000034.1 GCA_030429975.1 bacterium | reverse complement strand
TGGCGGCCACTACATGAACATAGGGGACTACGGAACCTGCGAGCAATGCACGCGCCCCATAGCTGAAGCGCAAGCCGCATTTGACGCGTTGGAAATGCGAGCCGCTCACACCGATGATTACGAAGTTCGCGCCCACATAGAAACAGCCGCTGAACTTTTTCGACAGGAGGCTAGGGCAGCTATAGTACGAGCAGAGCTACATAGTGGTCAGGGCAGTGAAAAAATTATTGATAGGCTGAACGGGTTCATTCATGACAGAAATATTCACGATAACTATAACCACAGCCACCACAAAGGAAAATAGATGAGTGATATTGATTTCGACGTCGAAGTAAACAGACATTTATCCAATCTACGCAAGCTTTTAACCCCAAAAGGCCTGTTTCTTGCATCGCATAATGAGGTGGCTACGGGCTATGACAAAGCATGGATAAGGGACAATGTATATGAAGCACTGGCATTTGAATACGCAGACGAATGGGATGTCGTCCGCAAGGACTATCAAACTCTGCTAGATATTTTTGACAAACATATAGACAAAATTAACTGGGCAGTAGAACAAAAACCATTCGAGACATGGCAATTTATTCACGCCCGATACAACCCCGAAACACTAGAAGAGTTTTGGGAAAGTTGGGGCAATAAACAGCATGACGCGATTGGAGCGGTCCTGTTCAAACTGGCCGAATTCGAACAAAACGGTCATAGCATAATTCGTAATAACGAAGATCGCAAAACTATCCAGACCTTGATTCACTACATATGTAACGTCGAATATTGGCATGATGCCGACAATGGCATGTGGGAAGAGGCGGAGGAAGTACATGCTAGTTCTATAGGAGCTGTCGTTGCTGGCTTGAAAAAATGGAAAGAGGTCGGCGGAATGGACGTTGATGACGACGCGATTTATCGAGGTATGAACGCGTTAAAAGGCCTCCTACCAAGAGAGTCCGAGTCCAAATTCACGGATCTAGCTCTATTGTCACTGATCTATCCATACAACGTCGTAGAAACAGAGATGGCCAAAGAAATCGTCGACAATATGGAATACCACCTAGAAAAAGAACATGGCGTTTTGCGATACAAGTTTGACCGGTATTATAACAAAAACGAGGATGGGTATAGCGAAGAGGCAGAGTGGTGCTTCGGGTTATCATGGCTCGCGATAGTACACAAAAAATTAGGCAACGACAAAAAAGCATTGGAATACCTAAACAAGGCAAAAAGTACCGTCACCAAGGATGGACAAATACCCGAACTGTATATGAGCAATAGCGATGAGCCTAATGAGAATACGCCACTAGGATGGAGTGAAAGCATGTATATCGTGGCTCTTCATGAAGTTTTGGGCAAAAAATAACGAGCCCGCGATTGTAAACGGGCTCGCCATCCTTTCACGTTATTATTTGTGAAATAGTTTTCCGGGTCGTAGTTTACCTGCCTGATACAGATAAATCAGCTCTAGGACACCAACAGTATTGACCACTGCTAATATCACGAACCAAATTGTATCCGCCCTTCGTGCCGCATGCCACATTGCGAGCCCCTTCCATAGAAGTGACCATATGACAATTGGTACGAGTGCTGGTAAGACCCATTCTGGATAATCTACCATAGCACTATACTATCATAAGCACTAGAGTTTTGGATATTGATACAATTCTGTGATATGGTTTAGTGACCATGACTCGTGCGCACGAATGTCCCGCGGAGGAAGACGAGAAACGAGTCGACGATAAATCTGTGCATGAAAGCAAGATAGGTCGCCGGACTCTATCGGCCGTGTGGATTTGCAGTTCCGCTATGCACATAGGTCTAGGCGGGTACGTAGGTATCGCTATAGCAAACAAGCAAAACGGAATAGAAAATCCATCGCATCCTGAAAAAGTATATAGTTCCTTTATACGATTCGGTAGGGAAGCTCTTCAGCACGCTCATATTATAAAATGTCCCGAAGCGCCAGGTCCAAGCGACATAGACAATATCTTAAAAGTGTCTCAAGAATTATATGATCTACGTGCGGAACCTGACTTTGACCGTTTCGAAATAGCCAAAAGTCTAGAGCTAGACCTAGTACAGCAAGAGGACTTGGACATCCTACAAAAAGAGATCGACCAGCACCATCACGATATAGACAGATTAAATGTAATCGCGAATGACTTTACAGTTAGCCAGTTCGGAATAGCATTTCAATTCATACCCCACATGAATGATTCCAATCACAAGGCATTAAAAGCTAGTGATTATTCAAAAAAACTGAAAATATTTTTGAATAATTTAGCTGTCATACCAAAAGAACTGGCCACGATTGATGTGCTAGACACTATAGCGATCGACGCAAACAATTTAAAATACCATGACAAAGAGGAAGAAAGGGATGCCTTGGAATCAGAAGAAATTCTGGGAGTAAAAGTTGACAGGGAGGCATTCACCCCCGGGGGAAAGTTTTATTGGTATGGTAACAAGATAACACTGTCCGTGCCGAATATGACAAACCCCAACACTTTGATCCATGAACTAATACACGCAGTAGATGCGAGACTGTGTACCGAGAATCGATTTGGTGATCATACAACTTTCAATTCTGAACGAGCCATGAAAAACCTCAATCCAGAGGGCTACGGATACATAGGCTCAATGTGGGATGATAGCGACAAATATAATAATGAACTGTTCGTTAGAAGATACAGCCAAAGAAATGGCAAGGAGGACATGGCAGACTCTGGCACGTCATGGGTTATGCAAATTGATATTGATAAACTAAAAGAGGGTCGAGTAGAAATAGTAGACGTGAAGCAACTTGTAGCTGCGAATTGGCTGAATAACATAGCACCGAACCTAGCTGAGTATATGTCACAAATCAGTAGACACTTCATGCAAAAATAGCAAACAGCACGTGCTTGCAAAATTCACCGTATAAAGGCATTATATACGAATATGAGTCACGAAAAAGGCGTGCCTAAAAGCTCTATACCATCTTTAGCTATCGGTGGTATTTTTCCATCTAACGACGTCCCCCACAGTAGCTCTTTGGGATCCGCGCATCAATGGCTATCGGAATGTGAAAATATTCAACACCCCAAAACATTGTCGCAAAAACTGAAAGACTTTACGGAGTCAAATGAGGACACGTGGCGAACACGACACGCCAATACAGGCTCTCTAGCAACCTACGATGCCGCAATAGAAACCACCAAAGAATGGGATAGGCAAACAACGACAGGTTCGATGGGTACATATTCCGAAGCAAACAAGTCGTTTCGGCTGGTTCACGCCCTCATGAGTAGTACGAACGTGATACCTGCTAAATATCACGATTTCTCAAAAGATATCAGCGATATCAGCAATACATATGTAGATTTCTCTGACGCTATCTCTAGGGATCCAGAAATCAAAAAAGGCGAGCTGGCAAAAATGTTTTTAGAGGGTAAATCAATCAATGACTTAAACCGTGCAATTCTATTCGGACGATTCGCGTGGAACTGTATGGCGCAACACAATAATGTATATGGGATATTTAGCAGACTACACAATATAGCGGTTCGCGGCTACTCTATGACAACACCCACGCAGAGAGATTTGTCGAAATCGGGTATGGGTCTGATGTATACATTGTCCGCCCACACGCGAATAAGAGAACCACTGGATAGGATTAGTGGAGTCAGAATCAACCCACACGGCACCAATCCGCACACCGACAGTATTATGTTTGAATTCAATGGCGACCTAGCGCCTGACAGGAAATACGAAAAAAATATATGAGCGGCAAAGAAGAACTTTTCAAACCGTCCGATATCGCCGACATAGAGGCAATGATGGACGGCGTAGTAGAAGAACTTCGGTCAAATCTAGAAACAAACCGCGACAACCTACACATGGATCTACATGACAGAAAAAGCGTTGTTGATGAGTTTATGTCTGACACAAATCGCTGGAATCCCAAACGTATGTCAGACCTAGCAGATAGCCAATCTAAAATACAGCGCTCTTTCGCTACTTTCGTCGAGTCATTATTTCTGGCGGCGAATGAATCAGTTGATAGACAAACTGACTTACTGGTCGCGTTTGAGATTGCCGACTATGCCCAATATGCCTTTAACATGGAAATTGTCAACAGTGCGACAAGCATCAATTCTGAAATATTAGATGATGAGATAAACGACATCTTAAATTCCGAGCACGCTAAAGCAATAGAGAAATCCAAAAGACTATTCGCTAAGTACATATTGGAAGTTGGATGGAAGTACTATAACGGTGGAATGTAGCCACAAATGACCGAGGCCCGCGCTCTCTCAATAAAAATGAGAGCGCGCGGGCCTTTTTTGGTCGCAGGTTTACAACCTTTCTCCTGTATCACCGAACTTCCGTCCACGACGAAGACGACGACGCCTTCGAGAACGAAACGCCTCGACATCACTTGCCGATTCGAATTGCTCCCAGTCATCGGGCTGCACATCAGCCACGTCGACTTGCATTGCACCGACAATTCGCGGATCCATGCTCAAGGGGAAATCCTCATCGCCGAGCGAAGGATCGGCAACCATGCCACCCGACGCTTCGGAAATCGCGCGAGCGACTGCCATTTGATCATTCTCGGCCAGGTTGGTAACGTGCAAAGCCTGCAGTCTCAACCCAACGTATCCAACGACTTCGTCGATTCGGCTTGCGAACGCGTTTTTCACACGAGCTTGGTAAGCGGGTGAATTAACTCCTCGCCACTCGTCGCGCACACATTGACGCAGTACGTCTTGCGTAGCACCACGAGTCCATGGCTCAAGATCCTCGACGCGATAACGAATGAATTCGATGTCTTCGGCCTTGTAGTTGGCATTTCCTTCGACTTTCAGTTGTCGATAGTTCGCAACGTCGATGGGCTTTTCCGGAAACTCTACTGTCCGGTCCAGCACACCGACCATTTCGAACTTGTCGACTTCTGGAACCAACAGGTAAATACGTCCAGGACGATAGTGCTTGGCCACGCCTGCGACGTAGCCTTTAGCCTCGTTGTCCTTACGATACCTAATGATCTTGCCGAATCGAAGCTTCAAGGCCATCTGACCCTGAGGTACTATCTTGACAGCGCGCCACAACACGTAT
>JAUIGB010000012.1 GCA_030429975.1 bacterium | reverse complement strand
ATACACTGATAACTATTCAAAAAGGGGAATTTATAGTGAAGAAGCCAACAAAAGCAGTTATAGCAGCCGCCGGTTTTGGCACGAGGTTTTTGCCACAGACAAAGGCTATGCCTAAAGAAATGATGCCACTGATTGACAAGCCTATTATTCAGTACGTTGTCGAAGAATTGGTAGAAGCCGGAGTAAAAGATATTATCATAGTCGGCAGTTCAAACAAACGAGCTATCGAAGACCACTTCGATGTCCCTAGTGAGGACTTGTTGTCAAACTTACGCGCTGGTGGCGAGAAAAAGCAACCGTACATTGATTTGCTCAATGACATATCAAATCTTGCGAACTTTATATATGTACGCCAAAAAGGTCCCTATGGAAACGCAACTCCGTTAGCATGTGCCGCTCATCTGATTGCGGACGACGAACCATTCTTTTATACCTTTGCAGATGACTTCTTTGTTGCTAGTCCAACTCGATTTTCTCAAATGGTCGAAGTATATGAGAAGCATCAAAAGCCGGTATTGACATGTAAAAAGATAGTCGAGGACGAGGAGTATGACAGGTACGGTATAGTTGCTGGAGATGAAATGGGTGACGGATTGCTAAAGATGTCACATATAGTCGAAAAACCAGGTAAGGACAGTGCTCCAAGTAGCATGGCTTCAGTAAGTAGCTATTTGCTAGAAGGCTCGTTGTTCGCATATATAGATCGCGCCAAGGAATCTTATGATGGAAGTGGCGAATTCAACATACAGCCAATTATGCAACAGATGATAGAGGACGGAACCGAGTATTTGGCCACGGAGATAAAGAACGGTAGATACTATGACACGGGCAACAAGCTAGAGTATATAAAGACCGTTATAGATTTTGGACTTCGTCATGAAAGTATGGGCGAGGATTTACGTGCGTATCTAGCTGATCGACTCGACAAATAATCAAAACGCTTTTATACTGTAGGTATGGACTGGGCATACGTATTAGTAATAATCCTGTCAGTGTTTTTAGCACTGTTTCTGTTGCTTAGCATCGTTTTGGCGATTCTACTCATTCGCGTGACTATGCAAATAAAATCTGTGACAGAATCGGCACAACGTACCGCGGGAACTATCGAAGACCTAGTAAAGGGCGCTAAAAAATTTAGCGGACCTGCCTTTTTTGCGAAAGCTGTCATGAAGCAAGCAAAAAAGTTCAAAAAGAATAATGAAAAGGAGGAATAAAATGGGAAAGAAATTAGTAATTGGAACAGTAGTAGGAGCAGTAGCAGGTCTAGTGGCTGGAGTTCTGACTGCACCAAAGAGTGGCCGAGAGACTAGGGGCGACATCAAAAAGAAAGCAACTGAACTAAAAGGTAAAGCTGATAAAGCTTCTGAAAACACGAAAAAGCAACTCGATGAACTAAAAGACAAGTTCAAAGAAAAAGATGGCAAAAAATAAACCAGACGATAAATCGCCAGCCAAGAAGGTCGTAAAGGACGCCCAACTGGGTGCTCGTCGCGGTGTGCTAGAAGAGTTGTTTAACGATCTCTATGACGATCGTCGAAACGTATATCTGATGAATTTTCTACGTGGCATTTTTTTTGGCGTTGGAAGTGTATTGGGCGCCACTATAGTGGTCGCTTTTCTGTTTTGGATACTCAGCATTTTTGTTGACTTTCCAGGTCTGATTGGGGATATCGCGAAGACATCACAAGACGCTTTAGAGTCTAGATAAACATAAGAACTGTTGTCTATTTAGCGGTGTTTTGGCACCGCTAAAATGCTATAATTAGAACATTCATGGGAGCAGCAAAAACAAATAAAAAAGGGGCGGCTTTGGATGTTTCGGACTACGTGCATCTTCATAATCATACCCATCACTCCCTTCTCGATGGCATGACAAAAATACCCGACTTAGTAAATCAGGTTAAAGAATTAGGTATGCAGGCCGTGGCTGTTACCGATCACGGTACTATGAGTGGTACGATTGAGTTTTATAAAGCAGCCAAAGATGCCGGGATAAAATCCATCATTGGCATGGAAACCTATGTGGCGTCCAGGAAACACACAGATCGCGACCCTCAAAAGGACAAAGCTAGATTTCACTTAATATTGTTGGCAATGAACGATATCGGTTACAAAAACCTTATGAAGCTCAGTACTATAGCTAGCCTGGAAGGTTTTTATTACAAACCCCGTGTCAGTAGGGACCTGTTAGAACAATATAATGAGGGGCTAATTGTATTAAGTGGTTGTGCGGGTAGTGAGCTAGGAGAGCAATTACAAATAGACAACTATAAAGAAGCTTTAGAAATTGCAAAATGGTACAAGAGTGTATTTGGCGATAGATATTATCTAGAACTTCAAGACCATGGACATCCGGATGCACCCAGTAAGTGGGATATGCAGGTAAAGATAAACAAACATTTGGAAAATATAGCCAAAGAGTTGAACATACCCACAGTAGTTACTAGTGATGCCCATTACCTAAAGCACGAGGACCAGGATGCACACGAAATATTACTATGCGTTGGAACAGGTAACTTTTTGTCTGATGAAAAACGTATGAGTCTCAAAGACTTTGAGTTACACGTCACCGATCCTAAAGACATAATAGAGCGTTGGGGCAAAACAAATCCCGAGGCCGTATCAAACACTAAAAAAATTGCTGATCGTTGTGAGGTAAAAATCGAACTGGGTGGAATATTAATACCCAAGTTTCCAGTTCCAAAAGGAGAGGATGAGAAATCTTATCTACATAAGCTTGTATGGCGAGGCCTGGCCTGGCGATACGGTGGTAAGAATATGGACGAAGTGGGTGAGTTGTCGATCGATAGTGCCAAAAAACTCTTGTCGAATGAGGTGTCTGAACGAGCTGAGTATGAATTAGGCGTTATGGATAATATGGGTTATAACGGCTACTTCTTGATAGTCCAGGATTTTATAAACTGGGGCAAGGACCAGGGTATAATATTTGGTCCCGGGCGTGGCTCGGCCGCCGGCTCAATCGTTGCGTACTCTCTCAATATAACCGACCTGGACCCTATCAAGCATGATTTGCTTTTTGAAAGGTTTCTAAATCCCGATCGTATCAGTATGCCGGATATTGATATCGATATCCAAGATACTAGGCGTGACGAGGTGATCCGATATTGCGCGGAAAAATATGGCGAATCGAGGGTGGCTAACATTGTAACATTTGGTAAGATGGCGGCTCGTGCAGCCGTGCGTGATGTCGCAAGGGTACTAGAAGTTCCTTACGCAGAGGCGGACAGACTAAGTAAAATGATTCCACCGCCCGTACAGGGTCGTCACATTCCATTAAGTAAATCAATTGTTGATGACCCAGACCTGAAACACGAGTACGAAAATAACCAAACATCGAAAGAAGTGTTCGATTATGCCATACGACTAGAGGGGACTATCAGAAGCCATGGTGTTCATGCTGCAGGCGTTGTTATCGCTCCTGACGACATCATCAACTACGCCCCTCTAGAGATGGCACAAAAAGGTGTAGTATCGACCCAGTATCCAATGGGCCCTATCGAAGAACTTGGTCTATTGAAGATGGACTTCCTAGGTCTGTCTAACCTGACAATTATTAACAATGCGTTACGCATTATTCGCAAGGTTTATGGTGTTGATATCAATATATCTGAACTGCCACTAGACGACACAAAGACATTTGAACTATTGCAAAGGGGCGATACCACTGGTGTCTTTCAGTTAGAGTCTGCAGGTATGAAACGCTATCTTCGTGAGCTAAGGCCAACAGAGCTAGACGACATCATCGCCATGTGCGCGCTGTATCGGCCGGGTCCTTTGGGCGCCGGACTGACAGACTCTTTCGTGCGACGAAAGAATGGTCAAGAGGACATAACATACGAGCACGAGCTAACAAAAAACGCCCTTGAATCTACGTACGGCGTCATCGTGTACCAAGAGCAGGTCATGCAGATGAGTAAGGAAATGTCAGGATTTACGGGTGGCGAGGCCGATACTCTGCGTAAGGGAATAGGTAAAAAGATTCCAGAAGTCATGCAAAAAATGGGCTCGCAGTTTATTGAGGGTGCCGTAAAAAATGGCGTGCCTCGTGAAGTCGTAGAAAAAATATGGAATGACATCTTAGGTTTTGCGGACTATGCGTTTAACAAATCCCACTCGGCGTGTTACGCAATGATTGCTTATTGGACCGCGTATCTAAAGGCACATTACCCCGATGCTTTTATGGCGGCATTAATGACAAGCGACGCAGACGACATAGATCGTCTTGCTATAGAGATTTCAGAAGCAAAGCACATGGGATTAAAAGTTTTGCCACCAGACGTGAACGAAAGTTATGTAGAGTTCGCTATTGTTAAAGGTAAGAATCAAATTCGTTTTGGCATGGCGGCAGTAAAAGGCGTAGGTGTCGGCGTCGTAGAAGAAATTTTGCGTGCTCGCAAAGATGGTAAATTCGAGAGTATAGAGGATTTCGCAAAGAGAGTGAGCGTGTCTAAATTTAACAAGAAGGCGTGGGACTCACTGATACGTGCCGGTGGATTTGACAAGATGGGCGATAGGTCTGACCTGTTATTCAACCTAGAAAAGATACAAGCTTTTGCTAGTAAATTACAGAAAGAAGCTTTGAGTGGTCAGACTGATTTATTCGGTCTACTGGGTGATACTATGGAGCAGCCCACCGTACGAATAGACCAAGCGCCTGCTAGGCATACCGAAAAAGAACGCCTCATGTGGGAACGAGAACTAATGGGGTTATATATCAGTGCCCATCCGTTGGACAATTTCCAAGAATACTTCACTGAACAAACTATACCACTAGGAAAAATCACGCCCGATCATGATGGAAGCAAGGTGACGGTTGGGGGTTTGGTAGAAACCGTCCGAACAATTATCACGAAAAAAGGAAGCAAAATGGCCTTTGTTGGTATAGAGGACAAAACAGGCGAAAGCGAAATTATCATGTTTCCAAACGTGTATCAAAAAATTGGCGACTCACTGCAACAAGACATGGCAATTAGAATAGAGGGTAGTGTAAATGCGAGGGACCGTGACGGTAAACTCATCGATGAAGTAAAAGTATTGGCAGACGACGTCTTTGTCGTAACAGACAAAGAGCTTCGCGATTATGAACCTACAGGACGCCCATTTGGTACTCCTGAAGTAAAGATATATAGGCGCAAGCAACCCAACACACCGAATTCTCAATCGAATAGTCAGCAACAGACTGAGCCACAAAAAATAGTCGCTGACGTGAGTGAACCAAGGCAGTTGTTCGTGCAAATAAAGGATCCGGACGATCACAGATCGTTGGAGCTCTTAAAGGAAGTTTGTAGTAACCATCCCGGAATAGAGCCAATAGTACTGGTTCTAGGTACGGATCAAAAATCTGCAATCAAGCTTCCGTTCAGCGTGGGCATATCAGATGAGTTGATTGGTGGTCTTGTGAAGCTTTTGGGTGAAGACTCTGTAAAAACAAAATAACTACAAATCGTATGACAAATCAAACCAGCGTCTGTCGGTGTCATTGATATATTCAAGGATATCACCCGTGCTTGGAATAAGCTTGTCTATTGTCTCTAGTGCGTCCTCTGTCCAGAAGTTTATTCCCGTTTCATCCTCGACGATGGGCAATTCTTTGCCTTCGGTCTCCGTACTCACGATGATTGCGTGAGAAAAACTTTCAGGCATTCGGATAAGTCCACTGCCATGAATTGTGAGATTATTAATGTTGAGGCCGGTTTTATCCTTGACCCTGTTTTTTATCGTTATGTCCAGGGCTTCTCCGGCCAATGGCTCGCCGTGAACAAAGCCAGTCCAGCCCAACATGGGCTGAACTTTTCGTTTACGGAGTAGTATGTTGTCACCATTCCGAATTACCACCAAGAATATAGTATGCGCTGAATCGCCTTGGTTTTCATACCTATGTACCAGGTATGACTTGCCGGTGCTGGTTAGCGAATAGGTACCATCATCGTTTTTTACAATCATCTTGTCGCTCAACAATTGTTTTAGGTGGTAAGCAAACTGGTTGCCATCCATATCCTTGGGTTTCAAATCAGCGTAGCGTGCTGGATCCTTGTGTGCCAAAACGTCAATTACGCTTTTTTGTATATGGTGATGCATACAATCAAGTATATATTAGGTAAAATCTCTCGACTAGTTAGAAAACCGGTTTTATATAAAAATGAGGGCATGAACGAAAAAGTATCAACGAACAGAGACGAACGTCGTTCGAATGAACCGAATATAAGCGTAAGTGTGGAATTTGGTGGATTCCGAGGTGAAGCTACTATGCGTAGCGTTGGAAACGCGACCATGCGATGGCAAATAGCTATACAGAGCGTGGACACGTACCGAGTGATATCGCATTGGAACGGACCTGAGATCAACGGTGATGGATTGGTTATCCCTTGCTTGCAGGACATAGAGCAGGCTCAACACGAAATAAATATTGCTATCGAGCAATATATGTGGGACCCGATGAGTCAATCATAAAAAAGGAGTTAATTATGAGTGAGAGAATGAGAAACAATCTGTATTATATAGAACGAATGATGGGCGATGGCCTGGCTATTCACCCTGATGGAACTTTTAGCAGAATCGAGGAGGAAGAAATCGAAGTAGACATACAGGTGCCCGGCAGAAAAGAAGGCACGACACGTACAGTAAAGGATACAGCGAGAGGATTCGCGCAAATAGGGCTAACCGACAACTTGGCCCGATATGTAGTCGAATACGAAGACCGTGTAAAACGGGCCATAGAGAGATACTCGGCATATGGGAGCGATGAATCTTGGTCTATTGATGACATGCCTGACACGGTATTAGCCAATTTTTCCAAGTGGAAAGAAAATATAGCCTTGCCGACGACCGAGGAATTGGTAGAGGCGGCTAGCGCAAAACGCGCGAGTACGTCGGAACTGTTGGATTCAACTGTCGTATGTCCCGAGTGTAACGGTGGGCACAATAGCAAGTATGCGTGTCGTGGATGTGGTTATTCTGGCAAGTATTACGAGTATCCCTTAGTACGGGTCTATGATAGTGAGGGTACTGAACATGACGTGCCTTTTGATGTATCAAGATTCATAGAAACAAACCCCGACGCCGTAAGCTACAATCTGCAAACGAAGTTTGATTACAAGGGGAATTTGTCGGCCGAACAAAAGATAGTCCTTGATACCAAGAAGGTTCATGCCTCGTTTTTAAATAGCGAGGAAGCATCTCATTTCCGAATAGACGAAGCAGATGCGCTGTATGGCAATATCGAGTTAACGATAAGTGCATGGCACGAAAAAAACTCGGTAAACAAGCCAAAGGCAGAAGTTGATTCAATAGCTCCCGACGATATAATCGACGCCTTGCAGTTGAAGTGTGCCGTAAAAATAGCAAAAGAGACAACCGAGGCGGCCAGGTATGGCGAATTATATGATAAGTTTGTCGATAAACTACGCAGTATGGGGAGGGCGGGACTGACCGCCATAATATTTGGAGTAAATGAAGGTATGGGGGACTATGGTTATCGCCTGTGGGTGAATAATAATCCCGAATCCCCGCATCAATTTGAACAAATTGGTTCCCATGCGGAGGTAAGATGGCTAATTGAAGACGCGCTAGATGACCTGGCGCTGGAGCAAGAGAATAGCGCATATAGCAGGCAGGCGGTAAAAGAGGAGAGCAGAAATGACTGAAAGAAAACGAACGGATCTATACTATTTTGACCAACTCGACGATAAAGCAGCGTTAATGCCAGACGGGAGCGTCGTTGAGTTAGAAGAAAAAACAGAAAACATTCAAGTAGAACGACCGTCTAGGAGGGAAGACCGCAGGCGTGTAGTGAACACCACCAGAAAGGTATTAGCCCAAAAGGCGGTTTATGAAAGCCTACAGGACTACGTCGACTACCGAAAAAATAGCTATATGTATCGTGATGGATTTGATCATAGTTGGTCCATGGACGATATGCCCGATGACGTGATGACGGATTTTGCTAATTGGCGTGATGGTTTAAGTCTGCCGTCAGACGACAACATGGTCGAGACGGCTCAAACGCTAATCGCTACGGAATCTGAGCTAGAAAATACCACCGTCAAATGTACGATATGTAAAAACAACGATACTTACAAATGCTATTCGTGTGGCTATAGTAGAAAGCTATATAAATATCCCCTGATACGCCTAGAACACAATGAAGAGAATATCGATGTACCTTTGGATATTGCCCGGCTAGTAACGCTAAATCCGGGTGCGATAACTTTTGATAACAATACGAGGTTTGATCGTGAAGGCAGGATGGGCGTGCAGGTAGAAGCAGTCGTTCACACCGATTGTATTCCGCTGGGATACGCAGGTATAGAAGAATCTGGATACTTTAGTGTAGGAAAATCAGATCGTCTAAGCGATGACATACGGCTGCCAATTGCTAAATGGAGTGAAAATGAAGCGCATCAGATGTTTCGTATAGATAAGTTATATTCCGCATCGCCAGACAAACTATTACCACAACTACAGCAGAAGGCTATATCTATAACGCAAGAAAGAGTAGATATAGAAGAATACCAAAAAATGTACGATGCTTTCATAGAAAAAACGCGAAAAATAGGCAGGGCAGTCATGATGCGACGCAGGTCACATTTTGGTGATACCGACATAGAATTGTCAGTTAGTATTAGTCGTAATCGTTTGTTTGACTTCGTCACGGCGGCGCAGGGATCCTCAACTATCGAGGGAACACTGGAGAATATTCTGGAAAGCATGAAAAATGTTTGATGTGTAGACGATTGATATTTTAATCTGTTAGGCGTATTCTACTATGTATGAAAAGTATCGAGAGCTGGGATAGCCACAACAGTCCAAATGATGACCGCGAAATAGACGGATATACATATCTGGGCGGAGAGCAAGTTGATAACGCATGGGTCGATACATACATCGCTACTGACCCCGATGGTACTTCATGGCTGAGGGTGGTTGTTTATCGTGACGGATATGGTTCGCACACAATAGACTCAGACTATGGGATAGAACCAGGTAACGAACCTGCGGACGAGGATTTCGAAGCGATAAACAGCAAGGCAAAACGATATATTAACGGCTTGAATTGGCGGTAATTGCATACAAGGCCACGCCAGTTGCCACGCTGACGTTAAATGACTCTTTCGTACCCTTCATGGGTATTTCGATTAACGTGTCACATTGGTCCATTATTTCCGGGCTTACACCATGTATCTCGTTGCCTAATATCAAGGCGACTTTTTCTGGTGGTCTATAGTCTGGCAACATCACCGAGCGAACGTCTTGTTCTAGTCCTACTAATGAATATCCTGCCTTTTTCAGTTTCGCAATCGGCGGTTCTTCGACGTATTCGAATGGAATCTCTGTCTCTGCTCCTAGCGCGGTTTTATGTATCTGCCTAGTTAGTTTGTCGGCGAAATGAGGCAATCGAGTATCGTTTTCTAGCGTGGGATATGGCGTATATCCGCTAAAGATAATTTTCGATACGCCAAAACCGTCCGATGAACGAAAAATTGACCCTACATTGTGGGTGGATCGAATGTTATGAGCAACAATCACTATCTCTGTCATGTCAGTATTGTAACACTATAATAGACGTAAGCTTTTTGATATAATAATAGGCAATGGATGAAAAGAAAATCCAGCAACAACGTCGTGATCATGAAGAAAAGTCGACAGAGTCACGGGCGGCCATTTTGGGGCTGCCATATTTGGATGCTCGGGAGTTCGAACAACAACTAGATCTAGTCCGTGAAGGAATGATGACCACCGAGGACATGCATAAATACCGCATGGTGCCTCTGCAGATGGGTTCAGAGCATGAACCCTATCGGTTTGGTGTAACTAGCAACACCCCGCAGTCCGTGCTGGAAAAAACCAAAAAGGAATATTCGGACAAGGGTCGCGAAGCGCAACTATTTCTATTGAGTAACACGGGCTACATGGCCCTGATGAATCGCTACGATCCTCCGCGCAAGGTTATATACGAAGACATTACAATCGCGAAGTCCGGCGACAGCTCCACGATAGCCGAAGTTAGTAAAACTTTGAATAGCGTCGGTTCTGATCAGATATTAGACTTTTTGATAGACCAGGCAGACAAATTGGGCGCCAGTGACATCCATGTCGAAAACCAGCGTTCATATATTCGTATTCGTATGCGTGTTGACGGTGCTTTGCATCCGGTCGCCGAGATTAGCAAAGAAAAATACCGTATACTGATGGGCGCGATAGGTTCGCGCGCGAATATTTCGTCTGCCGCCAAAACATCCCAGTCTGGCCATATCCAAAAAGACATTACCCGTGATGGCAGTACGCACCTGTTGAATATTCGTATCGAAACAGTACCTAGTATGTATGGCCAAGACGCGGTCATGCGTTTGTTCAACTTTGACGAAGCCATGCTAAATCTGGATCTATTGGGAATCCCCGAACGTGAAATGTCCGAGATTCGTGAAATTACTAGGCATCCGCGCGGTATGATGTTGATGGTTGGTCCTACTGGTAGCGGTAAATCTACCACATTGTATAGTGTGCTGAACGCTCTCAACAATAGCGAGCGCAAGATTTTAACGCTTGAGGATCCGATAGAATACGGTATCAGTGGCATTACTCAGATTCCTGTCGATTCGACGCACGGGCAAACATTTGCCGACGGCCTGCGCTCTATACTGCGTCTAGACCCAGATGTCGTGATGGTTGGTGAGATTCGTGACGTCGATACCGCCAAGACAGCGATCCAGGCGTCTATTACCGGTCACTTGGTATTGTCATCATTTCACGCCAACTCTACGTCCGCGGCCTTTAGCCGTATGATTGGCATGATCGGCATCAACCCGATATTTTCTAGTGCCATACGTCTATTGATTGCACAGCGACTAGTTAGGCGACTATACGATGAATCCAAAGAGGCCTATGAACCAGACGAAGCGACCAAGAAGTGGGTTCTTCGCACGTTGGACGGTGTACATGCGGATAGGCTACAGGGAATAGACCTAAATAATTTCAAACTATACCGTCCACGTCCGCATGCCGACGCGCCATTTGGATATAAGGGTCGAATCGTTATCATGGAACAAATGGTTGTCAGCCACGAAATTCAAGCTTTTCTACGCGGTGACATAGCCGACGCCAATCCCGAAAATATTGAAAAAACCGCCAAAGGGCAAGGACTCATCACCCTAATCCAAGCTGGCACCATAGCGGCCCTGCGCGGACATACGACGCTAGAGGAAGTAAATCGAGCAATCTAGCCCATAACCCTTTTCATTTATCTCTGTTTGTGCTATAATTCGTATTTGAATTGTATCGGTAATAAGTACCGAAAGGCGAAAGTCTGGAGCCGCAGGGATACAACTGCGTGGCCGGCCAAGATTGCTATCGGACGAAAAGGAATAAATTATGAGTTTTTCACTAATCCAAAAGGTAAATGACGAGCAGAAAAAGAACGCTGTCGTCGACGCGCGAAGCGGTGACACTGTTCGTGTTCACCAAAAAATCAAAGAAGGTAACAAAGAGCGTATTCAGGTGTTTGAAGGCGTTGTTATCCGTACGGATAACAAACAACAACACACAAGCCGAATTACCGTTCGAAAAGTTGCTAGTGGCGTAGGCGTAGAAAAAAGCTTTCTATTGCACAGCCCACTAGTAGAAAAGGTAGAAATCGTTCGTCGAGCAAAGGTTCGCCGAAACTTCCTGTCGTACCTACGAAACCGAAGTGGCAAGAGCGCACGTCTCACTACCGTAAACTTTGACCGTGAAGCAGTAAACGATGTCAGCGATCCCGAAGCAGAAGCGGAGGCCGAGCGAATCAAAGAAGAAGCCAAAAAAGCAGCTGAGGAAAAAGCCGCTGAAAAGGCAGCCGAAGAAGCCGAACTAAAAGCAAAGCAAGACGCCGTAGAAGCTGCTCACAAAGAAAACGAATAGACAGAATCAACAAAAACAGAAAACGCCTCGTAAATGAGGCGTTTTTTGATATCAGGATAATCCTGACAGATCAGATATATTCTCACCAGAGACGAATCATCGTTGCTCGCCTCTGGGTAATGTGTCTGTTTCGATTAGTCGAGCTGGTTGTTTACGCGATCGATGCCAGCCCAGCCCAAGGAAACGATTACCAGGGCAAGGAAAGCGGCGACGGCGATGACGACGGTCAGGGGGCTGAGAATTAGCATGATCCAGCCGGTGGCTAGCTTGCAGAATCGTGCATTTCGTGCCGATTTGACCCAGCCGAACAGCCTGTCCAGTGGTTTATTGCCGCGACGCTTGCTCTTGATACCCAGGACCTGGTATACGACTATCGTACAGAATCCCCACACTAGAATCGCTGCTATGTATGACCCTGTTGTGCTCATATTCATCCAATCTGTCAGGGTGCTCTGAACGCACCACACCTACATTCGAGTAACTAAATAATAACATAAAATTGCATAAATTCAATACATGCTTTAGGGGCGACCAATTGATCGCCCCTTTTCGTTCTCACTCATGTTGATTATGATTTGCCGAGTTGAGTCCGAATGAAAAGCCGTGGTCGGCGCCTTCGCTTATGGCGTTGAGCGCTAGCCTACATACGTTTGCCCAGTCGTCGTCCGTTGTTGCCTCGCTGACACTAGATATTAGTAGGTCACGGGTGCGTACAGATATCACACCCACGGCGAACAGCTCCTCGACTTTTTGGCACAGAATCGGCTTTGACTCCATGCATCCCATACGATCACTCCCGTCAAAAGAACGAAACACACAAGTAACCCTGTGTGTTGTATTGACCATACGCTGTTTTATAGACAGGGTCAATAGATTACAATTATATGAATGATAGTTGGCATCGACGAAGTAGGTCGCGGACCTTGGGCTGGCCCGTTGGTGGTAGGCGCCGTGATAATGGGTGGTGAAAATATCGATGGCCTCACTGATAGTAAGAAATTGACCAAAAAACGACGTGATGAACTAGATATAATAATCCGCGAAAAAGCATTTGCGTATGGTCTAGGTTGGGTCAGTGCCGCGGAAATAGACACGCTAGGGCTAGCGTCGGCGCTAGAACTAGCGTGCCGAAGGGCACTAGATGTAGTGGATACGCTAGGGGTAGCGTACCACGAGATCGTCATAGACGGCACGATAAACCTACTAAAAAACACCACAAAAGGCCCTTATGTGACAACCATGAAAAAGGCCGATCTGTTGGTCCCCAGCGTCAGCGCGGCGTCAATAATTGCCAAGGTAGCGCGTGATAATTATATGGCCGAGCAAGACATAGTATATCCGGGCTATGGCTTTGCGTCGCATGTAGGTTATGGCACTGCGATGCATCGACAGGCTATAGATAAGCTAGGTGTCACGCCATTACATAGATTATCGTTTGCTCCACTATCTAAATACAGACCAAGTAAATCTGAAACACATGCCCCTTCTCCGTCTGCAAATGCTCCCAGCACGACGACCAAAGAGATCGGTAACAAAGCCGAAGACGAAGCAAGTAACCACCTAATAAGGAATGGGCACAGCATTATCGACCGCAATTGGAAAACAAAGTATTGCGAGATTGATATCATATCCAAAAAAGACGATACGGTGTATTTTACAGAAGTAAAATATCGTAAAAACCCTGGATCGGGTGATGGTATGTCGTATATAACGAAAAAGAAACTAAACCAGATGAATTTCGCTGCCAAATTTTACGCGCATATCAATAAAATTAGCGAAAACGATTTGCGATTATGTGCAATCTCTATGACGGGGAATCCAGCCGGCGTCGAAGACATGGTAATCGTAGATTAAATCATTTCGTCTTTTTTGCTACTGAGGAACTGTGTCCACTGACGAACGAGACGCAGGATGGATTTTAGTGGTAACTCTATAAGGATATCTAATACCAATGCCACTATATTTA
Organism: bacterium; assembly: GCA_030429975.1. GTDB lineage: Bacteria > Patescibacteriota > Saccharimonadia > Saccharimonadales > Saccharimonadaceae > UBA2112. Next base: position 16,486 of record JAUIGB010000012.1, on the reverse strand, counting down.
CCTTACTGTACCTATATGAAATCTGTTGACCGACATAGATGAATGGCATGTATAGCACGTCGCGAAGTAGTGACAGAGTGCTTTGATTGGCATGTACTGCCTCGGCCTCTTGGATGATGCGTGATAGGCGGAATGACAAAAAGCTGGCCGTGGAAAGGAATATAAAGAATATTGCGCCTTGTACGAAGTTAAAGTGCAACAGATACAATACGTACGTCAGACCGGCGAACATAATCATGAACATGACTGCATAAGCAGCGTTGAAGCCTGTAGACCTAGATTCTTTTGGCATTTTGATTTCGGGAGCATGTCCACCAAAAAACAGCATCGAATTTGTCTGATCTACCAGCGCGTCGGTATTTCTGGCATCTGGTGTTGACAACGCCAATCGTGAAATAGCGATAAAAATAGAAGGGAAGAACAGGTTGAGTATCAGTGGAAGCCAGATGATTTGTCCATAGATCCAGTAGTCATACGGCACTTCTACCGTAACGCCAACGATAGTCTTTGTGACGAACAGAAACGCGACGCTCTTCAATATACCTCGATCGAGCTTTTTGTTGATTTCGGAATATTCATGACTGATATGTTGTCGCATGCCATGCTCTAATGCGTCTTCGGATTTCAACGAACTGGCGGTCATTGGCGCTTCGGCTCGGAAAAAGCCCGTATAAATAAACCGTAGTACAGCACCATTTCTACCAACGACGCGCGCCACGTGAGCTACCGTTTTTGTTTCGAATAGTTCGTCTATTGTTTTGTTGAAAGCTTCGAAATCTTCTATGTTATGAACGTCTTTGCGGTAGCTGTCTAACAACGCTGCCCTGATAGTCGAATTGTCTGATTTCAGCAATGATCGATGAATGGCGATATATAGGACTATAGGGTAGTCATCTTTGGAGATTTTTTCATGATCTCGAATGAGTTTTTTTATGTCTATCTTGTCGTGGATATAACTGAATGCAAAATGCGCGAACAACAGCTGGCGTATATGACTACTGAGGGTCTGTTCGCATCGCACGGACAATATGTCCAATATCCAGTCTTGAAACTTGGCACGTTTGGCTGGTCGGTGTTCATGCTCTGTGTATTTCCAATAGGTACCGTAGTATCTATCGATATGATGCGCGATGTCATCAATATCGCTAACAGGGGTGTAATCATTTTTCAAATACTCGGATTGAGTCAGCTCGGTCACGAGCTCTGAAGCTAGATTCTTCGTCTCCGATTTAGTATGAAAAGAAAGCACCCTTTTGAGGTATCGTCGAATGGCGCGTTGCTCCAATAGGTCATCCTCGGCGTACTCGGATGCATTTCGTAACTGCTCGTACGCGGTTGAAACTTTGCTACCTACCGTAGGAACATGGAATGTTTCCTTTTTGCGCCTTTTGGCGATCTCTTTTTCAAAATCATCAATATTGCCCAGAGATCTGACCAATAAATTTCCCAAGTGGCTTAGACGCGCTTTTTGATTCACAGTACTCATTATATGTTATTTTTCCGCGAGTAGAGCCTTTTGTACTGCTTCTTTATCTCGTTCGATTAACTCCACTCGTCCCTCGATCTCGCGTATACCTAGTGTTATTGTTCGCTTTAGGGCGGGCTCTTCTAGCATGGGCTCAAAAAACCCTTTGTATTCATCTAATTGTTTTTGAGTTGATAGAGCTGCCGCGCTGTATCTAGGCATGTCATCGTAGCTCTTGTCGCCTCTAAACGTATCCACCACCCAGTCCCAGTTGTGACGTACCCATTTCCATGCCTTTGCACGACTATCCTTGCCGCGAATCATAAAGGCGAACCAGTGATATACGTCTTGTGTTCGAACTATGCTGGTGTCTTTTATGCAATTTAGCAGTTCGTCGATTTTTTCTGGTTCGCGAGTGCTGGTGAGGCCTATGCATATATCCTCGCGTAGCTCGGCGTTAGTCGCGGTTTTATACCTTGACAGAAGCTCTTCAACTATTCCTTTTCCGCCATGTCTGACTACCGAACTAAGTATGACGGGTCGTAACTCGGGGTCTATGTCTTCTAATTTTGTGCTATCGTAAATATTCTTCGCCTGCTTTATTGCATCGGGAACCTCGCCGTACAGGGTTAGACTAATAATCGTGGATCGTAGTCGAGAGTCCTCCTCGGACTCGCCGTGTTTTGCTTTCCAGCCGAGTCTCTCGTACTCTTCGCGCGCTAAATCCGCAGAGAATGCGCGCAATTTTTTCTCGGCATGTTCGTTATCTTCGACGAATTTGCGTAGTTCTGCGAGCGTCAGAGAAGCCGTGGTCCACACTGACTCTAGCGGTTCGTTGTGGAATCCATGAATAACGGGTAATAACTGGTCGCTAGAGATATAACCACCCCTAGCCAGTAGTGAAGCCTCGTTCAGGCGCTGAAGTCTGCCTATAGAATCTAGGGAGTTGTCCTCGATTTTGTCGATTATTGCCTGACGCGACACTGGGTCATACGCAGTGATGAAATGACCACTATCGGTGATATTTAGCTGGATAGGTTGGTCGCATTCGAAAGTAACATCACGTTTATCAAGCAACTCCGGTACTTCGTCCGTATCTGAATCCAATGGAATGGGCCACAATGCGCCAGATTTTTTATGCGGTCCTACATAAAACTGTTCTTGGTGTAGTGTTACTTTGTTGCCTTCACGTTTTATAGTGACTACTGGATATCCGGGCTGGGATAACCAAGTGTTCATCATGTCTTTTATATTTTTGCCGCTGGCCTTGCCTAGGGCGTCCCACAGGTCATCACCCACAGTGTTTTTGTATGAATGTTCAGAGAAGTATTGACGAAGGCCCTTGCGAAATGCGTCGTCACCGATATAGTTTTTAATCATTCGTATCAGTCGTGAGCCCTTTGCGTAAACAATCGATGGATCGAAGATAGAGTTCATTTCATCTGGATGGTGGATATCCATTTTCACTGGTTGCACCCCATCCATGGCATCACGACGCAACGCCGAAACGGTGACATGAGAGGCGAAGTCCAGCCAGATGTTCCATTCCGGATCGAGCTCGTCGGTCGCGAAATGCATCATCATTTCGGCGAAGCTTTCATTGAGCCATAGATCGTCCCACCACTTCATGGTAACGAGATTGCCAAACCATTGGTGTGACAACTCGTGAGCGATAACGGTGGCAATGTGGTGTTTTCCTGATATGCTGGTCGACTCTGGATCTGCAAGTAGCGTGACTTCACGGTATGTTATAAGTCCCCAGTTTTCCATGGCGCCAGACGAAAAGTCGGGCAGGGCGACATGATCACATTTCGGCAGGGGAAAATGAATGCCAAAGTATTTTTCGAAAAACTCGAGGTATTTAATACCCGACTCCAGCGCGAAATCTAGGCTATCCGCCGGTTGAGCAGGTGTCGCGTATACATTGACCTCGGTTCCGTTTTTGGTCTTGCCGGTTTTTTTCTGTAGCTCGCCGATAACCAAAGCCAACAGATACGTACTCATGCGTGGCGTGGTGTCAAAGCTAGTCAAAAGTCTGTCATTTACTAGGTCTTGCGATACGATAGGCATATTACCTAGTACCGTCACGTCTTTTTCGGTCTCTACATGCATATCAAAAGTAGCCTTGGCGGAAGGTTCGTCTATACACGGGAACATTTCTCTGGCATGGTGGGATTCGAACTGCGTTGCTAGCAACTCTTTTTTGACGCCGTCATGCTCGTAATAACACGGATACAAACCATGCATGCTTTGGTCGACTATCCTGCCATGATAATCGATAGTAATCACATGTTCCTTACCCGTGACATTCTTTGGAGTTATGGTGACTTCATCGTCCTTGCCGTATTCAAACTCCGCATGTTCGGCGTCGACGGTAACGTTGGTTATATCTAAACCTTTGGAGTGTAGCCATATAGTATCGTGGCTGGTGGACTTGCCCCGTATGACAACCTGGCCAGAAAAGCGCCTCGCCTCTCTCTCTATGTTTATGGTCAAATCGTAGTGTTCCGGAACGAAATAATCTATAAGTTTCTTAACATTAGCCATAGTATATTAGTATACAAGATATGACGGGACATTCGGAGCGAAGACGACGTTTTTATGCATTAATTTTGGGCTGCGCACTGTTGATGGGTGCAATGTTCGTGAATCCCGATATGTGGCAACAGGAAGTTCCCGCACAGAGCAAGAGCGTGGTTGCAACCAGCCCGGCAATAGAAAAACTTAACGAACTAGAGGTCAAGGGAAGAGCCCCAAAAACAGACTATGACCGTTCAATGTTTGGGGGCGGATGGTCCAGCGTGGAGGGCTGCGACACGAGAAATATCATCCTGAATCGCGACCTAAAAGACATAGCCGTTGGCGGTGATTGCCAGATACAATCAGGAACACTAGAGGATCCGTACACTGGCAAAACGATTGTCTTTAACCGTGGCGTAGGTACCAGTGATGACATTCAGATAGATCACGTGGTGGCTCTTAGCGACGCATGGCAAAAAGGCGCGCAAAGTATGAGTTACGAACAGCGCAAGGCGTTCGCCAACGATCCACTAGAATTACTGGCCGTAGACGGTCCTGCTAATCAACGAAAAGGCGGTGGCGACGCAGCCACATGGCTACCTTCGAACAAGGTGTTTCGGTGTCAATATGTAGCGAGACAAATAGCGGTCAAGTTGAAGTATGGTCTGTGGGTCACCAGTGCGGAATATGAAGCTATGAAGCGAGTCTTGTCGGTTTGCCCCAATCAGGCGTTGCCTTCAGCCTCTAATTGACGCTTGTCTGTCTCGTCTTCTATTTCTTGACCCACAATTTCTTCTATCAGGTCTTCTATGGTCACGATACCGATTATTCTGTCGTCGCGTGTCACCGGTATAAGTTGCGTGTTGACGGACAAAAATTTGCGGAGCAGCGTATCGAGTGCTGTTTTGCTACCCACGATATGTACTGGATGCAGGGTAAAGTCGTCCACGCGATAATCTTTTTCGTCAAAGTCGACGTCGACCAATTCTTTCACTAGCAATACACCGTGACATCGAGTTTGCCGGCGATTGAATACCGGTATACGGCTTCGTCCGATTTCCTTGATCTCATCAACTCGTTTGTCGGTAAACTTCGTGTCAGGCGTGAGCCAGTATACATCCTCTATAGGGGTCAGAATGTCATTAACGCGTTTTTCGCTCAGCTGTAATGCTCCGCGAATAATCTCTACCTCGTCGTCATCCAGCTCGCTCTCCGCATGATCGATATGTTCGCTAATTATCACGCCCAGTTCACGCCTTGAGTGTAGCGGTGATCTTTTGTCTTTGAATAGTTTGTCTAATAAGATTTGCAGTGACTTCGAAAATGGGTACGTGATAAAGATCATTACGTATAATACCCATCGAAGCTTTGCCATGTATTTGAGCGCGTTATGGCTAAAATATGCCTGGGGAAGTATCTCGCCAAATGTCACGATTAGTAGAGTTGTGATGATTCCAGCTAATACGCCAAATAATACGCTCTCTAGCACAAGTGACGTAGCAGACACGGCCGCAACGTTTGTTAATAAAATCGCTGCCAAGGTAAGGTGTGTCTTTTGCCGAAAAGGCATGACTTGCTTGGCGTATTGATTACCTAGCTTTGCCTTTCGTTTTAGTTCGTGTAGATCCAGGGAAATCAATGCCACGTTTAAACCAGAGCATATCGCCGACAAAATCAGCAATGCAACTACGGTAGGAATCAACAAAAAGATACTCACAGTATGTTAAAAATTATACCATAACTAGTACTAATATTTTCCAGCGATTCGCTGGTTGGTATTTTTGATTTTTTTACTGTGACGGCGTATCTCTTCGGAAATCTTGCCTCTTCTGAAAAACTTGCGTTTACTGTTTAGTATCTTCGAGGCTTGTTCGTCTAGATTTTGTATATGTTCTAGCTCGGCCTTTGTCATTTCTGGCTCTGGGTCGGCCATGGTATAGGCCGCTTGCGCCGTGGCCGCCGCCGCGTGCGCAGAGGCTGATGTGGCGGATACCGATTCGCGCGGAGCTTCAGAGGCGTCCTTGATTAACTCGTCGTGCGCTTCTTTTATACGTTTAAAAGCTTCCGCTGCTTCTGGCGAATTAGATAGGTCGGGATGAAACTCTTTTGCCTTATTGCGAAAAGCTTTCTTAATCTCTGATTTGCTGGCATTTCTACTAACACCTAGTGCCTCACTGTGGTTCATGCCCTCAGTATACCTTAAACCGCTTGCTATTTGCAGGGTGGCGTGGTATATTCGTATATGTTACATCCGGCCAGCAGGTCGGAGTTTTTCATAGAAAGGACTTATTTACATGGAAGATCTAAATATCAAACAACTTACTCTAGCTTTGCGGACTATCGCAGAGGAAAAAAACCTACCCGAAGAAACAGTACTCAACGTCATCGAACAAGCAATCGCGGCTGCATGGCGACGCGATAACGGCGAGCGTGACCAGGAAGTTCGTGCCGAACTAAACGTTAATAAAGGTACTGCGGACGTATTCGTTGCCCGTGAAGTAGTGGAGACGGTTGGGAGTGACGCCTTAGAAATCAGCTTGGAAGATGCCCAAAAGCAGAAAAAAGACGCAAAGATTGGTGACATTATAGAGGAATCACATGAAGTCACGTCATTTGGTCGTGTAGCCGCACAGACTGCAAAGCAGGTTGTGTTACAGCGTCTACGTGAGGCCGAGCGCGAAGTCGTGTTGGCAGAATACGAAGACAAAATTGGTACAGTCGTAACTGGTACCGTTCAGCGTGTGGAGCCTCGAGTGGTTCGAGTTGAGCTAGGAAAAGCGACTGGAATCATTCCTCAATCAGAGCAAATTCAGGGCGAATTCTATAGTATAGGTAGCCGTATAAAGGTATTCATCAAGGACATAGAACGAGACAATCGTGGTCCACAGCTAATCCTTAGCCGTGGCAACGAAGCTTTCGTAGAGTATTTATTCCGTCAGGAAGTGCCCGAGATGGAGACTGGCGCGGTAGAAATCAAGGCTATCACGCGCGAAGCTGGACGACGAACCAAGCTAGCCGTAGCAAGCACCGTTCCCGGCGTAGACCCTGTTGGAACATTCGTTGGTGGTCATGGAACACGCGTGCAGGCTGTCATGAACGAGATCGGTGACCAGGAAAAGATTGACATCGTTACGTTTGACGAAGATACAGAGCAGTTTATACGAAATGCATTGAGCCCAGCCGAAGTCACAAAGATTGAACTAGACGAAAAAGAAAAGAGCGCTAAGGTATTCGTAGCAGAAGACCAGCAATCTATCGCGATCGGTCGCGGTGGCCAGAACGTACGACTAGCTTCACGCTTGACAGGATACGAGCTAGATATTGAAACTGCAGTTCCAGAGAAAAAAGCAGAACCTGCAAAGCCAAAGAAGAACATCGAAGATAGCCTATTGAGTGCTATTGACGAATCTGGTAACGAATAAACATGTCAGAGAAATGCCCGCTAGGGCCTGGTATCTATTGGGATAATGCTATACCCGATGTTTGTCGCGAGAATTGTTTTGACAAATGGGACGGGCTCTCTCGTAAGCCGTCCCTATATACCGACTTTTTTAGTGATACATGCGAAGCATCTTCTGATAAATGTTCGCACGACGTTGAATCCAACGGTGAAGGTTTACAACGAGCGGCTGATCGCAATGATTCATGGCGTGGCTATGGACTCAACTACGCGTGTACGGTGACGGGCGAGGAACAGTTTGCCGAGGACTATGAATTTTACTGCGATAACAACGATCCAAACTTTCCTAGCCAACATAATCCATTCGTATATCCAGATAGCGAAGAAGTTTAATCATAGAAAATTGGCACTCTATTGACGTGAGTGCCAATCGTGACTATACTGAATATAGTGCATGGCAAAAACAGATAAAAAGCTTGCGCTGAAGCATTGGAGGATCGATAATGAGTAGTATGCCAGAAGAGTTTCGAGACTTTGTAACACATCTGACAGACAACGCTAGAACTAGCCTGCAACATGCCGACGCCATCGCGCGTGGCTACGGTAGTGCATATATCGGTACCGAGCACATGTTGCTGGGTGTCTTGGCCCAGGGTTCGTCGGTAGCAGCCAAGGTATTGGCAGATGCTGGCGTTACATTGGATAGGGCCGAACTAGCCCTCAACCTTACGCCAAAAAACTTGATAGTCAGCACGGGATCTAAAGGCTTATCGGAGACCGCAAAGTTGACCTTGAAGATGAGCTGGGAGATTGCCCAAGAGTTCCACCAAGATTATCTAGGTACTGAACATATTTTGTATAGTATTCTGAGTCAAAAAAACGCGCGCGCAACGGTGTTATTGCGCGATATGCAGGTAGACCTACCATCCCTGACTGTAGAGTTAGAGGAATTCTTTGATCGTCAGGCTGATGATTATCATCAATCTATAGACAAATCAGGTTTCAAAACCGTCAAGAAAAAACGCGGTGGAATTTTGGAAGTGTATGGAACTGATTTAACCGCCAAAGCCAAGGCGGGAGAGCTAGATCCGGTCATTGGTCGTGACAAGCAACAGGAACGACTAGTTACTATTTTGAGTCGTCGAACCAAGAATAACCCAGTACTTATTGGGGAACCTGGCGTGGGCAAAACCGCCGTAGTAGAGGGTCTGGCTCAGCGCATTGCTAGCGAAGACGTGCCGAATCATTTGCTAGATCGCCGCGTTATACAGCTAGACATCGCAGCCATGATAGCCGGAACCAAATATCGTGGTGAATTCGAAGAGCGCCTGAAAAAAGTTATAGAAGAGTTGAAAAAACAAAAGAACGTCGTTTTATTCGTGGACGAACTTCATCTAATCGCTGGTGCCGGGGCGGCCGAAGGGGCGTTGGACGCCGCGAACATGCTAAAGCCAGCTTTGGCGCGTGGGGAGTTGCACATGATCGGCGCCACCACTCTGGAGGAATATCGTAAACACATTGAAAAAGATGCCGCGCTAGAGCGCCGATTCCAATCTATCATCGTGAAGGAACCTACGATAAAGGACACCATAGCCATATTAAAAGGTCTGAGGCCATACTACGAAAAGCACCATGGCGTGCAGATATCAGATGATGTTATAGAGAACGCCGTATATATGGCCGATAGGTATGTCAGCGAGAGGTTCATGCCCGACAAAGCAATCGACGTGATCGACGAAGCGGCCGCGTTGGTGAGGGTCAAACATTCGCATCGTCCCAGCAAGTCTCGCGACCTGCTAAAACAGCTAAAGAACTTGAACGAAAAGATGGACGAAGCAGTAACCGCCGAGGACTACGAGAGGGCGGCTTTATACAAGACTCGAATCAGCCAGCTAAACGAAAAACTGTCAGAGCAAAAGGTTAATGACAAGGATAAGAAACCCGTTGAACTAACAGATGACGACATGGCCAAGGCTATCGCTACCATGACCGGCATACCCGCGGAGCGTTTACAGCGATCCGAGATTAAACTGTTAAAGAAATTAGAGAAACATCTAGGTAAATACATAATTGGTCAAGAAGAGGCTATCGAGACCGTATCGAAGGCCATTAGGCGGAGTCGCAGTGGTGTCGCGAGTAGTAAAAGGCCTATTGGTTCATTCGTGTTCATGGGACCTACGGGCGTGGGTAAAACAGAGCTAGCGCGCGTATTGGCGCGAGAAGTCTTTGGGAGCGACGAATCATTGGTAAAAATAGATATGAGCGAGTTTGGCGAAAAGCACAATACCAGCAGGCTTGTTGGTGCCCCTGCGGGCTATGTCGGCTATGACGATGGCGGTAAACTGACTGATAAAATTCGCCGACAACCCTATAGCGTTGTATTGTTCGACGAGATAGAGAAGGCTCATCCCGATGTGTTCCATATGCTTCTTCAATTGCTAGAGGATGGTAAACTAACCGATTCCAAAGGCCACGAAGTTGATTTTACGAATACCATAATCATCCTTACGAGCAACCTGGGTGCCGAAAAAATGATGAAAGAGTCATCACTTGGATTTAATGCCAGAACGTCTAAGGACGAGAAGAAATTAGATGAATTGCACGAAGAGAACGCTACCGCGGCCAAAGAGGCGCTAGAAAAACATATGCGCCCCGAGTTGATTAACCGATTCGACGGTATAGTGGTGTTCCGTGCGCTCACTCCGAAAGAGGTGAACAAAATCTTTGACAACCTCATAGACGAACTACAAGAACGACTAGTGCAAAAGGGGTTGCGATTGGTTATCAAGCCTACTGCAAAGAGATTCTTGATCAAACAAGGATATGACGAAAAGTTCGGCGCGAGACCCCTAAGGCGCGTGATTCAAAATGAGTTGGAGCATAAGCTTGCAGAGGGTATACTAGATGAAGAATACGAAAGGGGCAGTGTACTAACTGTTTCAGCAAGAGGGGGTAAGCTTGCAATCACCATCAATACAGAACAACCGGCTTAAAAAATCTCATACGGTTTTTTGGAGCGTTTTAAGCGTTCTATTAATAGGTACGGCTATTTATATATGGCTAAATATACAGTACCTTACCGACTGGGTTAACTATCAGGTTTATGATCCACCCGAGACTATTGTAGAAATTAACGAGGATTCTGGCATGACAGAAGCCGGCACCTTTGCTTTTTATACTGCACAACCCACCCTAGACGGTACCAGGACCTTCAATGCCAAATGTGATCGCAAAGAACAAAACACGGCCATACTAGGTTGCTACGCCGATAACAAAATATACATATTCTATGTTGACGAAGAGAAGCTGAACGGCATACACGAAGTAACTGCCGTACACGAAATGCTTCACGTGGTGTATCATCGTATGTCGAGTGCCGACAAGGAAAGAATTAACGAACTACTAGAGGTTGAAGCAGAGAAGCTGGAAACTAACAAAGAGTTTGCCGACAGGATGGACTTTTACGCCAGGACAGAGCCGGGCGAGAGGTATAATGAGCTTCATTCAATCATTGCGACCGAAGTAAGCGATATCAGCCAGGCATTAGAAGAGCATTACGCAAAATACTTTGATCGACAGGTCATTTTAGATTTGTACAAAAGCTACAAAAATGAATTCCAAAAACTGGAAAAACGTGCGGAGGATTTAAAAAAACAAGTAGATACTTTGTCCGCGAATATTGAAAAGGCCAAGAAAAAATACGCAGAGGATATTAAAGACCTAGATAGGGATATCAACTCGTTTAATTCCAGGGCAAATAACGGTGAGTTTGATTCTCAGGCACAATTCGATGCCGAGAGAGTCGCATTGATAAACAGAACAGAGAAACTGAAGGCTGACAGGTCTAAAATCAACAGCATGGTCACGAAGTACAACAAGCTGATCAAGCAACATAACGATCTAATAACAGAGTCCAATGCACTATATCAGAGCATAGACAGCTCTCTTGCGCCAGCTCCTAGTATCTAGCTCGCGCATTGACAAAGCACTAGTAGTATGATATAATGAAAAGATAGGGGTCTATAGACCTGTGAGTACGCTATACTGTAAAGATGGCTAAATCAAAGACTTTATATGTGTGCCAGCAATGTGGCGCCAGTTATCCAAAATGGAGCGGTAAGTGCGAAAATTGCGAGGAATGGAATAGCCTGGTAGAGCAGGCGTCCGAAGTTACGGGAAAATCTGCAGTGTCCCGTAGTAGTGGAAACCAACTAAAAGCACAGTCAATCGGGTCTATAAACGCCGACGATTCAAAGTCCAGAATATCAACAGGTATTAATGACCTGAACGATGTACTGGGAGGGGGGATCCTGCAGGGCGGCGTAGTTCTGCTAGCGGGACAGCCCGGAATCGGAAAAAGCACATTATTATTACAGGTAGTTAGCGAGATTGCCAGCAAGCACGCAGTGTTATATGTCAGCGGCGAGGAATCTGCCGGACAGGTAAAGCAACGCGCGCTACGCCTAGGAGGCAGTCAGGGTGATGATCTGCATTTCGCGGCCAGCACGAGCGCCGACGATATTGCCGCGACAATACGCTCGGGCAAGTACAAGCTCGTCGTTGTAGACTCTATACAGACACTAACACTAGGCGAGATAGCTTCTGCGCCCGGCAGCGTGAGTCAGATCACGAATAGCAGCAATGTCATTATCCAAGCGGCAAAAGCATCGAAAACAGCCGTTGTTATGGTGGGGCATGTGACAAAAGAAGGTTCGATCGCTGGTCCAAAGGTACTCGAGCATCTAGTAGACGTAGTGTTACAGTTCGAGGGCGATAGATACGGTGGCTTCAAGGTGGTCAGAGCGATCAAAAATCGTTTCGGCTCTACCAGTGAAGCGGCGATATTCGAAATGAATGAACGCGGATTAGCTATCGTAGAAAATCCATCAGCCGCATTACTCGCCGAGAGACAGAACGCCGACGGATCCGTAGTTTTAGCGACCATGGAAGGCAGTAAACCTCTTTTAGTAGAAATACAAGGACTTGTCAATACTACTAATTTCGGGTATCCTAAACGTACGGCCAGTGGTTTCGACCTAAACCGACTCAATCTGTTAATAGCAGTTCTAGAGCGAAGAACAAAATTGAATTTATCTGACAAAGATATCTATATCAATGTCGTCGGCGGGTTAAAACTGGACGATCCAGCGGCTGATTTGGCTGTGTGTATGGCTATTGCTAGCGCGGCGGCAGGCAGACGATTGGACGATGGTATGGTCGTATTTGGCGAAGTTGGATTAGGCGGCGAAATAAGGTCGGCATCGTCATCCAATAAACGCATAGATGAAGCGAAAAAATTAGGTTTTACCAAAGCCATAGCTCCCGCGTCAGGTGGCCAGGCAAAAAAATCACCCTTCATTACCGGTGTAAGGGATTTACGCCAAGCACTGGTAGACTATCTACAAAAATAAAAACCACCCATTAAATTTTTTAAGGAGAAATTATTATGAATTCTGATATTGAACAATTAATTATCGTAGGTGTGCTGCTGGTATTACTGGCCGAGGTTACCTACATAGTGGCAAAATTGCCAAACAGGCCAACGAATAGTAAAGGTCACTATATTTTCGTTGATACTTCAGTACTGATAGACGGTCGTATTATGGCCGTGGCGCAATCAGGCTTTATTACAGGTACACTGGCCATTCCTCGTAGCGTCATAGGCGAACTGCAGTTTTTGGCAGACAACGCCGATTCCGACAAGCGCGCGAAAGCTCGCCAGGGATTAGATCTAGTCAAGGAATTACAAGAAATCGAAAACCTCGACGTTGAAATATTTCAGGACGGCAGCAAAGCCGAAGAGGGCGTTGACGAGAGACTATTAACGCTTGCGAAACAGTATAACGGATCTATTTGTACGATAGATTACAATCTAAATAAGGTTGCTGTCGTGGAAGGCATACGTGTCTGTAACGTAAACGAACTAGCGAAAAACCTACGTATGGCGTATCTGCCTGGCGAAAAAATGAATTTGGAATTGGTCCAGAAAGGACAAGACTCGCATCAGGGCGTAGGCTACCTAGAAGACGGTACGATGGTAGTCGTCGAGCAAGCGTCTAAATATGTAGGACAAAAGATAGAAGTAGAGTTTATCCGAAGTCTACAGACAGCCGCTGGCAAAATGATGTTCGCGAAGATAGTAGAGAAACAAGGAGTCGCGAAACCAAAGAGAAGCAACGTGACGAAAAATACCTCGGCGAAGGGACGAAAGCCTCAGGTTCGCAAGCAACCCCAGCAAAACTCCCAGAACACTCAAAAGACATCACCTAAAAAGCCGGCTCAAACAAAGAACAATCAGCGCAAGAACTATTCAAAATCACGCGAAGACGAGTTAGTACGACTAGCTAATCAATAGCGACTATGGTGTAACTGTGTACTTTTCGGAGGCGTTACCTACATAGTATAGGTCGTCATGGACTACTGCCGAGACCGTGAAAGTCTCTGTGGCCTCATATGATGATATAGTGTGTGTTCCTGGGCCATTGATAGACTTAGATACCACCTTTTTGCCATCAATACTGATAACGAGTTTTGTTAGTTTACCCTTGCCTTTTAGTGATGTAACAGAGATAGTGTATGAACCTCCAACTTCTGGATTGATTAATATACTAGCTGAAGGCTTGGCGTCTCCACAATCGTGAGCATCATCCTCCTTATTGGCATTATATCCGCTCGGCGACAGGTACGTTGGTTTCTTTGTTTCCGGATCGATTGATTTGAGCACGGACAGCTCAATCTTTGCTCCGGCTGGGGTACAGTCAGTGGCACGTTTTTTCGATACCTTGTCGAATGTCAGTTTGGTACCTTTTTGAGCGTTCTTTTCGTCATACCAGGAAGGATATAGTTCGCCGTTGATTGTCCTTACGCCGGCTGGTTTCTTGTACCAGTCACCTTGCTTCCACTTGTCTTCCTTTTTGTATACCTGCTGATGGGCATATGTCATGACGTGATTCACTATCTGTCCTGGTAGCGACGAGTTACCATTGCGAAGCGGAGAGGTATCTGGGTTGCCCAGCCACACGCCCATGGTCAGGGCGGGACTATAGCTCATCATCCATATATCTTTTGACTTTCCATCGACGTCTGATGTACCTGTTTTGCTAGCTGTTTTTACGCGACCCTCATCCACGACCAGTCCGGGGAAGTTGGTTCCATACAGGCCTGCTCGCGCCTGGTCGTCTGCCAATATGTCGGCAATTATATACGCGACTTCGTTACTAATTACCTTTTCTTCCTTGGGGTCTTTCCATTTTTTCAATGTTTCGCCATTATTATTCTTAACTTCGATTACCGACGAATATGGTTTGTACTTTCCGTTTCGAGCCAGTGTGGCAAAGGTGTTTACGTGGTCAATCATACGCGTGCCGCAGCCTCCAATAGACGCTGCCAAACCAACTTGGGCGTCAGGCCCCTGGGTGCAATAGAAAGTATCGCCAGCCTCGCGTATAAAGTCTAGGGTGGACTTGACGCCAGTAATGGACATGGACTTGATAGCTGGTATATTGCGTGACAGGGCTAGGCCTTTTCGAATCGATAGGTTGCCTAGGAACTTTCTGTCTGCGTTGTTTGGCGTGTAGTTACCGTCAAAAGTCGTCTTTGTGTCGGCAAACACGGTGCCACTGCCGTACACATTCAATAATGGGTTTTCGCTTTTCGAGAAAAGTTTGGCATACACCAAGGGTTTGATTGTTGATCCCGGCTGAATAAACGCTGTCGCCGCGTTGTCTTGGCCGAAGTTTGGATAGTTATAGTTACGGCTACCCATCATGGCAACGATTTGCCCAGTTTTTGTGTCTTGGACCATGGCTGCGCCATTCTTGAACCCAGCATAATCAGGAATCTTCATGCCGTATCTAGGACTGACTTCGTTGAACATTTCTTTGAACGCCTTTTCCAGTTGCTTTTGTATACGTAGATCTAGGGTAGTGGTAACCGATAGCCCACCTCGTCCTACGATTGCCTTGCCTAATTCTTTTTCTAGTTCCGCTCGCACCATCTGCACGAAGTGCGGTGCTTTTATGTCGTCAAACTGTGATGCTTGTGGCTGTATCTTGTCGAGTATATTTACCTCTTTAGCTTTTTCGGCCTCTTCCTTCGTGACATTTCCTAGTTCAACCATGACGTCTAATACTTTGTGTTGGCGTGCTATCAATAGTTCATGCCCAGCGGGATTGTACGGATCGTATAAGCCTGGTTGGTTAGGTATGGCAGCCAGCAGGGCTGATTGTTCTAGGTTTAGGTCCTTGGCGTCTATATCGAAATACGTTTTTGCAGCTGACTGCACTCCGTTGCGTCGACCGCCATATGGTGACTCATTTAGATAGAGATTTAGAATCTGCTCTTTGTTATACATACGCTCAACCTCTATGGAAAGGATAATCTCTTTAATCTTTCGAGGTATACCAGCTAGCCCACGCTCATGAGCCTGATCGCGGAAAAAGACTTGCTTTACCAGCTGTTGGGTTAATGTCGAGCCACCTTGTGTTTCGCCGCCACTATAGTTATTTATGACCGCGCGAACCAGTCCGGGAATACTAATACCTGCATGGTTATAAAACTCTCGGTCTTCGATAGCGATAGTTGCCTGTTTCATATAGTCGCTAATCTGTTTACTATCTACGACTAGTTTGTAGTCACCCTCGCCCTTATCTTCCCATAGGAGCGCCTCTGGCCCGCCAGCAGGGCCACGCTGGTCATAGTATCTCGTTACGGTCGTATGTACTCTTTTAGATATCTCTTCCGGCTTTATCTGATCGAGGTCTTTACGAAAATAGGCGAACAGACCACCTATCAATAGAACGACCAAAAGCGCCGTAACGCCAACGAAGCGCAGGATAAATTTACCGCCCTTTTTACTGAACCAAAAACCGGCGACTCTTTTAGGATGTAGTCGCGCGAAGACTCGTTTTACGGGGTGTTTTGGTAGCGTGGCTAAATACTCTGCCTTCAGTCTTTTGGCGGCGTCACGCTTAACACGCCTGGCGCGTACCAAGTTGCTGTATACGCTTTTTTTAGCACCTTGCGTAGATTCTTGCTTGGTCCCCTGTTTTTTTGTGCGTTTTTTTGGCACTGTTTACTCACCCCTCAAATATTACTGCTAT
>JAUIGB010000001.1 GCA_030429975.1 bacterium | reverse complement strand
TACTACCGGCCGGAAAGGATAATATAGTTTCGTTAATTGCGTACTTATATTCTTCAAATAGTAAAACATTTCCGTCTTCATCGCTGGCAACGATTACTACGCTGTCAGGAAAACCCACTACGCTATAATCGTCAAAAATATGTCCATCGCCAACATCTATGGTATCTTCCCATAGTTTTAGAAACTTGGTGTCATAAATTGTCTTACGACCAAGTTGCTTCCATGGTTTCATCTCTAAATTTTCGTTTCTTCTACCACTAAGTCGTGCTGTACCATGAGTTTTACTAGGCCCGGGAAGTCGACTTTGCGTTCCCAGCCAAGCACTTTTTCAGCCTTTTCGGGATTTCCTAGTAGTAGATCGACCTCTGCGGGGCGCATAAATGCGGGGTTTTGACGCACGTATGGCTTCCAATCATCTATGCCAATTTCCGCGAATGCAATAGTTAGAAATTCTTCGATAGAATGTGTCTCGCCTGTTGCCAGGACATAGTTATCTGGCTTGTCCTGCTGAAGCATACGCCACATACCCTCTACGTAATCACCGGCATAGCCCCAGTCTCGTTTTGGCCACAAATCACCTAGTTCTATATGGTCTTGCTTGCCAAGTTTGATACGTGCGACCGCATTACTAATCTTTCGTGTAACAAACTCAACGCCTCGTCGCTCGCCTTCATGATTGAAGAGGATACCCGACACATTGTACATATCATAGCTTTCTCGATAATTCTGAGTAATCCAGTGTCCGTACATCTTTGCCACGCCATATGGACTGCGTGGATGAAAAGTCGAGTTTTCGTCATAACCTTTTTCTGGCCGGTTATATTCCAATCCGCCATACATCTCTGAAGTTGACGCTTGGTAAAAGCGGACGTTATTACCTTTATCAGTTAGCCGTATGGCCTCAAGCATATTCAACACGCCCTTGGCGGTGACTTCCGCTGTCAGTTGTGGATTTTTAAAGGAATATCCTACATGGCTAATCGCGGCGAGGTTGTAGACTTCGTCTGGTTTTGCTATCTGCATTGCCCGGACCAGCGATGACGGGTCTGTTAAGTCAGCATCTATCAATGTCGCGTACGGAAATTCTTGCTGAGTAATGAGCCTTTTTGGATTATGTTGGCCTCTGATAATACCGTATACGTTGTAGCCTTTTTCGTGAAGCAACGCAGCCAGATGTCCGCCATCCTGACCCGTGATGCCTGTGATTAATGCAGTTTTATTCGTGCTAGTCATTTGTTTTAACCCTCGCAAGTTTAGCTAAATATATGTCTATTATACATTGATTAACGGTTGTAGTCATCCGACAATCGCACGATATCTTCTTCGTTTGATAAGTTGTCTGGATCACTATGTTGCCATATTTCCGCAACCAATGTATATCCGCCTTGAATACCGGCCAGCCTGTGCCTTTCGCCCTTTCCGAATTGAACAACTTCACCGGCCCGAGCCTGCACTACGTCACCTTGATCATCATTATCGCTCTTGTGATACGCGCCATTGGTTAAAAAGGCCCATCTTTCAGCCCGTCGATCATGGTACTGCCAACTGAGTCTTTGTTCGGGTGATACAATCAGAAATTTAGGGCTGAGTTCAGCGTTTTCTATACCCAATTGAGCCTCCTCCATCGTAAGTCCTGGAAAAAAGGATTGAATGAATTTATCCGCGTCAACACTGTCAAAGCGTAGATAAGCACCCCATGGTTTCGTATCGTCACGGTCCACAGTTACATATCCTTCATCATTCGCGATTTGTTCAATCTTGTTTACTAGTGACAATTTTTCTACTGATCTGTCCAAGTTTAATGCGAGTAATTTTTCCTTTATTTCCGACATGTTACCTCCTCTGAATTTACTCTATTATACCAGTCATGTAACCCCTGTAAATGTTATAATTATCACATGGTAAAAGTCGTTTCTGTTCTGATTCCTGTATACAACGAGGAGTTAGTATTGTTAAAACTATATAAGCGACTAGCTGACGTCGCCAAAAAAAACAATAAGTACAGATTCGAATTTTTATTCGTAAATGACGGCAGTCGCGACAAGAGTCTAGAGATTATAAAGGACATGAAGAAGAGCGATAATCGTGTCGCGTATATCGATTTATCACGAAATTACGGCAAAGAAGTAGCCATGATTGCAGGTTTGGACCACGTAGATTCTGATGCGACCATAGTCATAGATGCCGATCTACAGGATCCACCGGAATTGATTACTGAAATGATTAGACATTGGGAAGATGGGTATGATGATGTCTATGCCCGTCGAACAGAGAGAGCCGGAGAATCATGGCTAAGGCGAAAGACTTCATCTGTCTTTTATCGTGTCTTGCAACACTCCACCGAGATACCAATACAAAGGGACGCAGGCGACTTTCGACTGCTGGACAAAAAGTGCGTAATGGCAATTAGACAGTTTCGTGAGCGGGAGAGATATACCAAAGGCATATTTAGCTGGATAGGATACCGTAAAAAAGAGATTACCTACGTGCGACAACCTCGTGTATCTGGTAAATCCAAGTGGAGCTATCTGAAGCTGGTTAATCTGGCAATAAATGGAATTATTTCATTCACTACCGCCCCTCTCCGTGCATCCACGATAATAGGATTGGTCGTGTCGTTGATCGCGTTCATATATATACTGTTCCTTGTTATTAGAACAATGCTTTTTGGAGTAGACGTTGCAGGCTATCCATCTATAATGGCTGTCGTACTGTTCCTAGGTGGCGTCCAGCTGATTTCACTGGGAATTATCGGCGAATATATTAGCAGGATATATAATGAGACGAAACAGAGACCGTTATATCTGGTCGACGAGTATCACGAATCAAAGGTAAAAAAATAGTGCATATAGCAATAGACGCCAGAATAATCAGCAGTGGAACCGGTAGATATATCGAGCGTTTATTGACCCACCTGGAAAAGCTAGATTCCGATCACACCTACAGTGTGTTGGTGCGCGCCAAAGACAAGACATATTGGACCCCAACCAAAGATAATTTCAAGGTTGTCGTCGCGGATTATGCCGATTATTCATTCGCCGAACAGCTAGGTTTTTATAGATTTTTAAAAAAGCTTGGGCCAGACCTGGTGCATTTTTGCATGCCACAACAACCTTTGTTATACCGTGGTTTGTCGGTGACATCTATATTGGATTTGAATCTACTACGAATCGAAAGCAATGACATGAATCCTCATGTATTAAAAGTAAAGAAGAGAATATTTTCTAAGTTATTGCGTAGCGTCGCGAAGCGAAGCAATCAGATACTGACGATCAGTAACTATAGCAAACATGACTTGTTAGATTTTGTAAAAATAAATCCTGACAAAGTCACGGTTGCGTATCCCGCGGCAGAAAAGTTTGATTCTCGCCCTGAAGTAGTCGATCGTTATAAAAGTCGGCAATATATCATGTATGTCGGCCGCGCAGAGTCTTACAAGAACAACCGGACTATGATTAAGGCTCATCAAAGGTTGCTCGCAAAGAATCCTGATCTACGACTCGTCATTGTTGGCAAAAAAGACAAACAACGCCTAGATGACATGAAGTGGGTAAAGGAAAATGATTACGCCAATGTGGACTTCGTCGGCTTTATGTCAGACGGACAATTGGCATGGTTGTACCAAAATTGTCAGGCATACGTATTCCCTTCATTTATGGAAGGGTTCGGCCTTCCGCCGCTAGAGGCAATGCAATACGGCGCGCCCGTGGTCAGTAGTGATGCTACTTGCCTACCAGAAGTACTGGGCGACGCGGCGCTATACTTTAATCCATTGTACGAAAAAGATATGTCTAACAAGATCCAGACAGTAATAAGCGACAAAAAGTTGCGTGAAGAAATGATTGCCAAGGGAAACAAGCAGGTCAATAAATATTCGTGGAAAAAGATGGCAGAGCAAACTCTAGAGGTGTACAACAAGATTTTGTGTAAATAGTAGATAGTAAATGGTAAGTAGTAGGGTTTATTACTTTGAAAGCGAGTTTTTTGATGCGATTATTAGTTTTTGACACTTCATACACTGATCTATAAGTAATTCAAAAGATTTATCCTCCAAGTACTCTAGCCTTTTCGTTAGATATAGAAAGTTTTTTACTTCAAGAAGTGACCCGTACGCCATTGTATAAAAGTGTTGTTTGTCTTTTTGCGAACGTCTACCGAAACCTTCTGCTATATTTGCCGATATTGAACTACTTGCGCGCCTTATTTGACTAGTCAGTCCAAACTGCTCGTCTGCAGGAAACGACTTCGTTACTTTATAAACAGACACGGCTAAATTCTGCGATTCTTGCCACACAATCAAATCCTCAAAGGACTGTACTTTACCCATTTACTATTTACCCTTTACTATCTACTGCTCTATGAGCTTTGTTGAGCAATAACAATTTTACGATCACGACCTTCGCCTTCGGAAAAGGTATCGATATCCGAATACTCGCCAGCCACCTTGTGGACTACTCGTCTATCCGCGGCGTTTAGGCTTACTACTTTTGAATCACCTGATTTTCGGACCTCTTCGATCCATTCACGCGCCTGCGTGGCTATCTTGTCGGCACGTTGTTTTTTATACTCAGCAATATCTATATTTACTCGGTATGTTTCAGCTCCTTGGTTGCGCAACGCTGTAGTTAATAGTAATTGCATGCTTCGCAACGTCTCGGCACCACGTCCAATCAATAGACTATTAGAATCAGTTGATGGAACATTTACTTCTATCACCTCGTCATTTATTTCGGCACTGACGTCTACATTTACTCCGAAAAACGACAATATATCTGTCATATATTTTTGTGCGAACTCGACTGCTTGATCGTTATTCATTATTTACCTCCCTTGGTTCGCTTGTTCTTTTTTGACGAATTATATGAAGATTTAGCCACGACACGAGTTACGTTTGCCTCGCTCGCTTCTTTGGCGCGCGCTTTCGCAGTCGCCTTTTTGCCAGTTTTTTTAACAGGATGATCCGCAATATCTTCCAACTCTTCCTCGTCCTGTTTAAGGATATGTGACTGTTGTGCCACTGCGACAAAAGTCATGGTCGCGTAGTACAAAGCGATCGCACTCGGGAATGAAAGCATGATAAATAACATAAAGAACGGCAACACAAACATCATCTTGCTCATAATTGCAGCGTTTATTTCTGACTGATCGGCCTCTTTGCCGTTAGCCGCTTCGTTCATGATATCCCGAAGCTTTCGGCGCTTGGACGGATCTTGGGGCATTGTCTGCTTGCTCTGATAATACTGGGCTACTGCCGCTCCAATAGCTATCGCGACCATCAGTATGCTAAATCCATGCTCTCCGATTGGAGACTTGGTCAGATCTGCAATACCTAGGAATGTCTCGTTGAACCTGCCTGGATTCTCTACTATGCGATTTATAGATGGAATGCTCTCCAAAAAGTCATATGTATATTTGGCGAATTCGCCTCTTTTTACAAATACCTGAATAACTAGATACAACGCGATAAATATGGGTAGCTGTACTAACAATATTCCGATTGAACGAAAAGGACTTACACCATGGCGCTTGTACAGCTCCATCATTTGGATACCCTGCATTTGTTTGTTGCCTTTGTACTGCTTTTTTATTTTTTCAAGTTCAGGCTGCAATTTTCGCATCAATTTTGTTTGATGCAATTGCTTTTTGACCAGAGGATACATAACGAACCTAAGCAGGATCGTAAATAGGATAATACTAATACCGAAATCCCCGCCTGGGATTGCGTTATATAGAACCATTAATATGTTAAAAAGTGGCTGTACTAATAGGATTTCAAATATGTTCATTTATCACTCCACAGGATAGTTTATGGTGGTTTTCTATATTATAACACTTCGTATTTATTTGTTGTATATGCCAGCCTCGTCAAACAGATATTTAATCGTTGATGTTAACTCGTCGTGCCCTATTGTCTGAATTTCGGACGAAAAGACTATCAAGATTATATCCTTGCTAGGCTGTATATTGGGTAATTCCAATCGAACAGCCTCATATACACGACGTCGAATGCGATTGCGCGCGACAGCGCTCTTTACTACTTTTTTACTAACGACCACGGCCACGCGAGGCTCTTTCCTTCTGGGATGGGTCGTGTGTTTTATAGACATCAATCGATGGCGCACAGCCGTGCCGTTTTTGTACACGTATTTTAGACTACCGTGGCCGTGAAAACGATTTTTAAAAGCTAGCATATATATAAGTATATTGTATTTGGCAGATGGTAAGTAGTAATTGATAAAACAAAAAAGTATTATATAACTTTTTATATAATAAGTTATATAATACTTAAGTTAAAAATATTAACAGTATTTAAACGTCTTGTCGGATTAAATAGAGATTTTTGCGCGGCCTTTTACTCGGCGACGCTTCAAAACGGCTCGACCAGCCTTTGTGGCTTTTCGCGCGCGATAACCGTGTGTTTTTGCACGGTGACGTGTGTGTGGTTGATGAGTTCTTTTTGGCATATCCTTGATACTTTAGCTTATTTTGGAAGAATCGTCAATATTCTGACACTCTAATATCGCCTTTTCCACCCTTTTCGGTACTTTATCCACAATTTTACTGGGGTGGTCGTAAATTGTGGAAAAATCGAACACTAGTCGTTTTTTGTCTGTTGTTTATTTTATAGCTTGTGGAAAAGTCATGGCTAAACTATAGTAAGTCTCAGTAAAGACCTGAACTTATGCGGGGATAATCACGGATTTATTAGAGGGAGTTATTCGGTGCAAAATACATTATGGCAAAGTGTCCTAGGCGAAATAGAACTTTCTGTTCCCCATGCCACTTTTGTCACATGGTTCAAAAATACCGAGCTACTAGAATGTAGTGACGACGCGGTAACTATCGCGGTTCCTAATATATTCGCGGTTAGGCAATTTCAAGTAAAATTCTCTGATCAAATCCGCCAAGTACTGGCAAAACACGGCGTAAAACCCAAGGAAATAGATTTCGTAGTAAAGACTAGTGGCAAAAAAACATCTATAAATCGTGAAACTACTTCTTCGAACCAGCAAGTCGTCGACAGGCTGACTTCACCAAAGTCGAATTCTGGAGTGCCAAAAACCGGTGGACTCAATCCTAGATATACTTTTTCCAACTTCATCGTTGGGTCTAGTAATGACCTGGCGTACACGGCTTGTCAGGCAGTTGCTCAGTACCCGGGTACTAAATACAATCCGCTATTTTTATATGGCGGTGTCGGCCTAGGTAAAACTCACTTGGCACAGGCCGTAGGAAACGAAATAATAAAAGTTCAGCCTGACGCGCGCGTAGTATATATAAGTAGCGAAACTTTCGTGAAAGAGTTTCTAGAAAGTATCCGTTTCAAAAAGAAGGGATTTTCGGACAAGTATCGAAATGTGGATGTGCTAATCGTTGATGATATGCAGTTCATTGCTAACAAGGAAAAAACGCAGGAAGAGTTTTTCCATACGTTTAACGCGCTCCATCAAAACAACAAGCAAATAATCATCACTAGCGACAAACCGCCAAAAAGTATACCGACCCTCACGGAGCGTTTACGTAGTAGGTTTGAAATGGGTATGCCTATCGACATACAGATGCCCGATTTTGAAACGCGTTGCGCCATCATCGAGGCAAAAGCCTCTCTATCTGGAGTTGAACTAGATCGCGAAACTGTTGAATATCTAGCAAACAACGTAAAGACTAACATTCGTGAATTAGAGGGCGCCTTGAATCAATTACTTGCATACGCCGAAATGCGCGGCATAACCCCAGACATATCAACTGCCGAAGGTTTACTCGGTAACGTTCGTAGAACTCGCCCGCAACATATCACGGCGAAACAGATCATAGATAAAACCGCGAAGTACTTTTCTTTGTCGTCCGCCGAAATATGTAGCGCACAGCGGGACAAGCATATAGTAACACCAAGGCAAATCGCCATGTATCTACTGCGCAGCGAGCTTCGCCTAAGCTTTCCAAAGATAGCGAACGAACTCGGCCGCAAAGACCACACTACTGCGATTCATTCAGTCGAAAAAATTGAAAAATCTATAAAACTCGACTTCTCTGTTCGTGAACAAGTGTCAGACATTCGGGAGAGGCTATATGCATAGATTTTTGGTATATGGTAGTTGGTATATGGTAGTTGGTATATTTATATTTACCGGAAATGTTTTGAAATCATGTGGAAACGCGTTGGATAACCTGCGAAAAGCCTGTAGAATTGTTGCGCAAAAAGACATACGAAATGTGGAATCATATTACATGAAGTCACTAACCATGTGCAAAAAGGCCATAATAAGCACATTTATACCCCAGCTTTTACCAACCGTTTTCCACATCAAAAAAATGCAATTTCAATCTGTAGACAGTGACTTTTCCGCACTTTCCACAGCGCCTATAACTACTACAACAAATTTAAAAAGGTTTAAAGGATAATAACAATGGAACTTTCCGTCACACAAGAAAATCTATCCCGAGCACTTGGTGCAGCATCTAGAGTTGCTAGTTCAAAAACCCAATTACCAATTCTGAGTAATATATTAATGAGGACTGATGGCCACAGACTAATGGTTGCCGCGACCAATCTAGAAATTGCATCGTCGCAACATATAGGGGCAAAAATCGTGAACGAAGGAGCAATAACCGTGCCTGCTCGACTAATAACGGAATTTGTATCTAGCTTGCCAAAAACAACCGTAAAACTAAAAGTTGATGACAATAAATTACAGCTAAAGGCCGATGGATATACTTCTACCATTAATGGAACTCTGGCCGACGACTTCCCCGAACTACCTACTATAAATGAAAAGACCGCGGTCAAATACAATATAGGAACTGGCTCGTTAAAACAGGCGATTAGCCAAACAATACTAACCGCCAGCAGTGATGCCACCCGTCCAGTTTTGACTGGTGTGTATTGGCACTCATTTGAAGGTCATCTATACTTGGCTGCTACTGACGGATATAGATTGTCCGAAAAGAGATTGGTCGCTACAAAGAGTGACGTGTCGGCGATTATTCCGACTAGCACGTTGCAGGAAGTTTTGCGATCGGTGAGTGACGACGTAGAGGAAGTAGAAGTTTTGTTTGACGAGACTCAAGTCAGGTTTCGTTTGAACGACACCGAGATTACCAGTAGATTAATAGACGGCAATTTCCCAGACTATAGACAACTGATTCCAGCAAAGTCTGAGACCAATGTCACGCTACCGTGTTCTGATTTTGCGCAGATAACAAAGGTGGCGGGATTGTTTGCTCGTGAGTCTGGCGGAAGTGTTACTATTACGGCCAACTCGTCTAAAGATAAGCTGTCATTACATTCCGTAGCTACCGAATTGGGCGAGAATACATCTGAAACTCCGGCAAAGGTCAGCGCAGATGGTGAGGTTACGTTGAATTCCCGATATTTGATAGAATCACTGAACGTGGTCGATAGCGACGAGGTAGTATTTAGGTTTAGCGGCAAGTTATCTCCATGCGTGCTTGCGGGTAATAAAAAAGATAGTGACTATCTGCACGTCATAATGCCATTGAAAAGCTAATCGACTAGTTTAGTTGGTGTCATGATTGTCAAATCAATAAATGTAAAAAACGTTCGTTCGCACGATGATTTTAACGGTGTTTTTTCTGACGGTACGACTGTCATAACAGGCAAAAATGGTAGCGGAAAAACTACCTTATTAGAATCTTTGTATGTTGGCCTGCGCGGAAAGTCTTTCAAGGGCACAGATAAAGAGATGTTGCGACATAACAAATCATGGTATCGCATAGACCTAGGATTG
Organism: bacterium; assembly: GCA_030429975.1. Classification (GTDB taxonomy): domain Bacteria; phylum Patescibacteriota; class Saccharimonadia; order Saccharimonadales; family Saccharimonadaceae; genus UBA2112. Next base: position 171,618 of record JAUIGB010000001.1, on the reverse strand, counting down.
GACGACGAAGAAAGAACCGTAAAATATCAGCCAGGCGATCAATACAAATCAAAAATCTTTGAGTTGGATGAAAAAAAGTTTGCTCGTCTGCCAAAAACATCCAAGTATCCGGTAGTGCTATTCGAACCTGATGATTTGAGATTATTGCACGGCTCTCCTTCCCGGCGACGAAGGTTTTTTGATCTGTTAGTGACGCAGACAAATCCAGAATATCAAACGATAGTGAATAGATATGAAAAGATACTAAAACAAAGAAATGCTTTGCTGAAAGAAAAAGGTACGGACACGAATCGATTATTTGCATGGAATGTAAGTCTGGCAAAATACGGATCACAAATAATATCGGCCAGAAAAGATATCGTCGATAAGATAAACCAATCAATAGAGACTGTATATAATAAAATCGCGAAAACCAAAGATAGCGTTAAGCTTAATTACCCGTACCCTACTAGCGGTAACGTTGAGCAAAGACTACTCGCGGAGCTAGAGGCTAATATTCAAAAAGATCTAATAATCGGGAGTACTAGCGTGGGGCCGCACAGACACGATATAGAAGTTTATTTTAACAATAAATTAGCAGAGACGTCTGCCTCACGTGGCGAGACAAGAACTATTGTTCTGGCTTTGAAGTTTATAGAAGTCGCCATGATAGAAATCGCCATTAACCAAAAACCTATAGTTTTATTGGACGATGTATTTAGCGAACTGGATGAAGCTAGGCAAACGCAACTAGTTTCGAATTTCCATAAGAACCAAATAGTTATGACTAGTGTCGCCGTACCAAATAAGCTAAAGGGCGCGAAGATAATAAAGCTCTAGTTGCTGTATTGTACAGTAAGGCCCGAGACGTTTCTGCTCTGAACGTATTCTTCTGCCTGTGATTTTATCTGTTTGTATTTTTCTATATCTATGTTTTTTCCGCCAGATACTCGAACTAATGGCGTTGCCAGTGCCACGTAAACCCTATTTCCGACCAAGTCGTTGTTTATTATGTCGCTGGTCTTTTTGGTATCAAAAGGAAATCTGTCTATGGGGCGAATTTCGCCATTGTTATCTTGGTTTAATAGTCTATAGGCATAGGTGGTACTGGAGTCGAAAGGAGTGGTACCGATAATAAAGACATTTCCGTCAACGGGATATAGAGCCTTAGGCACCACGTTAGATGAATAAAAAACCTGATGGGCAACTGAATTGTCATCGGGGTCTATCGCATATACGCTATCGTTATTTACGTAATAGAGTTTGTCGCTAGCCGCGACAGAACTAACATTGTTCGATACCTCCACGGGTTTGTAGGTATCTCCCGATTTCTTGAAATGATACAGTTGACCGAACTTATAGCCATATAATTCCCCTTTGTCCGTCGCGTGTATATCAGTGAGGGTAAATAGATTGTCGGAAAATTTGTAAATCTCCGTAGTATTGTTTGCGAATGAATGTACGACTAGTTGCGATTGAGTAACCTCGCTAAAGTTGAAATCCGGCGACGTGTCTCCTATTACTGCCGGACCACGGTAACAATATGCGTAGTTCTCGTTAATTGAACATAGGGTTTGATTGTACAGGTTTCGATAATTATCGGGCGCTTCAATGGAGTGATAGTCAACACTTTTTCCACCAGTAGGTGTTCCAATGAAGATTTTGCCGCTAACCGACTCGACGACAGCGAATTTATCATTGCTTGTGTCATTAGTATCTGAATATATACGCACTGCCACGGTATCTACATTATGATGATCTGCAAACTCCCCCTCTTTGGGCTCATGTGTATTGGGAATATCCAGAGGAGGTGCGTTGAAGTATGTTAACTTATTTTTTTCATTTATTCCTACTATTTGCGCGGGTGACGAAAATAGTACACCTAAGTAGCTTCCAGGTCTTGGTTGATTGAGGGGGTAATATATAGGGCTTACCTTATTTAAAAACCAAGGGTTTGAGGTCGGTGTTTCATATTCGAACAATCCTGCATTGGTGTCTCGGCAATTGTAGTAGGCTAACCTATCGGAGCTTGGCCTGTACAGCGCGCAAATGGTCGCAGTCGTGCTCTTGTATGCTACCTTTTCGGCGTTTTTGTCTTTGTACAACGAAACTTTTTTGTCCACGACGCCATACCAAGGTATTTCTAAATTGACACGAGTTTTGATGTTTTCTCCGCCGGAAACGACAACACTCTTTGTGCTGCGTGGTAATATTAGCATACTTCCTGTCACGCCGGCTTTTTCCAGCGTGTCATCCGTGGAGTCTGATCCTATGTATACGGCGACATTCTCTGTTTCAAAATCGGCGTCGGTATCTATAAAGACCAGTGCGTAAGAATTAAATAAGTGGAGGCAAAACAAAATCAGTGCAAGAATAAATCCGAGAAAAATAACCAATTTCACGTGGTCGAGTGTCCACTTTATGATTTTATATATTATTCCTTCGTTTTCTTCCATGGTATCTTACATCACCTACTCTCTAAAACTCACATGTATGTGGTCGCTATGATCACCTCTACACTCTGAGATATTTTCGTTGCCAGATACTGCTTCCTGACAACCAGAACCATTATAGATTATCCAGCGAATACCTAGTTCCTCGGCATTTTCAATATAATATTTGAATAACGCATCACAGGCAGTAGAATCTGTATGACATAACTCGCCATTAACTGCCCCTATATCTAACGCAAGTCCATTTGGGTGGTCGCCACTATCGCAACCATGGTCCTGGTGTATAGAGGTCAAGGTAACGCTGTTAGTTCCAGTACTATTAACCCCTGCCATAAGTCCGCGTTGAGTTATCCCCCTTGTCCCTTCGGTGCAATTTTCCAAGGGTGTATCCGAACATATACTTAAATCTTCATGTTCCGTTTCAGCATTACCGCCTAGAATAACTCTATCGTCTGCTATCGCTTCCTGAACAGCTGGCTGCGCTTCTGCACAGGTTTCACCCGGTATTGCTCCCGATCCTATAACACCGGGTGTGGTGCAGCCATTACCGGTGTCTTGGGCGGAAGCAGTAAGTGTTCCAGGGTCTTTGCCGGTATATTCCTTATACAAATCCTCGCCCTTTTTCTGTCGTTCACCGGTGCCGTTTGATACTTCGAATATTTCGTCAAAAATCTGCGATGATTCCGCTGGCGACAATCCTTTCATATCTACATGCAGATTGCGCTCCTGCATTTCCTTCCACGTAAATTCCAGCTGTGTTCCCAGACAGGTAATATCCGTTCCTCTTTCTGCGGCGTAGTCTGCTAAGTCTTGTTGCCTAGATCCGCACCACTGCGCTATACCCAAACCTACCGTTCCGGTGATTGGACCAGAGGCTCCATTGCATCCGCTACCGGGATTAGGGGCTTCGTGCCTATAGGGATTAAATCCACTCTCCTGTAGCCAGTTGCCCATTATTCCGGCGGTCGCTTTTTCAGCCTCGTCTTTCGTATAGCCTTCTTGGGTGAATTTATTTACAAAATATCCCCATACCTGATCTTTGTTCGCCTGGTCTTCGCCTGCGTTATTGCCACATCCGCCACCGTCGCCAATAACGCTAGATGCTGGCCTGGCAGATGAGGACGGGTCGTTCGTGCACTCGTTTACAGTGCAGCCATATAGGGCGTAATTTGTTTCGCAAAATAGAACACGGGCCGCGTAACTCGTTTCTACTGGATTAACTAGAGGAATGGCTAGGGATATAGCAAAGATCAGCTTTAGCTGTTTTTTGATACTCTTTAATCTATTTTGCATTTGCTAGCACCTCCGACCATGGGAAATTTATTCCTGGGTCTGTACGATCATTGTAACCGGCTGCTTGTGCTACGTCGATATGACCTGCTACACCTCGGGTTGACCCGCCATTTAATATGCCCGCGCCACTTACTTTTTCGGTAGGTATATTAAATTTGGACGACCATTCCGCGATACATTTCGATAGCGTTTGGTTTTGCGGCGAGCTCGCGTCTAGTCGTGCACCTTTGTCTGCAAAACCAACCAACGCGATATTGAGGCTGTCTGTATTGGCACCTCGGGCACCATTAGCTATCTGATTATCGGGCACTAGACGGTGTGCCATCCCGCTTTCTTCGATAGCTACGTGATATGAATTTCCTCCAGCCAGTAGAGCATCGGCCATACCTTGTAGACTGTCGCCCTCGGTTGTATGGACAAGTATCATTCTAGGCTCGCCCCTGGTGCTATTACCAGTGGCAAAATCACCCAGAGTGGAAGTGTCGGCTATTCCACACGTTGTCGTGGTCGCGGTTTGTGTTGGTGCGTCTTCCCAACAGTATTCAATGTTTTCTTCGCTGGCATATAGTGCTATGCACATATGATAGTAATATGACATCCAGGCTAGTTGTTCATCGTTAATTTTTGATCCTTTTCCGGCTGCACATTCAGCGCCAATATACCAGTCTTCGTTATCTTCCTCGACGCTCGTGTCCGTATATCCCAATGGGTATTCGCGGTCATTTCCGCAATGTCGCATGAACATCAGGAAGGGGTTTTTATATTCCTTTTCCTCGGCGCTATATTTATTCATACCGGTAGGTTTTCCGGTATCGCGATCGATAAATGGTTGAGGCTCTTCCTTGTCGTCGTCTTCGTATTTTTGTGCGTATAGATAGTCTATCGCTTCGTCTATGCACACTCTTTGTGATCCGTTGGCTTCGCTTTCCATACACTCTTCGACGACCGGTAACATATAGGGAATAGCCCTGCCGGATTCGTTCGCACAAGGTATGCCTAGCTCCCCTAGCCCTGGGTCGTTGCATTTGTCTAGGGCAGCCTGAAAGGTTGCTTGCGATTCATATATCTGTATCGGCATGAATAGTCCATCCTTTGCAGCGTGTGCGACTCCTATCTTTGGAATAGATGCCACGCTACCTAGCATATTAGAAATCACCGAGAATCCCGTGCCGTTCCAGGCCATCGTTGATATACCCGACGCAAACTGCCCCGCGAATGAATACGGGTTATTCGGATTCAGTTGATTCTTTGATGCTTCGTACTTAGCATCTGCGATTAGTTCATCTTGGTAATCTTTGTCATTTAGCATATCTAAATATGCTTGATATGCCTGCGCATCGTCACCAGCCGCTGCGAATCCAGATGACCTATCCATATTTCCGCCGATCACTCCACTGGCCGAAACAAGCGCATCGCCGAGAGCCGGACCATGTAGATTATCTGTAAGGTTCGCTTTTGTTATAGCTTCTATGGCGGGTTCTGACAATTTTTCAGTGATGACTTTTATCACGTCATCGCCCCATATCTGTACGAAAGCCTGTTGTGCTACTACCGCTCCGGCACACTTGATCAAGGCAAGAGGGCCAAAGGCGCACTGTATTGCTCCTGTGTAGGCGGCTATCTTTGCTGCATTACATGCGGTTCTAATATTGTCTGATCCGAATTGTTTTTGGGCCTCTCTAACCAGTCCAATTCCAGTAACGCTAGGTGCCCAGGCTGTATAGTCTGGATTCTGTACAGGATCGCCATTTAGGGCGGCGTTTATACCCTTGGAATCCATAGCGGTTTTACCAACCATATCGTCGGTTATATTATCATTCGGATCCGCGTCGGCTTCTTTTTGAGTTACCGGTCTAGTGAGCCTATCGCCGAAATATTCAACTGTTTCCCAGTCTATATTTCCGCCATCCCCGGCCTCCTTTAGTTCCGCGCCCGGTTTTAGAAAAGGCGTTGCGAATTTTAATAGTTCTGTGTGCCAATAAAGTGTTATTGCCGCCTGAGTTGCGCGAATAATGTCGTAACCAAGACATGCAAACATAGCTGGTATGGCAACCCCGCTCGTGGCCGCCGCCGCCGTTCTAATACCGGATAGTTTGCTTTTTGCATCAGAGCTTACTTTTTCGGTCTCTCCATCAACAGTACTCCTGACCCTGTCGGGGTCTGTATTACCATCTGCGTCTACGCTTGCTCCCGTTTGAGAGTTCATCCTTTCTCTATTCTCTGCTTCTCGGGTTTCTTTGTCTGGACTCTTGCTGGACCTAAATCTATCCGATACGTTCAAACCGAACTTGGTGAGGGTTTTGTTGAATGAGCTCTTGGCGTTTATGTAACCTGCCTTTACCGGAAAGCGCTTGAGTAGACTATTGAATTGCGGATGAGTATATCGCAAGCCTTTGTAATCGACGATATTTGTCACCTTCGTGCCTTTATATTCCAGGCCGCGGACTTTATATCTACCAAGCGTGTTCTTTTGTCCATCACCGATATCGACGGTAATTCCGCGCTCGCGCCACTGTTGTAGGCGTGATTCGCTAATCGTCGCGAACTTACATTTTATTTTGGATTCAGCGCAGTTTCTGGTCTGTCCTGTCAGTACAGCCGCAATGTACGATCGGCCAGTTTTTACAAAGACACGATTGCCGTGATCGGAATGATTCGCTAGTAAATCCGACAAATTGACTAGCAAGCTAGCGGGGCCTAAAACGATAGAGCCCAGACCAAAGGTGCCAACTAATCCGCCTATTATTCCTGCCGTCGGGCCACCTCGCATAAATGCGTTTCGCAGGCGGTTGAATCGATTGAGTTTTTTTGGGCTAACACCCGTAGGCACGTCGTCCGGATTTTCTTCCTCGTCCTTTACGCTCGATTCGCCGTTAACTTTGGCGCCACGTTTTTTACGTTCTTTTTCTTTCCTTTTATAAAAGTCTTCCACGGGATTAGCATCACTATCATCTTCCCAGTTGATAGGCTCGCTATCTCCTTCGTCGATCTCGTCATTATCCGACAACTGGTCGAAGTCGCCTCGAATATCATCGAATTCTGGCGAACTTTCTCTATCCGCGATCTCTCGAGTTACATCGTCGTCAGATACTGATGGTTTTTGTCTGTTTGGCAAGGCCATGGGCTACTAACCTCCAGCCTGTTGTCCAGCCCCACCAGCCGCTTTTTGTTGATCTTGCTCGGCGCGTTTTTGAGCCTCGGCCTGCATTCTGGCCTCCTCTTGTTGTTGTAGCATTTGGACGGGGCTTGTTGTTACCAATTGATGCTCGGTTCGGGACGCAACGACCTGTATATGTACGTGATTGGCGCCCGCAAAGAACAATCCTTGCCCAACAGGGAAATTAGACAAACGCTTACGCTCTTCGTCTGTCAACTTGAACACGTCGGCCAAGACGTCAACGGCGCTCGGAGACTGTTTTAATAGCAATTGCATAGAACTGTTAGCTACGATGGCGCGACCCATTTTACTAGCCATAAAATCTTCGACGTCTTGACTGATTGTCGTGACACCAAGGTAATATTTACGGGCACGTTTCGCTAGGCTGAATAGGAAGTTGGCGCTATCCTCGTACTTCATCAACTGCCATGCCTCGTCTACGATCAACATTCGCTTTTTTAGGTGGCTTCTGACAACGTTCCAAATATGGGATAGGACGATGTACATGGCTACCGGTCGGAGTTCATCCTCTAGGTCTCGAATGTTAAAGATAACCATCTGGTTGTCTATATCAATATTTGATTGTTGCGAGAATATTCCGGCAAAAGTACCGCTGGTATATTTTCTTAGGCGCTGGGCAAGCGCAGGTCCATTACCCTCCATATGCACCAGGGTGTCATATAGGTCGACCATAGTGGGAGGAGGCGAAGTGTGCGTCAACGGGTCACTCGTGATACCGGCGCGGGCATAGGTGTCTATCAACGCTTGGTCTAGGTCTGCCTCTTCGGCTGGCGTCATGGCGGTAACGTTGGTTTGACCACTGGCTTGCAACGTAGCACCACCAAGCATTAACCGTAGTAGGCCATGAAGAGTCACTAGGTTTGCACGCAAAGCGTCGTCTGCCTCTGACGAGTCAACCACATGAGGCAAATCAAAAGGATTTACACGAACGTCGGAATTCAATGACAATCGTAAGTAACTACCACCCACGGCGTCAGAAAGTTTTTGATATTCGTTTTCGGGGTCGACAATCAGGACGTCGGTACCCATCATCATAGAGCGAATAGCTTCTAGTTTGACCGTGAATGACTTGCCTGAACCAGACTTCGCGAACACGACCATGTTTGCGTTCTCTAGCGTAAACCTATCGAAGATTATTAGGCCATTGTTGTGCATGTTGATTCCGTATAGGATTCCTTTTTCTTGCGACAAGTCGGCGCTAGTAAAAGGAAAGCTAGTAGAAATTGCACCCGTATTCATGTTTCGGCGAATTTGCAGTTGATCCGTCATTTGTGGTGACGTGCTATTCAGGCCTTGCTCTTGCTGGCTGGATGCCACTTTGCTGAATACTAATTGCTGACCAAATATAGTCTCTATCTTGTGCTGGATAAAACTAAGCTCATCCAGGCTATCTGCATACATGGTGATGTACAGGCCGTATCGGAAAAACCTTTCTGAACCGACCTGAATTTCGTCACGAAGTTCTTCGGCGTCGTTTAGCGCGGCCTCTAGGCCAGGGTCGCGTGTGCGTCCTTTTTCTTCGTTAATAGCGATAGTCGCCTGCATTTGCGTGACTTTTTTTCGCAGGTTCTTTAGGACCACTTCGGACTCGACGGGATAAAAGAACATACTAACATCGAGTACTTCGTCGATGTTGATGATACTAGAGAGCCAGCCGGTGTAAATCTGACGAGGGTAGGCATAAACGTACAGAGTTTTGCCGTATTTCGTACCTAGTCGGAAGTATGCCGCGTGAATCTCTATACTAGACGGAGCTATCAAATCACGTAGAGTAGTGATGCCTTTTTGAAAAGCCTGCTCTACCTCGGCTTGTTCGCGAGCCCGCTGTTGCGCGGCAACGTCAAGCTTGTTGTTTTTACTGGCCATTGTTGGCATCCTCCTCGCGCATTAGGTGATATTTAGGCGCATCGCCCTCACCTTTCTTCACATACATCGCCGTTACGCTTCCAAAATCTCCTAGTGGTTCACGTACGGCAGTATCTGGATTGTAGAAATTGTAATACAACTCACCTAGCTCCTTGGTCTTTAGCTGAACACACTTTACCCCTAGTTGGTATAGCCCGCTCATTACAGCATCGACGTGATTTTTTATCTCGTCCTTGGCTTTTTCGTATTGTTCCGCGCTGACCACTATTGCTCGTTGTTTCGGGGTACCGCCAAAAATAGTTCCAAACAAGCTCTTGCTACCCCTTTTTAGCGAATCTATATCGCCCATTGGCCAGTATGGAACGACTACGTAAAACGTCTTGTCCATGATATTGGCTTCTTGGGATAGGGTGTCGATAAAGTCAATATAGTCATCGGTTAGGATGTTCAAAAGCATATTTTCTTGGTCCTTGCGGATATCAGTCAGGCGTTCTAGATATGGCCCTATATCAACTCTTTGCGAGCGAATAAGAATTTGCACGGGGAAGTACAATGAATTCAAAAAGTTCTGGTAGCTATACTCGATACCTTCGCGTTCCTTACTACTCATTAGATCAAAGTTGATTGACTTACAGGCTACTACGGCCCGAAAACTGCCGTCATTCATGATTACCATGTCATCACGCAGTTCGGAAAACAGTAGTGAATTTTGCGTAGTATTTGGGTTCGTTGGCGGTGCTGGCGTGTGTGCCTCGCGTGGGTCGGCGGCTGGTGGCGCAGGAGCTGCCGGTTGCCCCTGTTGTGGCGTGGGTTGTTGGGGCTGGCCCGCAGGAGCATTAGCAGGGGCACCATCTGGTGGTGCGCTTGCGACTTCCTGTGGTTGTTGTTCTGGAGGCATGCCCTATAATCCCCTTTGCCTTAATGAAGTGATATCGTCACTTCCTCGCCTTCTTTTAGTGACTTGTTGTCCGTAGCAACGCGCTTTGCCTGATGCGCAATGGTCGCTATTGTCACGCCCTCTTGACTAGACAAGTCCTTCGCCTGCTTATTCGTCAGTTCCATTGTATCAGTATCAGGGGTAGAAGCGCTAGTGTTTGTACTCGGTTTTTGCACAGGTTTTCCACGGTTTTCGGCAGCCTCTTCGGCTAGCGCGGCGGCGTAGGCGGCTACGTCCCTACCTTGCTTCTCGGCATGTTTCTTTACCGCGGCCTCCTCTTTCTTTCTCAACTCATCATCAGATGGAACGACCGAACCGGGGTCGCTAGTTGCGGTATCGTCGGTGTTTGTAGTTGTTTTTTGCGCCTGGTCAGAAGCCTGGGCAGGGGGTGTTTTAGTCGAGGTTTTCATGTTGCTCACGGCACTTTCGCGCCTAGAAGTGGCGGCGTTTTGTAACCTCTCGGTCATAGCCTGGGCCGATGGGCTAGAATTATCCATCACGTCGGCTGCTTGTTGCGACTCATAATACAGGTCATTGCTTACGGATGTGTCGGCAGCCTGAACACCTCTAATAGCCCAGCCATGTGAATCGACCAGGCTGGTCAAATAGTCTAAACGCTTGTTTGCTTCGGCGTCGTCGAATTGTTTCGTCAAAATTCTCTCTGAGTTTTTTGGCGGAATGATAGTCACGAATGAATCAATTCCATCTGGCAACCAAAGCCTTTTATGGGATTTTAGGAAGTAAAAAGAAACCACTGCGGACAGATAAGCCTCCATGGGCTGATCTTTGCGCAGTGGTAGCGCTAGAGTACCAAAAAATAGAATTACCGGCAGAGGCAGGATTGCCAAAACGGGGAAAAGTTGACCCAGACCCCATGCGCCCGCCAAGGAAATAGCGACGATAATAAGGTAAATAAATTGACGAAAACTAAACGGACCGATTAGCTTGTCGTCCGCCTCGACGTCTTGAGGTACTTTGTATACCGCCATATCTGTTACGATTATACCGTACTACTTATGCTTTTGCGAGGTTTGAGAACGACTTTTTGGCTAGTTTATAAATATATTCCAAAATGTTTTCGAATACAAATCAAAACAAACTTTTTACCTTTACTTTTTGCCCACAAAATCCCCATCCAATATAGCGTAAAAAAAATATCTTAATTTTCTGTCCGGCCGGACATAAAATGATACTATATAAATATGAAAAAAGTAAAAGAAAAAAGACAAAAAAGCGTAACGACCGAGTTGCTGCTCGCGCTAGTTCCGTATACTCGTCAAAACCTCATGCTTACCTACTCCCCTAATAGGTTTTTTAACGAACTGGATAGAATTGGTATGTATTCCGGCGATTCATATAAACAGGCGTATTATAGGGCAAAGAAAAACAAGCTCATTACGGTAGACGAAGGCAGAGTAAGCCTGTCTAACAGGGCAAAACGTACGATCTTACCCTATACCGCAAGTAAACTCCTAGGCAATGTGCGGCTGATGGTTATCTTTGACATACCAGAGGAGTATTCGCACATAAGGCGTCAGTTTCGTTCGGTATTGCGTGACTTGCAATTTGATCAGATTCAACAGAGCGTATGGATGACCGACAAAGAGTACACAAAAGAACTACAGGAAATAATAAACGATTTAGGCGCCAAAGACTGGATAAAAATGTTTGAATCAGCACCAATCGAATAGTTTAATTTTTTGTCCGGCCGGACGGATAATTAAACTATTTAAAATAATGTGATTGTGGGTGTGTGGCCGTGAATGGTTATAGAATCTTCGAGACGGGGGTTTTATTTTTGTGAGCTTGGTTGTATTGAATCCAAAAACAAACGAGTGCCAGCAATGCGACCAAGGCATTTACTGGTAACAACAAGTAAACGGCTGGTAGTAATAGCGCGAACAACGATACGAAAACATAGGTGGTGCCAGGTAATACAAACTTTGTTGTGAACAAATTCCCTACAGTTACCCTACCTCGCCAATGACGTAGGGCTTTTTTTAGGAGTACTGACATCACATTGCTGGTATATAGGACAATCAGAGCGATAACAAAAGACAAAGCTATCCATAGAGTCGAAACCACGACCCAGTTACCAGTGTCGGGCTGTACGGTGATTATAGGGGCGCCATAGGTGTGCACGATTTGCTTCGTTTCATCAACACCCCCATAGGCGGGTTCCATATGATTAAATACAGTGAACTGTAACAGTGCGATTATAGGTAGTGATATCGCCTGCAGAATCAACAGAGTCAGGCACAGGTATCCGATTCTATATATTAGATTGCGCATAATTCATACCCGCTACTTGCTTACAGATTTCTCTACAATTTCTCGAGTCTTGTCCTTTAGCGCCTTTTGCGCCGTAGCGTTGTTCAATACAACGTTTGCACGATTGACCTCGATAGCCTTACCGTCGGGTCCGATGATGCTAGATTTCTTAGTCATGGCACCAACAAATCCGGATGCAACACCCATCGTTACTCCATCTCCGCCCGTAGCGAACTTTGTCTGGCTGGCCGCTTGCTCATCAGTAAGTCCATCCCATGTTCCTGAATTACTTCTAATAGCGGCCATTGTGCTTCCGCCCTGAGCATATTTATAAACGTCGGCATCAGAGCTCTTGATACTGCTTTGCGATAGTATATGTTGCATGAGATGAGAAAATGATTTCTCGTCTACCTTCAACTTCTTGCTATCAATGTCGTTGAACATTTTACGCATCTCATGCACGCCTTCTTTACCGGCTACGCTTGTGAGCATTTCTTGTGCGGCTAAGGCGCCAACTTCATCTCCAGACGCTAGGGCTTTTCGTAATTCTGGAGCCAATACGTTTTCTGGTAGGTCCCCAGGGCGGTCTCTTAATAACTGGTTTAAGGATGCCTTTCGCTCTTCCTTTTCTTGATCGCGGAGCTTTTCTGCAGATCCAGCAAAGTTAGCAGACAGTTTTCTGTCCTGCGCACCCCATGACCCACCTGCTACTCGACCAACATTCCCCTGAAGTCCGCGTGACGCTATGCGTGTATAGGTGCCACCAAATCTACCCTTCCTGCTCATCTTGTCGGCGAACTGCTGATCCTGATAGTTCTTCTTAATAGCCTTCCTAGTCTCCATTCCACGACCAATCGCACTTCTGTTCATGCGCTCTTGGGCTTTGGTTCCTGCTTTGCCAGAATATGTTTCGACGGCGCCGGATATCTTGCCACCAATCTGACCAGCACCCTGTAGGGCTGCTTTTAGTACGCTCCATACCGCTAGCATCGGTGCGACTGCGATGAGAGCGGCTACCAAGCCCAACATTACGGGTGTTGACCTATCTCCACAGCTGCCTTGCTGAGCTAAGGCTTGGTCTTGTCCTTGCGGTCTGGCGTTTGGATTGCTGAGAGGCAAGGTGACACACTTGTCGCCACCGTCTTCGTAATAACTAACAGTGGCAGAAGTCCCGCCTCCGTTTGTACCGGCTACCAGGATGACCGCACTAGCTAACTGGCCTGCACCAAATAGGAGCCCCACGACCGGGAACACCATCAACAATTTCCAAAACATCGACAACCATTTACGGAAGTATTGTTCTGTGTTTGGCAGTAGATATAGGACAAATGCGATTGGCGATACTACGACTAGCAGTATTATGAAGGCCTTTCGCATTAATAGGATAATAATGATTATCAGAACAGTCGCTAGGATTATGCCGATGGCCGATACTAACAAGGGCATGACCAGCCAAACAATTGCCACGGTTGCTAGCACTATGTCGGCTATCACGGCCAATGCGCCCGTGCCAGTCTGTATGCCAGTATCACTGGCGGCTGGCATGGCTGTTCTATCAGACACGGAAGCGGCCGCATTTACTAGGAAGTTCTTTGTCTCGTAACCTAGGATATTAGACAAATCCACCATTGCCTGACAAATAAAGTATGATATATTCACGGCGATAGCGGCTATTATCAGTCGCGGTACGAGCTTTTTGATACCGTAGTTGTCAATACCCCGTCCGGTTACTTGCGACATAATGATGACCAACAGCGCGATAACGAACATGACATTGGCGATGTTTCGCGCCAATTGCCACGTAGCATATGTTCCGGTATCATTGCTGCTGGTGTCAAAAGTTGCTACTAGTTCTGGTTCAATCTCTAAAAACTGGCCAGCCAAAAAGCCAAATGCTTGGTCGCCTATCCATGCGGCCTTCTCTATGACAGGACAGACGATCCAACCGATTTTATCGACGGCGCAGGATACTTCTTCGTCGTCGGGGTTCTCTCCACCGGTCTGGGGATTGTTACCGGTCTGGGGTGTGGGTGATGCGGGTTGACAGTCGACACTACCATCGGGTTGTTGAACCTCGTTATCGCCAGGGTTACAGGGCGGGGGGTATGCGTTTGCGGTACTACTATTTAAAAACAGCCCGCCAATAACTAAAGTAGCCACCACGAACGGGACAAGAAACATGAAAAGAAACCGTCTTTGTGCCAAAAGCATACTATACTAAAACCTGCTTTTACTCCCAATAGTTACATACTGGTTATGCTACTAAGTATAGTATATTCGGTGTAAAAAAACTACTAGGGTAGATTCACTAGATCGCGAGGTGGAATCCACCTGGAATCACTATCGCTGTACACATCTTTTGAAATCCAGCGACCGCCAACAAAAGCCTGTATCTCTTCACTGACTAAGCTTTGGTCTTGGTCGTCTTTCTGGTATGCGACACGTGTTAGAACTCCATTTTCAGGTACAACCCTACCACCTATGGTCTGGTTGCTAGTAGGCTTTGTAGCCATATCAACAGTCGCTCCAGTTGATTGCCGGGTTGACCCATCTGCTGGTATGTATGCAATATCGAAAGCGATGTTGTTTTTTACATCCGGTCCTTGGTTTACAAAATCAACTACACCATTGCGTATTCTTCCTATGATACTACTATTGTTATCAAACCCGGCAGCTAATAGTTTTTCTGCAAGGGCGGAATTATCAGAGTATAAAGCAGTGGCGGTTACGACGTGCGTCAAGGTGTTTGCTTCGCCTGCGGTATTTGATCTAGACGGTGTCGGTAAATAATCGACATTTAATGATACTTCACGACCCTCTGCTGTCAGGTCAGCGAGCATTCTCTCGTACGCGACCCTCTCCACGGACTTGTCAGGAAATTCTGGGTGAGGTTGTTGTAGTTGGTCGTGCGCCCAGCGTACGCGCTCTTCGTCCGTAAAATTAGCATCGTTATAAAACTCTTCGGGAGTTGAGTTTTCTAGGGTCAGATCACTACGGCTTTCGTGTGATACATTGCTTGTATCAGGATTAGCGTCTTGTGAAACACCTGGACGATCAACGCGGATTTCTACCCTGTCGCCACTATTACACGCAGCTAGGGCTACTACCGCGAAAGGCGCGGCAAGTGCAGTTATTAGCTTTTCTTTTTTTGAGAATGTTGACTGCTGTTCGTGGTGGTTTTTTCTAGCCATATATTCCTATTATACACCAAAACTTACCAAAATGCAAGTGCTTAAGGCAGTAAAATAGGAATAAACCTAAAGCTTGATTTTTTTGAAACTTATGTTATTATAGCATAGTTCGTCACAACCGTGACGATTGACTGGTATCATACACAGTCACTCACTGTCACGGAGCACCCGTGACCGCAAGAGATTGGTAAGTACATCATGGCAAGCGGAAGTAAGTGCAGAAACACAACTATGGACAAGAGTGTCTGTGTGTGCCACAACTGCACAACCCGGCGCAACAACGCGCGTCAACGGAGCGGAGATCTGCGAGGTAGTCGAAAAAGGACAACTCGCAAAGAGCACGACAACAAGGGTAAAAACAATCAGGGCCGTACGCGGTGGTGATAGCATCTATGACCTGAGTCATGTCGCAAAACTGACTCAACTTTTATATACTAATCAAGTAATTATGAAAAACTTAACGATTATAAAACAGTATTCAAATATACAAAGTGCCCATGTCTATGAGCACCTGTTCTCGCGCGCAGTAAACGAACTGTTTTTTGCGCATGGACTATATAAAGGGCTGGATTATTTCTTGAGAGGTACAACATACACTTATTCTGGACTAATTACTGTCGACATAGACGCCTACACCCCAGACGCAATAGAAGTATTATCGAAAGTGCCAAAACTATCGGTGGATACTTCTCTGGAACGCTTGAGTACTGCACTAACGCAGGTTATTGTAGAGAACGACAAGCTGTTAGAAGTTAGCGATATGGATGCTGTTCGGCGGGCGCTGATAGAAATTGATGAACAGGGTTGGGTTTCACTAGATGATTACGAGGCTTTTGACGAAGAAGATGCTGAGCTGGTAGATTATCCAATAAAACATACGAAACAATCTACTGATGTCGAAAAGATAACTATAGATGTTCACGTTGAGAAAGAGTCGATAGAGCGAAAACTTACTCCCCTGTTCTGGAAGCTATCCAATATAATTATCCTCACCGCAACAGATATAATATGTGCTAAATATAATACATATCTAGATTCAAACTCTGTTCACAGTAGAAGCTCCGCATGTCGAGCTAAACTATTGGTAGCTGGAGAGCAGACTGACAAGGAGATCGATGCAATGTTGTGGGATTTCTTGTCTGTTTCCAACAAAATTATGTCATCAGACTTTAAAGACAGATTGGTTAGCCAACTATCAAATCTGTCATATAGCAACAATTTTTACGGCGCACCAAATACCGACATGGTGGCCGAGGATACCCATATATACATCGGCAAAAAGGGATGGCAGTCCATTGCAACTGTGCAAAATATAGACAAAATTCTAGATAATATCACTGTACAAATAAAACACGGTGATTACAAAAGAAGCGCTCGACTAACCTAATTTATCGCCAGAATGCGGTTTTTTGGGTGTTTAGGACAGTTTCGATTTCTTCGATTCCGTCTATCAGAACAGGCAGTTTGTAATCTAGTTGTTTGCTAGGTGGTTGAGGTAGTTTACCTTTTTTATTGTCCATGTCGGATACGAAATCACCCACCTGGGTTCGATAATTATCAAAAAATTGATTATTGAATGGCTCGTACTCTGATTTTGAACCATTTTCAAGCGCGTTCTCGCACCTATTCAGCAGGTCAGTAGTATTCTGTTTATCGGAATTTATATACGCATTGCAGGAATTGACAATAGTCGTATAGATCTCCATGGATTGCGCCAGTTCTTTGACGGAATCATTATATTTAGTGAACGACTCCCGGTGCTTATTCATGGTCGCGCCGACAGCGAAATCACGCGAAATCACGCCATTGCCTAAAAAGGTACCGAGAGATTCGTCGAACAATTCCGACAACACGCCTATTTTTAATGAGGTTATATTGGAGATTTTGTCCGGACTTTTTGCCATCAATAATTCTAACTCTAAGGTAGCGTAGCTATTCGTGACGGCGTCGAGATTTTTTGATGCGACATCATAATCGCTATCGGATGGCCTCCATGCCAAAAAGTACGTGGCAACCAGAACGATGAGCAGAATTACGAAAGAGATAAAGACGAGAAGTTTTTTATTAGGTGATTTTTCCATAAATAATCCAATTAACCTAACTGGGGTAATCCCGTTGCACAATCGTACTTAGTTGCCCCTGGCTGTATTATTTCGTCTAGGAAATTGAGGGTTGGACAGATGAAGCGACAGTCATAACCAAGGTGATTAAACGAGAATCCATCATTGTTTCCGGCCGCTCCCTGTGTACAGCCTCCCTCGGTGGCATTTTCGTCGCCCTCTAGAATCAAGGCTTCAGAGCGAACTCCGAGAGCCTGTAGCTTGTCTCGCAAATCATATGCCTGCTGGGGGTCGATTAGTTGGTCGTTATAGAATCCCGCGAGGAAAGTAGGTGGTGTTTCGGGACTGGCAAATAATGCTGGCGACGCGGAATTGAGATTGTCTATACATTCTATTAATTTGTGTGTAGCCAGATTGATAACGCCACTAGACAAGCCCTGGAAGTCACCATTTTGTATTTGTTGTGTTACCGTTTCTAGATCCTGTGCAGTCTGTGACACTGCCTGCATGACAGTTAAGGCCTCAAATATAACACCAACGGGGTTGATAGAGTCGGCGTTAAAACCGCCCGCGGATAAATCGAGACCAATACTAGAGAAATCATTACTCGCAAGTCCTTCACCTTCCTTGACCACGTTACCGCTTCCGCCAGCTAGCAAGTTAGTCGTATTGGCCAAGCCTGCGAGGTCGGTAGGAATACACGTAGAATGGTCTATGCTAATCGCGAATGACTCGAATGATTTGAATAACGCAGTGTAGGCATTCGTAGGCGCCGACCAACCAACTACGGCTTTCGCGCCTGATTTGCCACTGGCACCGGCCCTGGTTACTAGGTGTCCGCCTGCGCTGTCACCCCATATTACGATTCTGCTAGGATCTATTCCGTACATACCGGAATTATTGATCATGTGTCGGATGCCACGCAGGACGTCTTCGTATATATAATATATACCGTCGGAACCTAGCCTATATGTAACATCAAATACTGCATAGCCTCGTTGCTGTAGCTGGCCTGTTTCCCATATTTTGTCACTGTTATGATCGTTCGCATGCCAGCCGCCGCCGTTAAAGAACAAGACAGCAGGACAACCGCCACCGCTAAAATTGAAATTACTTAAAGTGTTACCTTGATTGCTTGAGCCTCCGCCGCCCAGGCCACCTAGATTGCCCAGTAGACCAGATCCGCCACCTAGGCCACCCAAACTATTCAGTAGACCACCGCCTCCGCCGAATATAGACTGATAGCCACCCAGGTAACCCTCTTCGTATCCGTTTTGAGCGTTTTGATTGGACTCAAATAACTCGTCCAGATCTGTTTGCTCTGACCCGAACAGACCGGATTGATTATCTGGGTCATTTAGTAAACCGCGCAGATCGTCCAAATTGTTCGCGTATTGGGCTGCTTGTTGGGCCGCCTTAAAGCCTTCTTGGTATGCCTGATCGTAGCTGGATTGGACGGCGTTACCCGCTGCATTAGGGACCCCCTGAGCTGTACATTCACTAGGATATACCTTGATTGACTGTTTTTTGCCCGCGCCATTTATATATGAGCCATAATTGTTATCTGCTATCTCACCAGTATTAACATCGGCATCTTGACCGTTGGCGTGTAATACGTCAATTAATTCAGTTAAGTTACCCGCCTGGTTTAGCTGGTCTTGTAGTTGGAAGTAACTGCCCGCGTCGCTGAATGGGTTTGATGATGGCGAAGGTGTAGAGCGATAAGTCTTCTGACCTGCGCCCAGAGCACAGGCATTGTATAGCTCTAGATCTACCGTAGCAACATTTTGGTTACATTCACCATACTCTTGACCGCCCTGACAGGCCTTGAGTAAATCACCCGTAAATCCACGACATCGGCCAGTCGCAGGTGTATTAGTATCGCTTGGCACTCGATCAAGAGTATCTAGTCCGGCACCTACGGCGCAGGCATTATAGTACTCTAAATTTACCTGGGCGATGCTTTGATTACATGAACTACTTTGTTGTCCAGTTTGGCAATATTCTAGCAAGTCACCGCTAAAGCCTTGGCAGGCCCCTGACGCTGGTTGTGGTGATGGCGATGAAGAGACTCCGTTTATAGTGCCATTCTTTTTGGCGTTCGCGGCGCCACGACAGATATCCGCCGTCGCTTGGCCGAAAGTAATAAAGTAATCATTACAGTCAAAGTTTGCTTTGGTGCCATCACGGCAAGCGTTCTTGTCACTGCTAGAAGTGTACTGTGCGCAATACTCCTCTACGGTTTCCGCGCTTACATTCTGCACGGTAGCCAGGCTGCCAGAAACAATCGTTCCGGCTAGAAAAACGAAAAACATTAAACCCACAAGCAAGCGACTGCCTGCTCTTGAGCCTAATAAATATACGTTAATGCCCAGTATCTTTTTGCGCATAATAATACCATAATCAGAATACAACAGTAATCAGTTAAGGACAAGCGTTACGCCGAGGGCGCTGGCATTTTGCTTGTGGTAATATATACTTGGAATATGACCGAAGACACGAAAAACGACAAACCTCGACGAGTCAGCAAACGGACCCAGCTAATAGTATTACCCGTTATGGCGTTGATAGCCGCTGCTGCTGTATTAATCGCGATCGTGTTGATAATAGCTTTCCCTTCTTATGATCCAAAACAACAGGGCGTTGGTGCGAATGGATTTCGATCGGCATTAATCGAGCAAGGCGCCGACTTGGGCGCAAGCAAACTAGTAACCAAAGATTTGGTTGCGGAGGCTCTGGGCAACAAAGCGAAATCTGTCTCGGACGCGGAAAGTAGCAAGGTTTTGAATTTAAACGGGATACGAAGCCAGTCCGTTAAGTATGATTTTGTTAGAGAAGACGGCAAATCGGCTGTACTGTATGCGGATATTGTCCAGTTCAATAATTCTGTAGTCATGGACAGTCAAAACATACTTAAAGCTTCGCAAAAGGCCGGAGACGTTCAAGGTAAATCGGCCTACTTTCTGCATGCGCAAACGTTAGGCCAGGAACGAGAACACAGAATGATTGTCATTGATGGCCTGACGGTGTATAAATACGTGATTTCTCAGCCAGTGAGAAAAGTGACGATACCGGAAGTCTCGTCGCTGGCAGTTTTGAAGAATATAGCCCAAAAAGCCAACTATTAAATCTAGTAACCAGAGTACAGAATATCATTACTCATATAATACGGGTTCAGATAACTCGCGCCGGCCTGGTTGTCGGGATGTGTACAGTCGACTGAGCCTGCCAAGGATCCGTCCACGGAACATATCATAGTGTATGCACGGAAATTAGTTAACATTTCGCTCTGCTCGGTACACTTTTTGCCAGTGTACCAATCTTGGTCTGCCGCTGCGCCCTCTACGATTGACTGGAATCCTACGATAGGTATTTTTGCATACGGGTCGCCACGGTCATATATACTAATTGGTTCTATTCCACCGCGCTTGTCTGCTCGTCTTTTTTGTATCTCCTCGTCGGACAGGCTGGCGTATTGAACGTGAATAGCACTCCTGCCCCACGGGTCTGCACGGTTTACGCAGTATTGTAGAAACTTGTCGTATTCACTGTTGGGTATTGCTTTGCCCGTTCTTTCATCTATGAACGGTTGTTGCGATACGGATGTTACTTCGGCAACCATTCGCTCGACATTTTGTAGATCTCCCTCCGGATCAGCCAGTGCCGCGCGCTCTTGCAGTTCCGTTATTTTGTCTTGGTATGCGTCTGAATGGGATTGCGTCATATAATCTAGAACACTATCTATTTGCGCTGCCAGCTCTAACCTACTGAAGCTATAGCGAACATTACAGGCAGTATCGGCCATGATTAATATCGCCAGATATTCTGGATCTGGACACGATAGGCGGAGAGGATTAAATGGTGCGGGCTGTAGATAATAAATTGCATCGGCAGACGGATTAAGGCGATTAAAGCCATCTTTCACGAGAGAGAAAACGTTTGCTAGCGATGAGAATAGAGGAGCCTCATCGCCATATGTTGGAGTTAACTTTCGCATTATCGAACCGAGGAACGAGAATTTGTTATAGGCATCAAATGGATTTTTGCGTGCGTTGTAACGTGCGACTTCGTTGTATTCCTTCATTACCTCGTCTTTTTTAGCTAGATACTCTGCCATAAACAGGGCGTTACTCGGCATCATTCCACGGGACATTGCCATGTCACCAAGTATCTGTCCGGTTCCCGCGAAGATAGCGTCGCTAGCTGCCACTCCTTTTGTTTGCGACGTAAACAAAAGGGACATCGCGTTTGCCCAGGCGACGACGTTCGCACCAAATATACCGGCTACATACGCCGAGAGCGTCTGACCAGTCGCCTTTAATGATGGCTGAGTAAGGCCCTCTCCATGTATATGACGATGAGGTTCGTCATAGTGTGTTACCGGGCATGTCTCTTGCGCGACCTCTATTGCGTGTGCCAAACCAGCCTGCCAACCGGGAGGGGCGCTTGCCTCTACCTGTGGTACACACTCTTTTTCGGTGTCCTTTATCGCTTCGTGATTTGTTGTTGTTTCCGCCGCCAGGCAATACTCGCGGTCACTGCCCGTGAGGTTTAGCGGTGGCATACCTAGTTGACCCGGTAACTGTGATGCCGCACCTTGTGCCCCCGCCGACGCCATTATTTGCGACCAAGAAGGAGCCAACGCTGCTATTAAATCAAACGTGTCCAGATAGTACAAAAGGCCATAGATAGATGGTACGGGCAGGTTATTGTATACAATCGCTTTGTACATAGAGGAATCCGTTGCGTTTGGACCGTTATAGCCTCCAAAAGTGCTTTCAGCTAATTTGCTAGCTAATACGTTTGATGTGACTTCTTCGCCACTACCCGCCTTTATGGCGTCGGCGGCCTTTAGATATTGCATGGCAAACCTGGCCACAGTGGCTGCCTTCGCCGATTTGGCATTGTTGGTGACGGCCTTTCCGAACGAGTACCAAGCACACTGTAGTCCGCCGTACGAGTATGTTTGAAGTGCCAGCGGTAACATAAACGCCTCTAGTTGCGCGATAGTCAGAGGATTACTGAGAGACCCCAGGCTAACACCACTGGATCCAGGCCTGCCATATAGGTCTATAGAGCCGCCGTTCCTCACCGAGTTGTCGAAAGACTTGTTCACCTGCTGTTCGGTATTTCCTCCCACGGTATTACCCTTTGTTAAGTTATATCTAGTTTTGAGAACTTGTTTGAAACGCGTATCTAAGAAGAAACCCGATTTTGGATTAAATACATTGTATACGAGCGCTTTATTGGCGCTACTGAGATTTGCGTAGAGGAACAGCATGTCGCCTGTCGCAATTAGGCCAGGACTTTGAACGGGGGGTATTATGGACGCAACCTGATATCGTTCTTCGGGTCGTTCATTGCCAGGTTGGCCATCGTCGCGATTGTCCTCTTCTACTTTCGAACCAAGAACGATAAAACCTTGCTTTTCAAAGGCCTGTTTTTGAGCTCGACTCATCGTCGATAATTTGCACTTTATATGATCTTTCTCACCACAATTACTACGCCCAATCTTATAGTTCATTATTTTTTTGTAGTAAGTGTCGAGAGCAATCGTGGCATCGGCCAAATCGTTGGTATACATTTCTTTGATGTTCACTAGCAGTATGTTTGGCGCGAATATTGAACTATACCAAACTCCGCCGACAATGAGGACTAACACAAATATAAAGGCCGAACCCTTACGTGCCTTTCCCGCGTGTCGGCCGGCAAATCTAAACGCACCCTTCTCGTTCTTTTTGTCTTTGTACTTTAGCTTGCCGGTCTGCCACTCAACATCTGGGTCAGACTCTTTGTCTTTTAGGTTTTTGGCATCGTCTGCACCATCTTTTTTACCGGAACGATTGAACTTGGATTCGTAATCAGACTCGGATACCGATTTGTCGGCCGGATTCAGGCGAGTCTTTGCCATTATTCATTGTCCTTGTCATTTTCTTTGTTGCCACGAACGTCTAAATCGTGAGGTTCATCATCATGGTTGGAATGTTTTTTACCTAAGATATCGTCACGGTTTCGAGCATCATCCAGCTCTTTTTCCGAGTCATATATGTATTTATTAGCACGAGCTTTTGCCTTTTCCTGAGTGCCACTAATTGGCGGAGTAAATTCTCCGTTTGTGCCGGGGCCACGATCTTTATTACCCAGTAAAGACGATGAGTCTACCTGAACAGGAACGGCCACTGCCTTTACGGGCTGAACAGGACCGGAGCTGCCAGATACAATATTCGAGCTTTGTGCCATTTGGGGAGCCCTATACGCGCTGGTTGGAGCGGAAGGTTGACTTGCGCCACCGCCTGATTCGCCACCACCACTAGTTCCTGCGGGCGGTGGACCGGCGCTGAGCTTGCGCTCTTTGTCCTTTGAGTCGGTGCCCTGTTTGCGGTTCATTTGGCTAAATATATCCTTGGCAGTAACCTGTTCGTTCTCGTCCTTGCCGGCGATGACCTTTTCTTTTTCGTCACCATCCTTGGATCCACCCTCTGCCTGTAGGCCTTCCAGATTCATTTCTTCCAGGTTGCCGTTTAGCGCGGCGGCTTCTTGATCTTGCCGTCGTTTTTCTTCCTCTAACGCAGCCTCGTCTTTTGGTTTTGCACCACCTTGTTCGGCAAGGGATGAAGATGGTTGCGGGCCTGCAATTGGTGCAGGTTGTCTGCTGCGATCATCTAGGCTACCGGTCAGCGTGCTACCACCCAATGTACGTCTACGACCGCGAGTGAATGCCTGTCTACGATTAGGTGCTTCGCCGAACATTTGCTTGCGATTTTGTGCACCGGCGGTGGCTTTTCCAGTAACTCGTGCCTCTTTGTCCTCGTCTCCCCTCCTGCCCTTTACGGCGGCGGAAAGTCTAGAGCTGGCCATATTCATGACTGATGACATGTTCTTGAAAAGGAACCACACACCAAGCAATGGAACCACCGCTGCCGCTGCCGCGGTCGCGTCAGTAATTGCGCTACCGCTACCGCCAGTCCGAGAAAAGTAGAAATCATTTGCCGCACGATAATTGGCATCATTTGAGCCAACACTAACTATCGTGGTGCTGGCTATCTGACCCGCACCCAAAAGAAGGGCGATTATAGGGTACAGCATAATCATTTGTATAAATAGCCGAACGCCAGCAGTAAAGAACCTTTCTAGGTTGGGTAGCAGGTAGGCAACGAACAAGAGTGGCGAAACCAGTACTAGTAGGGCTACAATAGTCTTCCGCATAATCAACAGAATCAACATAGCGGCACATATAGTCGCAACTGAAACGATAACTGCCGCTACCGGAGCCAGCAACACCCACGCGACGCCTGTCTTCTGCAGTACGGCGGCGGTTAAGGTGGCTAATGTTCCGTCCTGGAATGCTCCGCCAGCGTTACCGCCAATAGGCATGACGGAATTTCCTATACGCGATGCCACCTGATCATTCATTATGAACAGTATGGAGTCACCCATGATATTTGATATATCTATCAATATCACGCACAGGAAATAAGATATATTGACGGCTATCGCCGCTACAATCAATCGCGGTAGCAATCGTTTGATGCTATAACCGCCACTACCTCGCCCGGATATCTGCGAATAGACTAGAACCATAAAAGCGACAACAAACGCCGCGTTGGCCACGGTACGCATGATTTCCCATGCGGTATACGTTCCGCTTTGATCGTCCACGAGCGCGTAGTCGATACGCAGGAAGTTGTCGTTTATATAAGCAAATCCATAGTCAGCAAGCTTCGCGATAGAGCGCATAGTCGGGCAAATGACCCAGCCGACGGTCTCTATCGAACAACTAGAGAGTCCGTTCGTGAACGACCCCCCTAGAGATAGAAGATCTGATATGCCCTGCGCGTGCGCAGGGCGTGCCATCATCGGTGACGCGACCATTACGACTGCCAGAGCGACGCCCAAAAACAGCAATGCCCCACGCCTAAGATGTGCGTGCAGAACACCGGTCATGTGTTTAGACCATCTCTGCAACATATTACCCTTTTATTATCTGTTATACCGCTTGTGGTGTCAATGATATAATCATATGCAGTATGCAACCCGAGCAACAAAGTTCAAACAATCCAAACCCGAATATTCCGGATTATTTGGGCATGGAGCCAATACCGGATCCACAGCAAGCACAAAAAAATAGGAACAAGATTACTAAAGCGATAACCATCTTGTTCACGTTTTTATTAGTAGTGTTCGCGGCTTTGGCAGGAGCTTTGTGGCTATTGGGAGCAAATGAGCGAAATTTCTACGCGATGTTAGATAACGCAATGCAGGTGTCTTATGTAGAAAGAGATATAAAAGATCAAAGTAGAGTCGAGAATTCGGGAGATGTTAGTGAGCGCGAAGTACAGCTAAAGGTGCAATCGGATTTTAGTAACCCCGCTGCACCAAATAATGCATACGACTTCGAATATTCGGTAAAAGATACCGAGATTACAGAAAGTAGCGAGAGTAGCGATAAACTTGTTGCGAGTGGCAGCGTGGTTTCTATGCAGGATAAAGGCCAAATTATGCGCCTAGAAGAGTCGACACTATCCAGCTTTGAAGATACTCCACTGCAAGAATGGGTTGAGGCTCCTGGACCAGAATACGGCCTAGTAAACGACCCGGGCTTTTTGCGAACCTATATTACCCGCACTATGGGGGCTATCATTCTTGGTAACTTTAAAGACAACGACAGAAAAGAACTCATAGATTATATATCCAGTAATAACGTCTATAGCATCATGAATGTAAGAACGGAGTCGGAGAACAACAAAGATTATAAAGTGTACGAAGTCGCAATCAATGGTGAAGCCATGGCAAAACTGAGCGAAAGGCTCAATGAAGTTATCGGGATCAAGGGGCCTGTCGCAATAAGTGGGCTAGATAATAATGTAGATATCTGGGTAGACCAAGAAAAAAACTTGCCCGTAAGGATAGTCGAGGAAATTCAATGGAAAAGCACTAACTACAAAGCGACCAAAACAACGAACGTCTCATATCCAAAAGCAATAAAAGTAAGTTTTCCAAATGATTATACAGGCGCTGACACACAGTAATTCTGACTACTGTAATGCTTGTGTTTTAACCCTAGTCGGGATATTCTATACATAAAGAATTATGAGCATAAAACAAACAATAATAAAATCAATTATCCTCGCGCCTCTCATCTTTATTGTGGGACTAGTGGTTCAGCCCCAATCAGTTAGCGCTGAGGTCACCGATGAGGGCTGGTGTCGTAGTACCAGCGAGATAGGAGATGACTATACTTCTGATAAGAATAGCGCTAGATACGATAACTGCCTAGAAGAAACATGGAACAGGCTACCAAGCAATGTAAAAGCTAACTTCGGTGGAGATAACGCGCAAGGTTATGACAATTATGTAGACAGGGCTAGAGGGTGTGTAGAGTCACCCTGGTTCGGCATCAATACAAGGGGTGGTGAATGTGTGAATGCGCTGGTGTACTGCAACACTCGTTCAATGGACGTCTCGCGATGCGAAGACAACGAGCTGATTCAGAGGGTTGCGATTGGTTGTAATCACGGTTCGGACACTGATGAGCATGGATGCGATCCGATTAGGGATATAAACCAACCGATAGTCGAGGGTGTAGAAAAGCCGGTAGAACAACTCATAGGTGAATCGTGTACTAGAATAAACGGAGAGAGTGCCGCTGAAGCGAATCGGCGTTGTGACAATTTATATAACGACGTGGTTAGGCACTGTAGCGACCAATCACGCCAACCTGGTTTTGAGTCTCCGAATAACGACGGGGGTGATATCGGCGATATGGAGTATTTGTTAGCGGACAGAGCCGCGTACGAGCAATGCTTGAACGACGAAATGCGCAATCGAACAACTGATCCAACGGAATGTGAAAGTCGGGGAGGAAACTGGAACGAAAACGGAAGTCCTAAATGTGAGTCGCCTGCGCCACCACCCCCACCAGATCCTTGTGAGGGACGTGGCGGCATAGACCCTAACGATCCATCAAAATGCTTAGACGGCTCCGAGCCAGATGCGGCAGATGGGGTTGATGGTGACTCGCCTTTTGTTCCGGATTCACGTTGTGGCAAGGCCCGTGTAAACCTATTGGCCTGCGGTACAGACGAGGGCAACTTGGCCTTTCAGAATTTGTTAAAGATCGCGGCTATTGTCCTATCGTTCGCAGTAGGTGCGGCGGCAGTTGCGGGATTAGCCTGGGCGTCGGTATTGTACGCCAAGGCTGAGGATAACGAGGGCAACGTCGCGGCATCAAAGGAGTTGATCCGCAATATTGTAATTGGGTTATTACTATACGTGCTACTATTGGCACTAGTTAATTGGCTTGTTCCAGGAGGGTTATTCGGACCATGATAAAGAAAATAATACTAATCTCGGTTGCCGTACTAGCACTAGTCATCGCCAACCCTGCTCAGGTAGAGGCTCAAGGTTTTCTGCAGAACCTGTTTGGCGGTGGTAGTAGTGGCGGAACTGGTGGTGGTTGCGGTGACACAAAGACACACCTCGTAGGGTGTGAGGGCGAGACGGGCGTAGAAGCTATCGGGCAGATGATACAAATAGCTCTGATCGTCATGACGACTTTGATAGGGGCGATTTCAATGGGCGCTCTCGCCTATGCGGGCATCCTGTATGCCAGCGCGCGCGACGACAAACAGAAAGTCTCGCAGGCCATAAAAGTAGTCCGGAACGTCGTAGTTGGAATATTAATGTACGTGTTGACGATAGCATTGATAGCATGGCTGATACCTAGCAATGTCATAAACGCTCCGGAACCAACCGAACAGTCTGAACAAATAGATCCAGAAACGGGCCAACCGATTGATAACTCATCTGGTGACGTGGTAGAATAAGCGCAATGAAACGCCTAATAATTAGTATGACAATGATCGCATCGTTCGTAGTAGGGGGGCTGGTGTTTGGTCCGTCGTCCACGGCACAGGCGGCTGACTGCCCTAATCAAAATCCGTTTTTCCCTAGCTGGTATGATGGTCTGTGTGAGGCTGGGACTGGAAACATAATGCCTCCAACTAACGGAGGAAATTCAGCGCAGGACACAGGTCAAGGCATAGGTGGCTGGCTGTCTAGAATAGCGCTAAATATCGCGACGATGATACTTACGGCGGCGGCTTATGTATCGCTGGCATTCGTGATATACGGCGGTTTTAAATACATAACCTCTGGAGACAACAGTAGCGGCACTCAAGCGGCACGCAAGACAATAACAAACGCCATAATAGGCCTAGTTATCTCCATAATGGCCGTAGCAGTAATCAACTTTATTACAGGATTCTTTGGATAATGAACTTTTCAAATATCGGAAACTTCTTTGGCGGAGGCGGCGGTCGTGGCTAATCAGCAAACAGACATCACTATTGATCCAAGCGACATAGGCCTAGACGCCACGGCACCGACACAAATTACAGGTGAAGTCGTCGCGGATATATTGAATATCGTATATGCCGTAGCGGCCTTTGCTGCCATTATAGTTATAATAGTAGGCGGAATTCGCTATACGTCTAGCAATGGCGATAGTAATGGTATACAAACCGCGAAAAACACTATAATGTACGCCGTCGTGGGGCTAATAGTAGTAATAATAGCCGCGGCCATAACAAACTTCGTTGTCGCGATGGTGGCGGGACAGGCTGGTGGCACAGGAGGAACGCCATAATGAAATACATCAAATCAGCACTAGTAGCGCTATTGGTCGCCTTTATGGTTGCCCTGCCGCTTGTTGGAGTATCTGACGTTAGTGCCCTGAATATCGTTGATAACTCTTGTCAGGGTGCCGGTGCCGGTTCGCCACTATGTGACAGTTCGGACGAAGAATTAGAACCATTGATTAAAAACGTAGTGAACCTTCTGCTGGCGGTATTAGGCTTTGTCGCGGTAATCATGATTATCATAGGTGGCATACGATACACCACCAGTAACGGCGATTCAAACAATACCAAGGCTGCCAAGGATACCATACTATATTCAGTCGTAGGTTTGGTCGTTGCCATATTGGCATATGCAATAGTAAACTTCGTCTTGGACTTTTTCACGGGCGGACCATAAATAGGAGGAGTATGAAAAAACTAACCTTAACACTCACTAGTCTGGCAATGATGTTTGGTGTCATGGCCGCGCCAGTCGCAACGGTACATGCGAGCGCCGCTGATGACATACGTCAATCAGTGGATGATATAAATGACGGTAACGACACTAGTCTGCAGGAAGGAATAAAGACCATCGTCAATATGATGCTATTTATTCTGGGTGCGATAGCCGTTATTATGATAATTATAGGCGGTATACGTTACGCCACTAGCAACGGCGATGCAAGTAACATTAAGGCGGCTAAAGACATTGTTCTGTACGCGGTCGTAGGCCTGGTGGTCGCTATACTGGCATATGCAATAGTAAACTTCGTTCTAGACGCCTTTAGCGGAAATGGCTAAGCCTTAACAAATTACTGATAGTTTGGTATAAGTATAAGCAGATTAATACAAAGCGAAAGGTATTAGAAAATGAATAAACTAAAGAAATTAATGTCGTCTGCCTTGATGGTGCCAGCGCTAGCGCTAGGTTTTGGGGTATTCGCGGCAGTACCAGCACACGCCGTTTTTGATATGGGTCTGCAGGATGGCGCAAACGCAGCGCAAGGAAAAGATCAGCAAGGTGATGCTGCCAGCCTATTTGGCGAAGGTGGCCAGGGTGGAATTTTCCGAACCATCACAAACGTCATGCTATTTATCATCGGTGCGATCAGCGTCATTATGTTGATTATCGGTGGTATACGCTATGTGGTATCTGGTGGTGACTCCACCAAGGTGCAGGAAGCAAAAAATACGATACTATATGCAATCGTAGGTGTCGTAGTTGCTATTCTGGCCTACGCTGTCGTCAACTTTGTCATATCGAGCTTTACAGACGGAGCCTAACACACGCGCAAATCAAAATAGCCCCGACTCAAGGGGCTATTTTTTTATGTTTAGCATAACAAATCTACCTATACCAAAAACCCCGCTGATGCGGGGTTTTTGTGCGATCGGGGTCTATACTATAGAACCTGGATCTTTTTGGCCTGTTCTTGTTTGACCTTTGTAAAGCCGATAGTTAGTACACCGTCTTTTAGGACAGCTTCTACTTCATCTTCTTTTACGGCCACAGGCAATGCTAGCGTACGGCTAAATTCGCCCCAATAGCATTCCTGGATGTGCCAGTTAGTTGTTCCTGATTCGTCGCCACCGCTCAGCGTTCCGCTGATTGTCAGAATTCCATCGGAAATACTGACATCCAAATCATCCTTGTTTACGCCAGCAGTTCTCGCTTTTACTACTAGCTTTTCTTCGGTCTCAAAGACATCAACGGCAAGCTGGCCCGGAAAATCTTCTTCGGTAGAATCTTCTTCGGTTGTTGCTGGTGCTGCAGCGGCACTGTTGTCGCTATCGCTCAGGTCGTCATCGTTTAGAAACGCTGCGGCCAACTCGTCCTCCATCAAGAGATCGTCTTCGTTTGGTTTACGGGCCATTGTATCCTCCACTTTTACACTTGGCTCTTGACAATTAGTCTCCTACAGTATAGCTAATACTAGTGGGATAATCAACCTATCCTGGTGGGTAAACGTAAAAATTACAATGATTGATAACTATATTGCTTTTCTTGCCCCTCACCTCTGTTCTGGATGCGGAACAGAGGGTGTCTTATTGTGCGATAGTTGTAAAAACGACATTACAGAGGAGCCGTTTTTGTACTGCGGTGCCTGTGCCAAAAGGCCTGCGGGTAAAAATGGAATTTGCAAGGAATGCAAGGTGCCATACGAACGCGTGTGGTGTATAGCGGATAGGCGCGATCATCTACAACGACTAATTGGTAATTTCAAATTTACCAATACGAAATCAGCGAGCACTACCCTGGCCCAGTTGTTACATGATCAGTTGCCAGACATGCCAGCAAGCGTAATTGTCGTACCGGTGCCGACCATTAGCCCCCATATTCGCCAAAGAGGATATGATCACATGTTGTTGATAGCACGACAGTTCGCAAAAATGCGTGGTCTTTCCATGCAAACGAGTCTACGAAGAGCAACAACCGCTCAACAGAGGTCCGTAGGGCGCGCCAAACGCATAGAACAGGCCAAACGTGCGTTTACATGTAGCAAGAGCCTAGATCCTGAAAAGATTTATCTATTACTGGACGACGTAATAACAACAGGGGCAACGGTGAAATACGCTACCAAAACTTTATGTGATTCTGGCGCGAGACGTGTTTGGGTTGCTTCTATTAGCCGTCAACCTATGGACTAACAGGGGTTAATTTGCTAGTATAATCCAAGTATGGAGAGGTGACCGAGTGGTTGATGGTACCGGTCTTGAAAACCGGCAAGGTGTAAAAGCCTTCGAGGGTTCGAATCCCTCCCTCTCCGCCAAGTGTTACAATACACAGGCAGTACCCAAGTGGCTGCTGCGTGAAACGTGTTACATGTGACTCGCAAGCACGGAGGAGTACCCAAGTGGCTGAAGGGGACGGTTTGCTAAATCGTTAGTGTGGGGAAACCTGCAGCGGGAGTTCGAATCTCCCCTCCTCCGCCAAGAAGAGAAACGAGGCTTTACGTCTCGTTTTTCTTCTTGTTGTGGCGAGATTAGAACTCCCGCGCGCCGTCTGTGACGGTGCCAAGCAGGAGTTCGGTGAAGCGAGAGAAGTAAAAGAAAGCGCGTAGCATTTTCTTTTGCGAACGAGCGGAGGACTTTAGCCTGCATCTCCCCTCCTCCGCCATATCAGAGAGACGACTATTTGATCGTCTTTTTGATATGATGAGTGCATGAAATTAGCCATTACAGACCTACGAGTAAAAATAACTAATACATTTCAGGAGAGCGGATTCAACACAGTCGATACTGCGCGCACTGTAGACTATCTTCTATGGGCGGAAAT
Source organism: bacterium (assembly GCA_030429975.1). Lineage (GTDB taxonomy): Bacteria > Patescibacteriota > Saccharimonadia > Saccharimonadales > Saccharimonadaceae > UBA2112. The sequence goes on along the minus strand of JAUIGB010000001.1, from coordinate 139,495 downwards.
GTCTAACAATAAGACTCAGGGTCTTATAAAAATGACCGGCACCGAGCCACTCCAGAACATCAAACCTCAGTACGAGCCAAAAGTTGAGCGCGACACGCAGTTATCGCAACTCATTGACGGTGGGGCGAACCCGGCGCCGGTTGCTGCTTCGCTTGGTATGGAAGTAGCGATCCAAAAAGCAAAAGAACATGGCGTTGGCATTGTCGGTGTCAAAAACACCTTTTCGAGCAACGGCGCGCAAGCCTACTACGCGGAGCAAATTGCTACGCAGGATCTTATTGGGATTGTTTGCAGCCGCTCACCTGCCTCGACGGCAGGATTTGGCAGTTTTGACCCAATTTTTGGTACAAATCCTCTGGGCTATGCGTTCCCTACCGAGGATGATCCCTTTGTGTTTGATATGGCGACCTCCGCCATGACTTTTTATGGGCTTGTACTTGCTAAGGCAAAAAATGAGCAGATACCCAAAAATATGGCCATCGATCACAACGGCAACCCGACGACCGACCCTACATCTGCCATGAGTGGAGCTTTGTTGCCATTTGATCATAGTTATAAGGGTTCAGGTCTTGGCATGATGGTCGAAATGTTGGCAGGACCACTCCTGAACGGCGCTTGGGTAGACAATAAGACCTTTAAAGAGGAATGGGGCTCATTGTTTATCGCTATTGATCCAAACCTGCTTATTGATACGGTAGATTTCAAGAGAAACGCCTCGCGGATGATTCGTGATATATTGATTGCGCGTAAAGCCGATGGTGTTTCCGAAATTCGTCTACCAGGTATACGTTCAAGCCAGAGCCGCAAAGCTGCCGAGGAGTCCGGCTATGTCGATGTCGATGATGCTATTCTGAACCAGCTAGGCTACTCCTAACCTCGTAGATAATCTCCCGCGCGCCATCCACGATAGCGGCAAAAGAACAGGACAACCACTGTCTATTGACAAAAACTATAATCTATGTCATTTTATATAAAATAATTAGGCAATATCACGATGTCCATACATGAGCGAAAAATGGTATTAAGCGGTGGTGTCATCTCGGCGCCTCTTTTTGATGAGATTTTCGATCTGGCCGGTACAGATACGCCGCAGCTAGTTATCGATGGATCACCCTGTGTCACACAGGAGAGTCTGGATAACAAAAGACGTACCTGGAAGAAAATCGCGGAAGACAAAAATATACCCGAACCGTTGATGATACAGGACTATGCCGATGAACCATTGTCGCGCGACAGGGCCAATGCGCTACTAGATAGAGCTGATGTACTGTATGTAACGGGAGGTGCCAGTAGAAACGCGATTAACCGCTGGAACGAGGCCGGACTGACGACCGACATGCGCGAGAGGGTAGATTCAGGTGACGTTGTAGCATCGGGTGGTAGCGCCGGTGCCATGATTTGGTTTAATGTTGGGTTTAGCGATTCAAATTATTACGACGTAGAAAAGGGCGAACATTGGGACTTTGAGCCTGTAGAGGAGGCTAAAATGTTCGGTTCATGGGTGATGGCTCACTATTCTGATACAGACAACTTGGGACGAAGCAAACAAGCATTGTTCTCTAGCTTTTTGCACGAGCACGAAGGTGAATGGGAATACGCTGTTGGTATCGATACCTATGCTGCCCTAGTATGCGTTAGTGGCCTAGCGCACGTCAGGAGCCTCCTTCCGCAAACTCAAGAGTACAAAGACTATCTCGCCAACGTGCACCTGTACGTCGATGATGAAAGCAATCCGAGCAGGCTATCAGATGGTGACGTAATCCCGATGCATGGCATGTAGCAACTATTCTTATGCTTGCAATCTAATCAATAAAACAGCAAAATATCCCTAGTCCCAAAGGGATAGTAATTCGACAAACAGGCAGAGAGGACTCGCTATGTCTGAAACTCAGACCGTGACCGCAGAGTGCGGTTGCAGGGTCAAGGTTTATGTAAAAACCGAGATGCATCACTTCTTTGATCGTGTCTCCGGCGTGGAGATCATCAAGCCCTGCGATACACATGGGCTAGCCGAGCAAGAAGTGGTCGACGTCGACCCAACCGAGGGTATGTCGCCCAAGGAGAGAATGAGCTATTGGGCCGAACGACTGATGAACCCGAAGAGTGCCGAGGAGTTCGAGCATGCTAGGGCTAAGCATAACGAGCTAGTCGATAGCTTGCACCCAGCGAGAGTTACATAGGAGCACTATGAATTGTCCCGCTTGCAACGCGCCCATGGACCTACGGGGTTTTGGCACGAAAGACGTGCACTGGGTGTGTCCGGTTGACGGCACCGAGGACTGGTCGCCGACCATTCCACCAAATGGTGACCACAACCCTGCGCGCGAAGGCGACTGCAAGAAGCTTTGCGGTGCGCCCGGTTGCGCCTCTTGGGGTTGTCTGAACTAATACCAGAGTGGCGGTCACGCGCGAGAGCCGTGACCGCCACCTGGCGACATCTTTGCCTGTTTGTCATCACAACGAAATTATTCAATCATCCACATCTTGCTCATGCTATAATTGCACCATGAATCCGAACCAACCTCAGGATCCGGAGAGCCCTGACCAGGGTCAGCCTGTTCAGCCCGTTTCGCCTGCACCTCCTGCTCCGGTTGGATCGGCGCCCGGCGCGGTAAATCAACAAGATTTGCAAAACATGTTATCAGAGGAGCAGTCAGCAACTCCCGTGTCAGAGCAGGCCGTGGCGACCGAAGAGTCAGCGGGTAACGTTGATGAATCAGAACAGTTTGAAAATCAAGAAACCGACCTAGACCAGCCCGTGTCATGGACGGCGCATGAATTTATACATCAAGAAAAGGGCGCAGGCTGGTTCATGCTGTTTATCGTGGTATGTCTGGCATTCGCAGGATTTTCGGTGTGGATGCAAGCATGGTCATTCACGGCCCTAATCGCGGTCATCGCCTTTATCGTGATCGTATATCTGCGTCGGCCCCCTCGTGAACTAACCTACTCCCTGTCAAACGACGGACTGACTATTGATGGCAAGATCTATAAGTACGACTCATTTAAATCGTTTGGCGTCGTAGAGGATGGTGACCAGTTCTCGATAATGTTGATACCCACGCAGAGGTTCCAGCAAGCCCTGACCGTGTATTTTCCAGAGGAAGTAGGCGAAGATATAGTGGATATTCTAGGTGAGCGTATGCCCATGAAAGATTTGAAGCTGGATGCGGTCGATCGATTAGTACGCATGCTCCGTCTTTAGAGGCTTGCCACCTCTGTAAAATTATGGTAAACTTGCCAAGTTGTTCGCATTGCGAGCATTGCGCACCCGTAGCTCAGCTGGATAGAGCGTTGGCTTGCGGAGCCAAAGGTCGTACGTTCGAATCGTATCGGGTGTACCAGAGAAAATAACTCACGTAAGTGGGTTTTTTTCTTTGTTATCGTACCCGGTTTGACAACAAACTTTAAGGTGTTATAATAGCATTAACTCTTGCAGAGTAACCCCGTAGAATGGAGGTGGTGTCGTTGACAAGACGACACAGCGAGAACGCACCTAGGAGCAAAACACGTAGAAAACGCAATAGGCCAAAAAAGTCATTTCACCCTTTTTTGAACCTGGTGTCCCGCGAACGGATTCCTCGTGAGGTGTATGACCTGTCGTTTAGCGAGCAGCGGGAATGGTATCATGCCTGCGGAAGAAAGCTCGTCAGGACGGAGTCCGAAGCCAAACAGTCGGCAAAGAGACGTCGACACAGGGGCGACGACACCGTAAAAGCCTACAAATGCAAGTACGCGTTTTGCGTCAATAAATCCGGCGAACGTATGTGGCACTGTGGTCACAGCAAACAGCCGAGGCCGACCAGGAGTCAGGCCGATCCAGCCCCGTATGGGTAATGAGCGAAAGCAGTAGGTACTCGCGCATTCTCGCACGGGGCCTCTGCTTGTCCAATTTAAATACACGACCGCGAAGGTCGTGAATTTAAATTGGCGGAGAGAGAGGGATTCGAACCCTCGATGACTTGCGCCATACCGCTTTTCGAGAGCGGCCAGTTCAACCACTCCTGCACCTCTCCCCGCTTGGATTATTTTAACAGATTAGCTATCTTTGGCTTTGTCGTCATGAGCGTACTTATAGACTTCTTCGCGAAATTCGAAGTCCCAGTGATCAAATTTAAAACCAACTCTACCTAAAAGTCGCGTACTGCGTAAGTTATCGCGCTTTACCTGTGCGATTACATCCTTGCCGTTTTTTGCCTCGTTATCTACAACGGCCTTTACTGCAGACGACATAACTCCCTGACCTTCGTAGTCCTTTCCGGCGGCGTACGCAATATTCTGTGTACCGTCTTGCTCGGTTCCAAGGACAATACAGCCAGCAATTTTGTCATCACTACATACCATCATTAGTCGCACTCCGTCGGGTGGATTACCTTCAACGATATCTTCTGCCCATGTAACGAATCCCGCGACATCCAGCCCGTAACTATGAGCACGTATGTGTGATAAATCTTTATTGAACAAATGTGAGAATTCCTCTAAGTCTTCGTCACGAAACAAACGAACAGTTACGTCGTTTTTGTCAGTTTGTATTATTTCTGGTGAAATTTTTGTTTCGGGAGACCCCATCTTTTCATTATAGCATTTTTTAACATAAGCGTCAATATATAACAGAGGTAGCAAATGGTGTATCATAGAGGTATGCAAGATTCAATATTCACGAAGATAATCAAGGGTGAGATACCTAGCCACAAGATATACGAAGACGACAAGACTTTTGCATTCCTAGACATCTATCCCGATGAGGAGGGGCATACGCTAGTAGTACCAAAGGTTCAAGTAGATAAAATCTATGATTTGAACGACGAAGACTATGGTCATCTATGGATGGTGGCTAAAAAAATCGCCAAACATTACGAGGAAACCTTGGGAAAACGCGTTATTTTTCATGTAATCGGCGTGGACGTGCCTCACGCGCATATACATGTGGTTCCTTATGATCCGGCCAATCATGCAAAGCACGACGAGCACCAGGCTGAAAAAATGGCAAAAGAGCCAGACCACACTGCCCTATCTGCATTGGCCCAAAAAATCGCGCTATAAACCCACGTAGAACGCCCGTGTCGCGACTTTTAGTACCGGTCGAATGATTTTACGTGTGCAACAGACATTTTTCATACAAAGCCCTAGAACAGGTTACGTTAATAGCAACAGCACCTAGTTGACAAAAAATACAGCTTATGCTATTATGAAAGGGTAAAACGTAATAATACAAACATGTCCACCACAGTAATACAACGAATCATAATCTGTATAGCCGTCATAACGTCTCTTGGCATATTGATACACGACACCAAGTTCGACAAGGCCGTAAAGCTGGCGTTGCCTGTTGCTACGGTTGCATTTGGCCTTAGTAGTCACGCGTTAGATCTCGGCGGTAACGCCCATACACACGTAGAGAGGGCCTCTTTGTCGCATGTATTTGCTGGAGTTCCTAGAATGGTTCCAGCCCAGGACAGGAAGTACAACCTGGAGCGATTCTTTGGAAAAAACAGCTACTTTGGTGGTAGTGGCGTCGTCTGGCCCAGCGTCTAAAGCACGTCTAGTTCGCGCTCTAGTTGTCCGATCAACGCCTTTTTCTCGTCCAACTGCTTGTGAGTTTCTTCTACTAGGTGTTTAGGGGCTTTTTCGACGTATCGTGGGTTTTCTAGGCGCGCTGACAGGGTTGACACGTCTTCGCGTGCTTCAGCCAGGCGACCCTCTAGATTAGTCTGGTGCTCGTACAGGGTATCCTCGTCAATTTCCAGCCATGCCTCACGATTCTGCGCCGCTAGTCGCAGCCCTTTGGGTTGGTCAGCTTTTTTGACTTCGCCCAGTCGCGCCAGCCATGCTATCAGCTCGCGATTGTCATGTATCAGTGAATCTTGCTGATACAGCATGCCGTACTTTTTTCCTGCGGGAAGTTCACTGGTCACATAACGGGTTTCTACCACGAGTTTTTGTAGTTGTTCGAACTCTCCTGCCGCTATGTCATCAAATTCTACGGCTTCTGGCCAACGACTACTGATGAGCATGTCACCCTTGTGCCACTCTAGAGTTTGCCAGATAGCCTCCGTCACGAATGGCGCGAACGGATGCGCGATGCGCAAAGCGGTGTCCAAAACCCAGCCCAGCATATGGGTGTTGATATGTTTCTTGCTGGCCTCCACGTACCAATCCGCTACGTCGTCCCAAATTGTGTGGTACACGGTTTCATTCGCCTCGGCAAAGCGGTAATTTGCTAGTTGATCAGATATAGTGTTGGCCGAGTTGTTTAATTGCCGGACGATCCAGTGGTCAGCAATAGTAGTCGGGATAGGCTTGCCCAGTTCAAAGTCGTCAGGTAGAGTACCCTCGATATACCTGGCGATATTCCACAGTTTGTTACAGAAGTTTCTGCCTGTGACTACGCGCGATTCACCAAACGCTTGGTTTTGCCCCGCGCTACGGCTAGCCACGAGCCCCACGCGCAACGCATCAGAACCGTGTTTTATCACCATGTCCATTGGGTTGACCACGTTTCCCTTGCTCTTACTCATCTTTTGGCCGTGCTCGTCCAAAACCAAACCATGCAAGTATACTTCTTTGAAAGGTACCTGGTCGGTAGCGTATAGGCCAAACATAATCATTCGGCTAACCCAAGGAAACAAGATGTCGTAACCCGTTTCCATGACGCTTAAAGGATAATATTTTGCCAATCCCCCATCATCTAGGAAATCAGTTGCGACAAAGGGCCACTGACCACTGCTGAACCATGTATCAAAGGTATCTTCTTCTCTGGTATATGTTGTGCCATTTACATCAATAGTTGCTTGGTCTACCCTGTCGTCAAATATCCAATCTTCGGGGTCTTTGGTATTCTGAAACGCTGGAATAGGAATTCCCCAAGGTATTTGACGGGATAGATTCCAGTCGTGGATATTTTCTAAGTAGTTTATCAGCGCTGACTTTTTGCTGGTTGGATAGAAGGTTATTTCGCCAGATTTTATGGCTTCTATAGCGCGATCGGCTAATGGTTTCATCTTTAGAAACCACTGTTCTTTTAACAAGGGCTGGATAGGCAAGCCACTTTTGTAGTCATAGCCTACCGAGTGTTCTATGCTTTCTTCTCCACGGCGCAGCTCAGCCTCTTTTAGGGCGTCTAGCACTGCTTTCCTAGCCTCTTCGACGGTTTTACCTTTGAATCTGGCAGGTACGTTCTGCATCTTGCCGTCATAGCCTATTACCTGGATTCTCTCGAGGTCATGACGCTTGCCTATTTCAAAGTCATTAGGGTCATGCGCAGGGGTTACCTTTACCGCACCGGTACCGTATTCTGGATCAACATGATTGTCGGCTACTATTGGCACTTCTCTGTTTGTTAGAGGTACCATAACCTTTGAGCCAACCAAGTGCTTATATCGATCATCTTCTGGGTGCACAGCTATTGCCGTGTCCCCCAGTAGCGTCTCTGGGCGTGTAGTGGCGACGACTATCTCGTCTACGTGGTCCATGACAGGGTATGCTATTTTCCACAAAGTGCCCTTTTCGGTCTGGTATTTTACCTCGATATCAGCATAGCCAGTCTGGTATTTCGTGCTATAGTTTACTACTCGCTCACCTCTGTAAACAAGTCCCTCGTCCCACATTTTTTTGAAAGTTTTGTACGCCCTGTCGACTACTTTTTTGTCCAAGGTATAGACTAGATCATCCCATGATGCGCTTGCACCAAGGGCGCGCAGTTGTGATTCGGTGTTTTTACGGTGACCATCCACGAAATCACGAACGTTCGCGTAGTTTTCGTCTCTGTTGAAATCAAAGCGTGACTTCCCCTGCTTCTCAAGGTCTTTTTCGTATACAACCCAGGTTTCTAGACCAGCGTGGTCCTCACCGGGAATAAAGATTACATCCCTACCCTGCATTCGATAAAAGCGAGTCAAGATGTCCTCTAGGCCTATGGTGAGTGCATGACCAATGTGCAGGTTTCCATTTGCGTTTGCCGGGGGCATGACGATACCGTAAGGATCTCCTTTGCCCGTAGGTTTGAATGCACCAGAAGCTTCCCACATCTGATAAATGGTAGGTTCGAATTCTTGGGGGTTGTAGGCCTTGCCTAATTTCATATGCTTTCAATATTCCTATCTATATGTTTTAGCGATACTATTAGATCATTTTATTGCAATTTTTTCACGTGCAAAAACAGAAAATACGATAATTTGCAAGCGTAGCGTTTTTCACATGGATACTACTGATACGAGTATAACATAGCGATCACGATGTATAATAGGGGTATGATTTCGTTGCGCGAATGCCACAACAGAGATGAATGGGATGATTATGTGTTGGAGCACGATGGTCATCCATTGCAACTGTGGGGTTGGGGACAGACTAAGGCTTCGCATGGGTGGAAGGCGGAACGTTTGTTCGCCGCGGATATGGATGGAAATGGGGTAGGGGCGATACAACTACTAGTCAAACCACTACCTGGTCCATTAGGTTCACTGGTGTATGTACCCCGTGGTCCCGTTGCGACGAGCGACCACATCGGTGCCGTGTTGGATGCTCTGTCTAGCTATGCCAAGTCTCATCACGGCGCCGTAGCTGTGAGTATCGAACCAGACTGGACCGATTTGCCAGATATACCACAGGGTTGGAAGTCTAGCAAAAACACGATTCTAATACCACGCACTCTCATACTGAACCTCAATATGTCCGAAGAAAAACTACTAGAACCAATGAGCAAAAAAACCCGGCAGTACATACGAAAATCCGACGGAGAAGAAGGCTTGGAAATACGACAGGTAAAGGGTAGGGAAGAGCTGGAAAAGTGCATGCAGGTTTATCGGGAAACCGCGAAAAGAGCAGGTTTTGCACTTCATGATGATCAGTACTATTACGATGTTTTTGACAATCTAGACGAGGCCTCTCCGGTGTTCGCGGCATACAAGGACGGCTGGCCGGTAGCATTTCTATGGTTGGCTATTAGCGCCCATACGGCATTTGAACTATACGGAGGCATGAACGAACAAGGACAGGAACTACGCGCGAACTACGCACTGAAGTGGCATGCCATCCGTAAAATGAAAGAATGGGGAATTGAGCGGTATGACATGAACGGTTTGGTATCTGATGGCGTTAGTAACTTCAAACGCGGATTCGCTGATCACGAAGACAATCTGGTTGGCACGTATGACAAACCACTTTCGCCCCTGTATTTCGTCTGGTCTGTCGGTCTACCGTGGGCAAAAAAGATCATCAGACTCATAAAGCGTTAGACAGACGAGATTATAAGGTTTATGCCCACGGAGTTTTGGTCATAGACAGGCTAGGAGTTACCTCGAAATCATACGGATCCACAGGATCCTTTTTTTGCGCGACGTAATAGCCAAGCGTCGCGATCATAGCGCCATTGTCGGTACAAAGTTGCATGGGTGCGTATTCGATATCTAAAGGTAGTCTTTCACGCAGTTGACGACGTAGTTCCTGGTTTGCCGCGACGCCTCCAGCGATGACGACGGAGGCTGGGGAAAAGTCGTGGAAAGCTTTCTCGGCTTTGTCTACAAGGGTTTCTATGGCAGTTTGCTGAAAGCTGGCGGCGAAGTCATTGCGTGTGACGTCGTCTAAGAGCTCTGCAAGTTGATGAGACGGAAACGTGTAGTCATTACCGGTTTGAGCCTGAACGGCCCTCAGAGTGGCTGTCTTAAGCCCAGAGAAGCTAAAATTGTATGGATTGTCTAGCTTAGACTTGGGTAACTTGTATTTATGCGGATCTCCATTTTCGGCCGCCTTGGCTATTGAAGGTCCACCCGGGTAGGGCAGGCCAATGATTTTCGCGACTTTGTCGAAGGCTTCGCCAACTGCATCGTCTTGGGTTTGCCCCAGTAGCTCGTAATCACCATGGTCTCGGAACAGCACTAGGTTGGAATGGTTACCGCTGACAATTAAGGCAAGCATAGGGAATAGGGGTTGGGAACTGGGAAGTGGGGCTAGTTTTTTCAACCCATTTCCTATTTCCGAATCTCCAACCCCGCCAATTTCCGTAATGAAATTGGCATACACATGTGCTTCAACATGATGTATTGCATACAACGGTTTGTTATGAATGATCGCTAGCGTGCGGGCGGCGAGGGTGCCAACTAACAGAGAGCCTATCAGGCCGGGTGCGTAGGTAACGGCGATTGCGTCTATATCATCCCAGGTGCAGCCAGCATCAGTTAGGGCCTTATTGATGACTGGGTTGATTACTTCGATGTGACTTCGTGCCGCTACCTCGGGTACCACGCCCCCATACTGTTTATGGATATCTATTTGGGTATGAACGACGTTCGATAAAAGTCGCCGCCCGTCTTCGACGACGGCCGCCGCGGTTTCATCACAACTAGACTCAATACCTAGAATTTTCATCTGTCCGCTCCATCAGGATGAAACGATCCCAGCCAAACCCTAACTGAATTCTTGAACGCACGATTCACGTTATTTGCCACTGTCTTGTGAGTTGAAGTCAGGGCTTCGCGGTTTTGTTTTTGCATAAAACCTAGCTGTAAGTCTTGCTTGGCCTCCACGGGAAGGACCAGACTCGTTAATCGACCACCTCCAAAAAAATCGCTTACTTCTTCGAGGGGTATATTGCCGGCGCGCGTGGAATTGTTCATTTTTTGGAATGGGTGCGAGTAGTTGCCGACATTAGTGTCGTAAACAAAACCAGCGTAGGTAGAGGTGTCTATGTCATCGCGAAGTGGATAGTAAACCCTAGAACCGTATCGTTTTATCACCCCAATAGGCTCATCGTTTTTGGTAACAACTACCGGTGATGTGCCACTAACCATTTCGATTTTTTTAGGCTTTGTACTAGATACGAGCCTGGGTTCGCAATCACTACAAATAGAGTGATCCACTTGTCGTACCCTGTTTTGCGTCGAACATAGATACAATAGCCGTCGTCCTAGGTCGGTCGTTAGTTCGTCGGTTTTACTGGCCATTTCAAAATCACAGTTGTTGTCTCTGGAATACGAAATACTCAAGGATAATCCCATCATTAGGTTATGCAGATCGGTGTAGTTTTCTACCTCTGATGGCTGAATACGGAAATTAAACCGAGCCGGCGAGTTATTCGTCAGACCCAGTGTTTCGTAATCTTGCTGTAGTTGCTCCATGTATTTCACAGAGGTATATTATTACACCAACAGGGGTGAGTGTCAATTGCTGATTTCGACAGCGCCTTGGCGTAGGATTTCTAGGCCGTCTGTCGTTGGTCGGACGATGGTCGAAGGTTGAACGTTATCAATCACGCCGCCATCGACGTAAAAGTCCACGCTATCACCAAAGTAAACGTAGGCCTCGTCGATCGTCGTGGCTGGAGGTTGCGCGGGTTGGTTGGCGCTGGATGTTATGAGGGGGCCTGTGGTCTCTAGGATTTTTACCAAATTTTCATCGTCAACGACACGCATTGCTAGTGTTCCAACTTCTTGGTGCAGATATCCGCTAGAATGCAGGGTTAGAACGGCGCTTACGGGACCGGGCCAGTACATTGATATCTGGTCAATATCACCCTGGGACACACCTAAGTCGAGTAGTTGTTGTATGTTTGCCGCTATTAAGGTGCCCGGTTTTTTTTCGCGATTTTTCAGGCCATACATTTTTTTTACGGCTGATTCATCGCTGGCGCGAGCCGCGAGACCATATACCGTATCCGTCGGGATAACGCCGACCATGCCTCCCATGAATGCCTGGGCAACCTGACTTATTTCTATTGTATTCATGGTAACCATCGTATCACGCAGTATTTCTAGTGGTTAAACAGACCAGCGAATGTTAAAATAAATGCATGAAGAAATTACTGGTGAGTGTGGCCAGAAAGGCCCTTCCAAAAGGGCCAGTACGACGGCTAGAAGAGGGTTATCGTAAGGGTAGGGTACGACTGGTGCGCGCACGTTACGGCAATCCTGCCAAAAATTTACAAGTGATTGCGGTTACTGGTACAAACGGCAAAACAACCACGATTTGCTATTTGAATGAAATCCTAAAAGAAGCCGGATACAAAACAGCGATGTTTACTACGGCTGTCATAGAGATAAATGGCAAAAGTAAGATTAATGACCTGAACGCGACAGTAGCTTTAACAGCTGAAATGCAAAGGTTTTTCCGAGATGCCAAAAGGGCAAAGGTAGACTATACGCTACTAGAGGTTACTAGCCATGCATTACACCAACACAAGCTAGACGGCGTGCCAATAAAAGCCGCCGTGATGACCAACCTTACGCAGGATCATTTGGACTATCACAAAACCATGGACAATTACGCCGCGGCCAAGGGAAAACTGTTCGAGGGCGAGCCGGAATTTATCGTATTAAACCGTGATGATGAATGGTATGAATATTTCAACCAGTTCTATGCGGGCGCACAAAAGATTACTTACGGCAAAGACAACGAAGCAGAAGCAAAGATAGTCCACACGAAACTCTATCGCAAGGGAAGTGAAGCGCGGGTAGTCATCGATCATCAGACAACGATAAATCTAGCCACGGCCCTGCCAGGGGAATTCAACGTTTATAACATGACAGCCGCTACTGCCACTGCCTACCTGCTCGGCTTGAAGGTAAACGACATCATCGAAGGCGTTGCCAACTTAGAAGGTGTTCCGGGACGCTTCGAACGGGTCGAGACGGGCAGGGACTTTGATGTTATCGTGGACTACGCACACACCCCAGACGGACTAGAGAAGTTTCTAAAAGCGGCCCAGGATATTACTAAAAATAGAGTCATTCTGGTATTTGGGGCCTGCGGTGATCGTGATAAAGCCAAACGTCCAATCATGGGTGAAATAGCCGCCAAAATGGCAGACCGAATATTTTTGACGGACGAAGAAAGCTACAACGAGGATCCGGATAAAATTCGCGCCGAAATCATGGCTGGTATCGAAAACGTCAGGGGCGGCGGAAAAACAACTGAAATAGCCGACCGTCGTGAAGCGATCAAAAAAGGACTTGATGCCGCGAAAAAGGGTGACATGGTACTGATCACGGGCATGGGTCACGAAAAATTCCGTATTATCAATGGAAACAAAGAGCCGTGGAACGATGCCGACGTGGTGCGTGAGCTGTTGAAATAATAGGTGACTGTTAGGGTGGATGACAAAGTACGAACGATAAAAAGACTCGCGAGAGAATACTCGATAGCCATGTCGGCTACGGGTTTGCTGGTATTAATCCTATGCGTCTTGCTGTTAACAAGGTATAGTGACGTATCTAGTTTGCGTGATCTGACCAAATTGAACCCGCTGATAACTTCTGAACAAAACGAACTGGTTGCCTCGCAGGACAATACCGGTGTCATAGAGGTTCAGAAGGTGGTAGAGAGCAAGAACGATGACGATGACAAGGTTGCGAGCAATAGTGGTACAAATGCCGACAGTAAAAAAGCCAATAACGGTGACAACAAGAATAGTGGGGGCGGAGCTGGGGGCGCTCCTAGTGGAGGAAATGGTGGAGGAAACAACCCTGACGCAGGCGGTGGGGGCGATCAAGAGCCAGCTGATCCACCACCGTTCACGGCTATTATAGGATTTACTAATTATACGCAGTCCTCTCCAATTCCCAGGGGGTTATTGGGTATAGGAGGTTGCTACAGAGACTACGCATTTTATGCGGACATAGACGTGGAAAATTCTCCGGGCAGCGTAACTTACAGGTGGGTTCGCGACACGGGGCCTCCACAGGAATCAAAACAAATCAACTTTGGTGCTAACGATGATTCAAAGACGGTGTCGCACCCCTGGACTATAGGCGGTTCAAGCGATGATGGGCGTTGGGTGAGGATAGAGATTCTGAGCCCACAGGAAAAGCAGAAAACAATCAACTTTAACCACTCCTGCTTTTAAACGACATGAAGTTTCCTAGAATAAAAAAACCAGAGAGTTTGAAGAGAGGTAGTTTACAGTCACGTTTTTTGTTTCGTGTTTTGGTGCCTCCGTTTTTGACGCTACTCATCATTAGTATTGCAGGGTTCGTTTTGCTGTCCGCCGCGGTGCGTGACGGTGAGATATCCAATTTGCAACGTGTAGCGGCCGCCACCGCTGCAAAGTTTGATCGCGAGTTCGCTTTGCGTCAAACAATTCTGAAAAACACGGGAGTAGAACTGTTTGAGATCAAAAAAGAACAGCTAGAAATCCGCAAAGAACTGGAAAAAGATTATAAAGCCTGTCGAAAACATGTCGAAACAAGCAATAATTTCACGGAAGCACCGGGCGATTCATGCAAGCCATTCTATGCTCAGTTCGCGGTGGCGCTACAAAACGACACCAACCTGCAGGCCGCTATAAATACTGCCTATACGGAGCGAACGGACGAATTACTAATCGAGGAACAGGATGATATTAACAAGCGCGTGCGCGAGTTCGTAAAATACTTCCCCGAAACGTCACAGATACTCATTACGGATACCGAGCGTGGAATAATTAGTCGCGCGGAAAACGGCGTGACGCCGGATCCAGCCTATGCGGAGTATGTCGAAAACGTTGCCAGCAGGGCTTTGGATGAACCTGTAGAGGCGTTGGCGGCGAACGACGGCAATAGTAGGCAAATGATATTCGCATATCCAATAAAAGAGGGCGCGGTGTTGGCGTCATACAATTTGGACAACGCGAACTTTTTGTATCCTTCGTGGAAGTCCGCGCCGATAGATAACAGCAAAGCCTACGTGGTTGTCGCGGATAGCAACAGTAAAACCAGCTATCCAAAACTGCAGGATGAAACGCTGTACGTATCGGCGCTAGAAGCGTCCCAGGATTCCGGAAACGGCGACTTTTCCAGTGCCAAAATTAACTATCTGGCTACGTCCGAGCCCGTGGGAAACACCGGTTGGTTCGTTATTGCTTCGTCCCCAGCCGCGATAGCTTTAGAAACGCTGGCAAATACCCAGTTATTAGTCGTATTCGTAGCTGGTCTACTGCTGGTGATTTTTATATGGGCGGGGTCATTGTTTATTAGGCGAACGATTGGCAGCATTATGGGGCTAGTCGGTGGAGCAGTTATATTCTCGGCCGGTGGCCTAGACCATCGTATAGATTCGGCCAAAATGAGCGACAAAGAATTCGCGCAACTAGCAGAAACAATGAACAAAATGGCAGGCAAAATTCAAGAGGCCGAAAAAGCCATAGACCAAAAGAACAAGGAATTTATTAGTGTTGCTACTCACGAAATAAAGGCGCCCATAACCGCCATCATTGGCAATCTGTCCATGATGTTGGATGACGGCATGGGCGCTATCGACGAGACTGCTCGCAAGTTGTCTACTCAGGCATACAAAGGAACCGTGCGCCTACGCGAACTAGTCAACGAGCTGTTGGACATCGCACGGCTAGAATCAGGTAGCTCGAGGTTTGATCTAGAACCGATAGACTTAGTCGCCGAGATAAAGGAAATGATAGAAGTCCAACGTACGCCAGCCAACGAAAAAGGAATTACCATAGAATATCAGCCTCCTGACGATCCTATTACCGTGACCGCGGACAAAACAAAACTAGAAATAGTTTTGACCAACTTTATATCAAACGGCATCAAATACAACCGCCCACAGGGTAGGTTGATAATTACCCAAGAGCTAAGCGGTGATCATGTACAGATTAATGTTCAAGACACGGGGCTTGGGATACCCGACGACCAAAAAGCAAAGATGTTCCAAAAATTCTTCCGCGTGGAAGGCGACGATCGTGCCAAGATACCGGGAACTGGCCTAGGTATGTTTATCACGAAAAAGTTTATAGAGGGAATGGGTGGCAAGCTATGGTTCGAGTCCGAACACGGCAAGGGTACGGTGTTCCATTTCACGTTTCCACTGTCCAGTGAACAGCCGAAAACGTCAGTTAAAAACGTGCCTGGCGTACCCGGCGCACACATAAAAACCTAGAAATGCCGGATTAATACCAAGATTCGCCGTGTTTTTTCCACCAAAATCGTTTAACAAGACGTTCGCCAAACTTCTGCCATATACCGTACTGCGTTGATTTGATAGGCATGTCATACGCGCCTACCCAGTCGGTAATTTCTTTGTTAAAACTGGTTTTGAATCGTCCAATTCCATAGTGTGGGTGGTTTTTGTCGAGTGCTTTGTCGCTAGGGGGTGCCCCACCTAGGTCATGTATCTTGGATCCTTGTTCTCGGGCCCATTTAATAATTTCCCATTGCATCAAATGCCCCGCGCCGTAAACAGAGCCGTCACGGATACTAGCAGCGTCCTTGTAGAGGCTTTTTTCGCCGAATACCATGGCGAATCCGCAGGCTATCAAGTTGTCGCCATTATACGTAAAGAACATTTGCCCCATATCGGCGTCGGCATATCTACGCCAAAACTTGGCATAATACTCAAACGGTCGTATTACGAAACCTTGCGCCCTGGCCGTCGTAGAGAACATTTCGTAAAACAAGCGACAGTTTTCGTCGTCGGTCTCTACCCGTTTTACGGTTGCACCATCGCGCTCGGCTCGGTTGATGGCGTGACGGCCCTTTTGGTTAAGTCCTGATAATATGTCATCTAGTTCTGGCCTTAGGTCTAGCAAAATCGTCGAGTTCATTGGCTGAATTGGCCGTACGTGCAATAATCCGTCCTCGGTCAGTGACTTTGTATTTTCCTCTGTTTTTGGCAGTTCTGGCTCGATTTTTACGACAAAAACATTTTGTTTGCTGGCGAATTCACGCAAATCTTGCAGAACACGAGTCAGGTGTCTGGGTGTATCTATTCCCGGACCTTTAGGTATGTACCACATATTTCCCAGTCCGATTACATGCTTTTGCAGGACAAGTAAGGCGAGCTTGTCGGCCATTAGATAGATCGGTCTCCAGCTACCCAGTTTTTTCTGTTCAGCGAATAGATCTCCCTGAAAAACGTTACCGTGGTCGGGGTTTGTCAGGACATGCGTGTCCCATTCGGCTATTTCGCTATCAGTCGCAAAACGAAGAGTCATAGCAACAGTATAACACCAAGCATGAGCATATACTTTACAAATAAGCACAAGTGTGATACAATAAAAGTATAAATGCCACGAATATCAAAACAAGAACAAGTTGACCAACAGCGTAGAGAGGACCGTTTAAGGGATGAATTACGTGAATACGAACAGTATCGTTCGTACTTGTGGCTTGCTAAAGAGATTCATGACCGAGTAAGGGATTTAATCAGGGCAAAGTATCCTGATGATGGCAGTGCTCCAGATCCCGAAACTTTTAAGTATGAGTTTGGTGATGTTGATGACATCGCTATCGCAGAGGTACAGGAACGACTCATCGAAGAAGGCATGGAGCCATACATCGACTTGTTTGTTGATGTTATTAACGAATTGCGTGAAGAGTCCAGAGCTAATAAAGAGAAGAGGCTTCAGTCCGAGATATACAAGCGTGTTTTAGTAGAAGTCGAGCATCACGAAGGCGCCGACATCATGGACGAGGTGCGACAAAAAATCGAAACTAATCCCGATGAGGCATTGAAGGCGCGTGATAGCGCTCGTCGCGAAATCGGTGCTCGTGCTATGGGTGTAATAAGCAATCAAATTAGTGACAGAGAACAAGAGGTTGTCAATGCTGAGGCGGAACGGCAACTAGAATTAAACCTACTAGACGTGAAGTTTGCCTTTGACAAGGAGCTAGATCTGGCGTCTGCAAGCGTCAAAAAACTCATAGAGGTCGGTGACAAGCTTTTGTTGCATTGCGAAACCAAAAAGGGCGAAAAGAAAACCCTGGTCTTTGTCTGGACCAAAGACGCGAACGATGGGCTGGGCTGGGTATGTGAAACACCAGAACAAGAAAGACTTCACTATAGGAAGGGCAATGGCGACATGCTCTCTATATCAAAACTCTCCGATAGATTCGTATCAGTTGGCGTTGTAAACAGGGACCTACGCAACGGCCGAGACGTCGTGCAACTAGACAAGCTTGTTGTTGGTTTGCAACCAGTAATCATGCCGTCTGGGGGCAAGGAACATAGAATTCAATACCGTGACAACTCGTACTATAGTAGCTATGATCCAATCACGATTGTTGGTACGGACTTCCAGACCAAGGATCTAGTATTCACTCGAGAGAGACCGGAAAAATAAGGTACGTATGAGCACGGTTTTTTCGGCATACGATATACGGGGCAGGGCGGGCGATACTCTCACCAAAGAGCATGCCTGGAACGCGGGCAAGGCCTTCTCGGAATGGTTACCAGATCCGGGCCCAGTAATCGTTTATAAAAACACATCGGTCAACATGGATATATACAACTCATTCATAGAAGGCCTGTTACTAATGGGGCGTGACGTCGTGGACGCTGGTGAAGGCAAGAAAGACGATATAGCTAGCGCACTAGTTGATGAAAAAATAGTTGGTGGCGCAATGGTCGCGCATGATCAGGCCTACGACGTTGAAGTTATTTCTTTGTTTGATGCGAACGGGGCAGAGATTACAGACAAAAACGGACTGACGGAAGTTAGCCAGTTAGTGGACGCCGGTCAGATGATACCTGCCCGTGAAAAGGGTAAGATAGTAACTCGCGATTAAATCTCGTCGGTGTGAAAAACTAACATAGAGCCTTCTGACTCTACATAGGCAGGTGATACGTCGTCTGGATGAACGTCGTCTTTATTTTCGGATTCCCACGCCTGGCCAAGGTAGCGTATCTCGTGTTTCGTTTCGTCACCCTCAGACCCGGGTATTCTAGATACGTCGTCAGGCAAAAACCAGACGTGTCTGCTCCCATTGCCATTTGATAAGGTTAAATCTAGAGCGACGGCAGATAGAATACCAGCAAACAACTCTCGTTCGAGCCGCTCGGTGTTATCTGTAGCAACGATATACTCAGCCATCACTAATTCCTAGGGCGGTATTATACCACAATTAATACTGTTGAGCAAGACTATTAACTGGAGTAGAATGGTCGCCAGATGCTTCTAACAACCTTCGTTCTATATAGGGCAGTACACGGTCTATTGAGTTCTGCGTGGGTCGCCAAGGGTTGTTGTTCTCGTCAAAGTCGCTCAACTCAAAGCCCGAGTACATAATAATTTCGTTTTTTGGAATTTTGCGACCATGTGACGAGGCCCAGTTGATTCGTCTCTCTGTAGCTTCGTCTTCTAGTCGAGGAGTGGCCTTTACGTCGATGGATACGACTACGCCATTTGGGCAACGAACCTTGAAGTCAGCGCCTTCCGCGTCATCTCCGTCGTCGGTTTCGACGATTTCAAAGCCTTCGGGCAAGAATATTAATGCAGTTTCTACGGCTAGTTCGTGACGCATACCTTTTAGGTCACCCCTTGTACGATCGATAACTAATTCGCGTTCATGGTCATCGAACCCCATACGCATCATGCAGGCAGAAGCCATACGTACCAAGGTCTTTTCCTGGATATGAGGGTGATTATCGATAATATCGCGAAGTACGTCGTTATAGGCAATGGTCTTTTCGACTTCTTGTTCGCGTACTTCTTTGCTGATGAATCGCTTTCTATGACGATGGTCTCGTTTGTCGGGCAGAGTCATCAAGGCGTGCGCGTAATCTGGCAGGCGCGACATCAGCATGGCTGGTATCATACGGGGGTCTTTTATATCTATGCCGTCTGCGTATTCTCCGGCTGCACGTGCGTGTTCGTGGCGGTCGAACTGACCATTATGATTATTGGGAGCCATGTCGGAAGAGGCGCGTCGCGACATGTGCATCTTTGTCTTTATATCAGAAAAGGTCTTGCTCGCTGCGTCTACGAAGCGTAGTTGGTTATTCCGTTCGCCGTTTCTAGGGCTTTTATCTCTGTATCCTGGCATTTTTGTTTTATTAACTTACTCTCTATCACTTTAGCATAAACATAATAAAAAGTCAAGATGCATAGATACAAATTGGCACTCTACTATTGCAAGTGCCAATATTTTTGTTTAAACTAAAAAGTACATTAGTTAATGCGAAAAACGGAGGATCACGTACATGAGTACGCCAATTAAACCCCTTGCCGCGCGCGTGGTTGCTGTTCGCGAACAGGCAAAGACAAAGACCGCTAGCGGTATATATCTACCAGACACAGCGAAGGAAAAATCGGTTTCTGCCAAGGTCGAAGCTGTCGGCCCAGATGTAAGATTCGTCAAAAAGGGCGACCGGATTGTGTTTAGGGAATACGCGACGACCGAATTAAAAATCGACGGCGTAGAATATTTGATTGTTAACGAAGAAGACGTACTAGCGACAGTATAGGAGGAATCACTATGGCAAAAAGAGTTTTTTATGATGATGACGCGCGTGAACGAGTACTTGGTGGCGCAAAAGCGCTCTATGACGCGGTCAAGGTAACATACGGTCCAAAGGGCCGAAATGTAGTAATCGCGAAAGGATACGGTGGACCTACGGTAACGCACGACGGCGTGACTGTCGCGGACGCCGTGGATTTACCCGAGGAAGACGACGAAACGCTCGGCTATAAAACCGGCGCGGAATTGATCAAACAAGCAGCGACGCAACTGAATAAGGCAGCGGGTGACGGTACCACGACCGTGACCGTGCTGACGTATAACATATTAGAACAAGCGAATCGCATGATTGCCGCTGGTCATAATCCTATGGAACTGCGAAAAGGTATCGAGTCAGCAGGTGCCGAGGTAGTAAAGCAACTCGATAAGGTATCCGAAAGTATCACTGGCAAGACCGCGAGAGTCGCGGAGGTTGCAACAATTAGCGCGGGTGACAAGGAGATCGGCGACAAGATAGCCGGCATGATTCAAAAAGTTGGCAAAGACGCGATAATCACCGTCGAGGCGGGTCAAGGATTAGAGCTAGAGGCAGAAGTGGTTGAAGGCTTTAACTTGGATCGTGGTTGGTCATCACCGTTCTTCGTCACGGACACGAGTCGCCAAGAGGCTGTTTATGAAAAGCCGGCTATCGTGTTGACCGACAAAAAGATCAGTAATGTATCTGAGTTCTTGCCTCTAATCGAAAAGCTGGCCGCAGCAGGTAAAAAAGACCTCGTACTAGTTGCCGATGAAGTCGAAGGCGAGGCTATGAGTATCCTTATATTGAACAAGCTAAAAGGAATGCTCAATACCGTGGCTGTAAAAGCTCCGTCGTTTGGCGACAGGCGCAAAGAGATTCTAGAGGATATGGCAGTTTTGACCGGAGCTACCGTGATTAGCGACGAGAGTGGACTGACATTCGAAACCGCCGAACTGGATGTGATTGGTAGCGCGCGAAAAGTTATCGTAGGCAAAGACAGTACGACTATTATCGAAGGTGCTGGCAAGCAATCCGCGGTCAAATCACGAATCGCTCAAATCCAATCAATGGCCGAAAACGCTAGTAGTGAATATGACAAGGAACAACACGAAAAACGCGCCGCCGCGCTCGCGGGCAAGGTGGGCGTAATAAAAGTTGGTGGTGCTACTGAAACCGAAATCGACGAAAAGAAGTTTCGCGTGGACGATGCCGTTGCCGCCACCAAGGCTGCACTTTCAGAGGGAATCGTGCCTGGTGGTGGAGTAACTCTGGTGAATTTGGCCGCATCTATCAAGGCCGACGGTTCTGATAGCATCAACGCGGGTAGGCAAATCCTAAAATCCGCTTTGCGCGTACCCTTTACCCTCATAACCAGCAACGCCGGACTCAACAGCGAGGCACTTCTGGCAGGGGTGGAGTCGGCAAAGGCTGGAATGGGCGTAGACGTCAATGACACTAGTGGGAAGCTAGTCGACGTGAAAAAAGCTGGAGTGATAGACCCAACTCGCGTGACCCGTGAAGCTGTCCAAAATGCCGTATCGATCGCGGCGACCGCTATCACTATGGGCGCACTGGTAGTGGAGATTCCAGAGCCAGAAACACCCGCGTCTCCACAAATGGGTGGAGGCATGCCTGGAATGGGAATGATGTAGTTTGACATCATTCGACGAATCCGCTAGTGTTAAAAGGACTAAATAGGAAAAAACTATGCAACCATCAGACGCACAACCACCAAAAAAAGAAGAAAAAGTAGGCTTTTGGGCAAAGCTATTTGGCAAGAAGCCAAAATCAGATGTGCCAGCAGTGCCACCACACGGCAATAACACGCCACCTCCACAATTAGGAAATGACGAAACCGCGCCAGTGGATCCATCTGCAGAAAAGCCAGCGGGCGATACGACCGTACCCGGCGCTGTACCTGGAGTTCCAGATACCTCGACTCAAGTTCCACCGGCGACTCCTCCGCCAGCTACGCCACCAGCAGAGGGTGGTTCGGACGAACAAAAACCTGTTGCATAGAACAAGTTGGATACACAAATTACCCCGACCTAGTGTCGGGGTTTTGTGTGGCATCTACGCCTCTGTTTGTTCTCTTGACTGTTAATTATGGTTATGCTAGCATCAAGTCAGAGTTCTAATCAAAAACAAAAAACATGCCAGAAGAAGACGCCCCAAAGGACGGTTCAGAGAAGAAACCATCTCCGGCCGATGCAAAAGCAGCGGCTGTTCGTTCTGTTCGTCGTTTCGGCAGAAAAAAACACGAGAATCTGTCTGATGACGAAAAGGCTCTACAAAGATATAACCAGAGCATGGGTCACTATGGGCTAGGGGCCATTGATGACGAGTCAAAACCTAATGATTCCCCGGAATCCGAGAATAAGCCGGACGAAAACGAAGCAAACCCGGATGAGCCAGATATAATCGGTGCCCCTAAAAATGCTCGTTCTACCGAAGAGGTATTAGCAAGTGAGGAAGAGGAGCGCAAGAGGCCAATCGCCGACAGGATAGCGGATCTAGAGGCTGACCTGGACGAGCTTCGCGAAAAAATGGCCGCCTTGGGCAAAAAACGTGGTTCTACTCGCATGTTTGGCAAAAAAGGCGTAAAGATTAAGGATGTCGACGAAAACGATGTTCAGAAAAAGATTGATTACGCGCAAGTCGAGGGTGAATATAGCGCAAAGTTGAGCAAGCTTGTCCAATTAAAACTAAGTGCCGATAGTGAACTGACGGAACTTTGGCAGGGCAAAGACGCCGACGGCAAAGATATTGATGATAGTCGCAAGGCTGAACTTCGTCAAAAAGCCTATGAAAAAGGCTGGATGATGATGGACGAAGATCAGACTCGTCTGCGCGACATGACCAACGAAAAACTAGAAGGCACGCTGTACGGCAAGTTCTGCAAGGCCCTGAATAAAGGCGGGCGCGTACGTCGCCTGGCAAAACACATATTGTTTGGCGCGGCCATAGCCGGATCGGGACTCGCTGTAGGTGCACTTACTGGTGGAGCGGCATTTGGTGCTATGGCCGGATTTGGCGTGACCATGGGGCTTCGTGGTTTTCGTGGATTCGCTTCCGCGGATTCGCGTTCTGGACGACAACTAGAGGAACATAAGCGCGGTCAACTGCAAAAGATGTTCGAGGGTGTTAACGAGGACGTTGACAAAGTTATGGAAGCTAGCGCCTCTGCGGTGGCCGAGATGTATAACGGCGTGGTCGAGGTTCGTCAAAAGGTCATGAAACGTGCATTGGGCATGGCTGGATTGTTCGCTGTTGCCGGCGGTGCTGTCGGCCAGATACTGAGTAATACTGGTGCGTTCGACACTATGGTCAAAAAGACACCGGGGGTTAACTGGCTACGTAATAATCCGGGTCAATGGATACGTGATGAAGTAAACTACTTTACTGGTCGTGGCGTGGAATCAGGATCGCGGTCTGGCCTGCCGAACAATGGCGAAGGTGATGGTAGTGTACCAAAACATGGTACGGAAGACGTACCCCTAACGCCAGAGCAAATAGCCAACAAGGAGTTTGGCTACAAAGCGGACGAGAATCCCTTCTATCACGACAAAACCAGCACCCATGGGATGGGTCCCGAGCTAAATGGCGATACGCAATTATTAAACAAACCTGGCCTGCATGATCTGACGGAAAACCGCTGGAAAAACTCTCCACATCAATTCTCGTCTATTGTTCATGCTATGGGATTGGATAACTTGCCGGATGATATGCAGTCCGCCAACCGGCTGGCAAATGAATTCAAGATAAACACGGCGATGTATTCTGAATATCACCAGCGCGTGATGGATATATTGACTGATCCGTCGACAAAGATCGAAACGGGCGTGCCAATCAATCATGCCTACGAGAGTGAATGGGGCGCTGACTATGATTTCGAAAACACCGGTGTACGTCATCCGGGAAGTGACTTCCAGCTAGCCTGGGATAATTATGTTGATCCCGATGGTCCGAACGGTACCAAGACGATTATCACCTTCAAAGACCCAAACCCTCCTCATCATATGAAGACTTTGGAGCTTCGTGAGCAGTGTGGTGGACAGCGGATTCGTGAGTTGCCTCCTCCGCCTCCAAAGCCGGTCTATCAACCGCAACAAACATACCGTGCGCCGGTAAATAACTACACGCCCCCTAGGGAGACATATAATCCTCCACCGCCTAACAACCCGCCTCCGCCTAATAATCCTCCACCACCTAATATCCCCCCTCCTCCGCCTGACGACAACCCACCGACGGATAACCCACCCGGATTGGATAAGCCACCATGGTTAGATCCTAAGCCACCGACACCTTTCCAGGGTCGACAACCAGGAACTCCGCAGTTTAGTTTGCCTTTTTCTAGGCCGGATAGTATCATTCCATCGTTCCGCCCAGATAGTGGCAACAGTAGTATAGCGCCAGGCGCTAGGCCTAATATTCCGCGACCAAGTGCTGGACCTAGTATAGGTGGCGATAGTTTGAACGGCAGATTATAAACAAATGAAAGGCACGGAAATGAACAACAAAATACTTACCAATGTCAGAAAGCTAGTTATCAACCGGATAACTATAGTGTTCAGTGTATCCGTCGCCTTATTGGCGAGTGCTAGCGTAGCAACCGCCTATGGACCTCAGCGACCAACGTATACGATCCAAAATGCAGCGCCGCATATCACGTTTAATTCAATTACCAACAACTCTAGTTATGGTGACGAACGGGATTTCATGAACATAAAGCCAACCAGCAACACTAGTTCGGGTGGTTGGCAGAATAACCTGGAAGTTCAGGACGGCAAGGAATATTGGGTGCGCGTGTTTGTGCACAACAATGCTAAAGCTGATTTGAATCTAACGGCGACTAACACTCGAATCGCCGTCAGTGTACCTAGTGACTATGGCAAGTCGGTACAATTAGACGGTTTTATTAGCGCCGACAACGCGAGCCCACAGGAAATTTGGGATGACGCCGTCATGACTAGCGACAAGAGGTTTAATGTCAGCTATGTTCAGGGTTCGGCGCGGTATTACAACAACGTGAATAATACCAGCGGATTCACTCTGTCTGACAACATAGTTACCAATACCGGTGCGCTAGTAGGCTATCAGTCTATGAATGGTCAGTTGCCGGGATGTAATCAATACTCTGGTTACGCGGTATTCAAGGTAAAAGTATCGATGTCATCGCCAGATTTCATTGTCGAAAAAAGTGTCCGTCCGCACGGAAGCAACAAGTGGCACGATAGTATTACGGCGAAACCAGGCCAAAAGGTCGACTATCAGATATATTACGATAACACCGGCAACTCCAATCAGCTGGACGTAGTCGCCATAGACCAACTGCCTAGTGGCGTTAGCATGGTAAACGGCTCGACCAATATTAAAAACGGCAGTTACCCAGAGGGTAAGAGTGTCAGTAGCAACAACATCGTATCAAGCAGTGGCGTTAATATAGGCAGTTATTCACCAGGTGGCAATGCCTATGTATGGTTCACCGCGACGCTACCAAAAGCGTCCAAACTAGAATGTGGCCTGAACACGCTAGTAAACACAGGGACAATCAGTACTCAGAATGGTGAAAAGGACGACACCGCGACGGTCAAGATTAACAAAGAATGTGCGGGCGTAGAAGCCCTGCCGCAAACAGGACCGTTAGAAGTTATAGCGGGACTAGTAGGTGTGTCCGCTATAACGTTTGGCGTGGTGTACTATCTAAAGAGTCGCCGAGATCTAGATACTGCCGTCATGGACGCTCACAAACACTCCAAGACTCTCATAGACCCACCACACATTCGCCATCACGATGACAAGGACTAGTTCATAGATTAAAAAAATCCTCCGCTACGGAGGATTTTTAGTTGGCTGGTTTTTGTTTGGTGAGGTAGTCTATTTCTTTGATAACTTCTAGTAGGGCGGCGGCACGTTTTGTCTCGTCCGTAATAGATTTAGCGGCTTCGTGCGCTGGGGCGATTAGGTCGGTATCGTCCGTGCTTCGTAGTAGCAATAGTAATGTGTCAAACTTTTCCTCTGGCGGTAGCTCTAGTTTGCCGACCAATGGTCGCAATTCGTTCAAAGCCTCAGACTTGATTGAATCCAGTGGTCCAGAGCCTACGGGAGGTTCGGGTGCGTCGTTAGGCTTTGGCATTTCGACGGGAGGACTTTCATCCGCGGGCTTTTCGACAGGCTCTTCGGCTTCTGGCGTTGGCGCGGTGACAGCTTCATCGTTCGTTTCATCTTCTTCCGCAGCGATTTCATCGACAGCGTCGTTTTGTGAACTAGGCATAGTAATAGTCGTGTGTTCTGGTACGTCCGGCACACTAGTGTTGTCAGCCACGACGGCATTATCGGTCCCATCTGTTGGTGGAGTAGTCGGACTAGGGGCGACAGGTGAACCGGCTGGAACAATAGGCTGCATACCCTTGTCATGAGGGCTGTTTGCGACGTCGTTTGCCGATACGCTAGGTTTTGCTTGACCAAGACTAGCAACGCTATCCAGCGCCTTAGCTAATTCCTGCTCGTCTGTAGATGTTTCTGGCATTCCCACCTTTTACCGTAAAACTTATGCTTTAACTGTAAAAAGTGTATCATAGTAATATCAGAGCTTGCAATAGCCTAAACAGGAGGAATAATGCTAGACGACGCAAATGTCTTGAAACAACGCGACCCAGAAGGAGCATTGGGAGTAGCAGCAGGGGAATGGGAGCAGGTTAATTTTGATGCACGAATAGTAAATCCAGACCATGACGGACGTGAAATAGCCCAGGTTGTAGTAACCGGCATGGGTGGATCGGTGCTAGCTGCATTGGTGGTCAATGAGTGGTTAAAGGAAGAACTAACCTTACCACTAGAGGTAGTGCGCAACTACAATCTACCCGCCTACGTAGGGAAGAATACGCTGGTAATAGTAACCAGTTGTTCGGGCAACACGGAAGAAACATTGAGTGCTTTGGACGTTGCTTTGGATCGAGGCGCGCAGGTGGCTATCGCGACGTCTGGCGGCAAGCTTCTAGAGCGAGCAAAAGAGGGCAATACCACGCACGTAGTATTGCCAGACCGAAAGCTCGTAGAGCCACGTATGACTGTTGTCGCGCAAATGCGCGCGCTAACAGCGCTACTAGCTCATTTTGGCGTTAGTTCCGGTGATTATTACGATGAAATTGCAAAGACGGCTGAATGGTTACATGAACAAACCCAGAATTGGGAGGCTAGCGTACCTACAGAAAAGAACCCCGCCAAGCAATTGGCGTTGGAATCCGTCGGTAAAACACCTGTATTTTATGGTGGTAGATTGACGGGTCCGCTGGCCTATAAGTGGAAGATTAGTTGGAACGAAAATGCCAAAAACATTGCTTTTTGGAACGTCTACCCAGAGATGAATCACAATGAGTTTATTGGCTGGTCATCGCATCCGGTCGAAAAACCTTTCGTCGTTTTCGATATAATCGGTTCGTTTGAACACCCGCGAATACTAAAACGTTTCGAGATTAGCGACAAACTACTATCCGGAAAACGACCAAAGGCAAAACGCATAGAATTAGTCGGTGATACGCCACTAAAGCAAATGCTATACGCATGCATATTCGCCGACTTTGCTAGTATTTACGTGGCTATTCTCAACGGCGTTGACCCAACACCGGTTGATTTGGTTGAAAAGCTCAAAAAAGAACTAGCCTAAAATGCGAAACCGCCCCGTGGGTCTGGCGACTGCCAGTCTCCCCAGGGGGCGGTGTTCGTTCGATTATCGGCGCAGGCCGTAGATATCGGTCAGGGCTTCTGATAGGCCATCGACGGGTTGGATCAATTCGTCATTACCCATCGGCAACACGGTGGTGATGATGAACGTACCGCCAAGTACCACATGAGGTAATTCCGCGACGGGAATGTTCATCTCGATGTCCATACCTTCGGCCCACATACGAACCATGGATAGGCCACGAGTGGGTGACGGATACTCAACGAGGCGTGATGGCATCGCGCTGACGATTAGCCTTTGGGGCCAACCTTCTCTTTGCCATGTCCACAGAACGCCATGGATGTCACGGCTACTGAACCGGAGTGGCTCGATCTTGCGCGGTCGCTCTTTGACGACCTCCTTGACCCAGCCGTATTCCGACCCAGTATGCACCTCAATGGGCATAACTACTCCTTCGAACGAGTTTTGACATAGGATTATCAAAACAATTCGGATATTATATCATATTTTCGTATTAATGATACTGTCGCAGTGATGCTATGGGGTCCTTACGCGCGGCGCGTATCGCCGGGTACAAACCGAACAATAGACCTACGATGAGAGCGATGCCAAACGCCGCGCCAGCGATCTCCCAGTTGAATTCTGGATTGAAGGTTAGGAACGTTCTGGCTATACCGAAAGCGAATAGGTAGCCGAATACATATCCTAGTAGCCCGCCAACGATACTCATCACCAGTGATTCCAATAGAAATTGCCAAACTATGTGAGTGTTAGAAGCTCCCAAGGCCTTACGAATACCAATCTCGCGCGTACGTTCAGCGACTCCGACGAGCATTATATTCATCACGCCTATACCGCCAACCAGTAGTGAAATACCCGCGACGATTGATAACACGGCACCTACGGCATAAAACATCTCGTTAGCCGGGCGGGCCAGGTCATCGCCGGCGAGTATCGTAAAATCCTTTTCGCCAAAATGATTTTCCGTCAGTTCTTTGTCAATTTGATTTATAACTTCAGGTAATTTTTCGTTGTTTATGGCGCGAATGTTGATCTGTTGTATAGACGCTATGTCTTGGTTGAACCTTTTGCCACTATTGATACTGATGATGGCGGCGTAATCAAAATCCACGTTGTTGTAGTTTATCGGTTTGTTTTGACGTTTTAATATACCGATAACCGTGAACTTTTGACCGTGCGTAGTAAACGTGCGACCGGCTGCCTGCTCGGTACCAAATAGGTCAATTGCCAGTTGCGCGCCGACGACTGCCGTTTGTTCATTGGTAACGCTATCGATAAATTGGCCTTCGTCCATCGTTAGATCAATCACGTCGGGCAGGGCAGGATTGGTGGCTACTATTTGCACGACCTTTGGCGTGTTTTCGCCAGCTGTTACATCACCCCCGATTAGCATTAACGGGGCTACAGCGGTGACGCCTTCAATGGACTTGATATCTTCTAGGTCATATTCGCTCAGGTTGCTGGCCGTCTTCGTGCCGGACAGGGCCGCCGTTATGTTGTTGATTTGTGGCTCCGTTTCCGTTACGCCAGCGCGGACCACTGCCACGCCACCACCCAGATCGCTCACTTGTTCTTTGACGATCCGCGAAGCCCCGGCGCTAAGGGCCAAGATAACAATAATGCTCGCGATGCCAATTGTAATTCCTAAAACGGTCAGAATAGTCCGTGAACGATTAGCTCGCAATGACTCTACGGCACACCCCAGATGATAAAGTAGCAACAGTCGCATTATTTAGACCCCTTTTTGGTAGTCTTTTTTGTCTTTCGATTGGTCGATTTGGTAGGCTTTCGCTGTGAATCTAGGCGACGTTTTAACGCTGATTTTGATCGTTTGCTTCGCGGTGCCTGCGTATCGCTTGCAATCTGGCCATCCAGCATAGTTATCACACGACTAGCATAGCTAGTAAGGTTTGGGTTATGGGTAACCATAATAATCGTATTACCGCGCTGATGAATGTCAGAAAGTTCTTCCATGATTACGTGGCTGGATCGACTATCTAGGTTACCGGTGGGCTCGTCCGCTAGAATAATAGACGGATTATTTACAAGTGCCCGTGCTATGGCGACTCGCTGAGTCTGCCCGCCGGACAGTTGCCAGGGCATATAGTACTCTCGATTCGATAGGTGAAAGGTACTGAGCATCTCGCTTGCCTTTATCGAGCGTTTTGTTTTGCTAAAACCTTTGTATGTTAAGGGTAGTGCTACATTATCAATGACGCTTAGTCGGGGGATTAAATTAAAGCTTTGGAAAACAAACCCTATTTGTTCGCTACGAATGCGTGCTCTGCGCCAACTAGACAACGTATCGACTGACCGACCGTCTAGTTTGTAATCACCATCATCGGCGTGATCTAACAGACCGATGACATTTAGGAGGGTGGTTTTGCCACAGCCACTTGGTCCCATAATTGCTATGAACTCGCCTTTGTTTATTTTCAGATCTATTTTGTTTAAAACCGTTTGCTCGGCATCGCCCATTCCATACCGTTTTACAAGGCTCTTTAATGCGATAACAGGTTGTGAGGCAGATTTTGGCATTACGTTCCATTATAGAGACGGACGGGTGCCAATCGCAACCATATGCGCTGTTTTTGTGGGATTAATTACTTTTTCCAAATTTTTTCGTAGCTATCAGGCCAAAAATCGCGGAAGCAACTGCTAGGCCGCTCACTTTTAACACGGAATCAAATAATTTTTTCGAGTCCGGTGATATGGCGGAAACCATAGGTTCCGCGTCGTAATGCGATGTCATTGATCCATAATTAATAACCGTATTTTCCGGCGCGGTCTTTGCTTTGTATCGTGACTTTGTGTGTATAGATAATCTTCGTTGTTTTACGTAACGTGTTTCGCTCGGCAGGGCGTTTTGCTCTGACTCTGTAACAAGTAACGAACCATCGTATTTGAGTAAGCTAATGAGGGACTTGAAGAGCGCTTTACGTTCTTTGTTGGTTAGTTGTTCAAAGTCTGGCGCATATCCGTATATACGATCGAAATATTCTGGTGGCGCTATGTCTTCAATATCCGTCATGTCATAAAGCTCAAAACTAGTGTTATCTTGCGCCCCGACCGCCACGTCGGTCCCTTCATACGTTTCGGCCACGTTGGTCCACATCAAATCTCTTCGCCAAAAGGCAATATCCTTGCCTAGTTCCGCGACCGTTGGGCCTACGCCCAGTACATTTGCCTGATACGGAATACTATCTGGCTGTGACAATTGCATAACGTTGGCTTTTTCGAAGCCATATGCTAATTTGTCCAAACTTGGTCGTTCACTATTCATGATGGAGGCAACTATAACATACCTGCATCGATGTATAAACGAGCGATGTTATACTGGTAGGGCGTTGTTACCTACGGCGTAGCCGCCCAAATCATCAAACCAGGCCTTGGCTGTTTGGGGATTTGAGAGGAGGGATAACGTAGATGTGCCAGCTTACGAACATGTTCGTAAGCGAGAACACTGAGTGAATGCCGACGAGGAGAGGTGTCCGAGTGGTTGAAGGAGCACGCTTGGAAAGCGTGTGTGCGAGCAATCGTACCGCAGGTTCGAATCCTGTTCTCTCCGCCAG
The DNA here is from genome assembly GCA_030429975.1 of bacterium. Lineage (GTDB taxonomy): Bacteria > Patescibacteriota > Saccharimonadia > Saccharimonadales > Saccharimonadaceae > UBA2112. The sequence goes on along the minus strand of JAUIGB010000001.1, from coordinate 108,040 downwards.
GAGAGGCGAGCGCATCCCTAGTGGATGGGCTCGTTTCTTCTTGCTCAAGCTTGCCTCTACACCCCAGATATGGCTAGATTATAAAGGCGCTCGAATGACGAGTAGCTTTTTGACAAGCAGACAATCTTAGACAAAGGAAGAAAGACATGGATTGCTATTACCATGGCTACTCGGGTGGACCCGGCGGTCCTTGCACTCGGTGCGAGAGCGATAACGGTCCAATGGCCGGCTATTACAAGTCGATGGCCGAGAACGCCAAATACAACTCCGAAACCAAAGCACAGCCCGCCGAGCAAGCAGAGACAACATAATGTATCTGTGCACGCTCTGCGGCAACTATCACGGAGGTCGATCATGTCCAGGACTTGGACCTACGAGAGAACAGAGACTCGAAAAGGCTGTACGCGAGATTCGTGAACTGATCGCCCCATGGGGCGACAATGAACGCGCTCGAATGGTCCGCTCTATACTGGACCAAAACCGTGTCTAACAAATGCATAGGGGCAGGCGAGTGGCTCGGTTCTACCCGAGTCACTGCCAGCTCGCATGTCTGCTTGTCCTTTTTTAGACATTATTTATCGCGTTTGGCGCGTATTCGTGTAGACGAAATATTTTTTGTGTCGGGATTATGAATAATTTTGTAGTTCAGCTTTAGGTCCATTTTTTCTTGGAATTCTTTCGCGGATTTTTCCATGTCTTGCTCTGTGTCGTCGCCTCGAAGTCCGACCGCGAAGTTATGACCGCGTAGCAAGATATCTATATCCTGCCAGTCTATCAGTGAACGGAACGAATCAGATCCGACCATCATAGTAAATTCGGTGTCTTTGAAGGCACTGGTTAGTTTGGGTAACGTATCAGCTATTGAATATTGTTCTGACCCGGGCTGAAAAACCTCCAGGCCATCAATATTGGATAATGCCTTGCGAAGGGCGGTCGTTCGCGTCACGATATCCGTGGCATTTGGTTTTTTGGGTGGTTTTGGCTCTGGTAGAAAGTAGACCTTGTTTAGGTTGCAAAGGCGCATGGTTTCTCGCGCAAATGCTATGTGCCCCGCGTGTACGGGATCAAATGTTCCAGGATATATGCCAATGCGTTTGCTCATGGCACGATTATACGATGTTCTATCACTATGTATCATTATTTGATAATATATGCTTATGATTAAAAGGATTTGGGGGAATTCTCAATTGCGTGCGGCGATAATACTATCTGTATTAATGCTGACGCTGTTTGGTGGAATTGTATTCGCCCGGCTGACTAGTGATGCACCTATCCCAAATAACGAGACAGCGATGTTGCCAAAAGAAGGCCCTATTAGCATTGAGGGAAAAGTGGTTTGCCTGCCACCAAAGGACACCAGAGCACCAAGTACAACGGTATGCATCTACGGCTTACAGGACGATACGGGCAGGTATTACATGTTGCGCAGTCACGATGACGACAGTCAAGATATTGTGGATCTACCGATGAACAAGACCATAACCGTAGAAGGAATCTATTCACGGGGCGGTAGTTTGGCACATCCGACAATAGGTGATATTACATTGAACAATAATGAGGAGCAGGAAAATGGGTAGGAAAAAGTCAAAAAAAGTCGCTAAGAAACAGGACTGGAGGTGGACACCACGAAACATGAAAAAAGCGTATTTGTTCGCGTTAGTCTTGTCTTTGATAGCCAGTGCCGCAGTCGCGGTGTTTATATTTTTGCTAGGAACCTTTGGCGAAGTTGAATTACGATTATTACTGACAACCTTGGCGGTTGGTATCTTTAGCCTGGCGGGATTAGCGAGCACGGCCCTATCGGGGAATAAAAAACATGATTTATTCGTATTTTTTGGAGTAGTCGCGTCCATCGCGGGCTTTGTTACCGCCGCAGGTTTGATATGGGAAGTATTGACCGGTGAAACATGGGGCAAGACGTTCCTGATACTAGCAGTAATGTCATACGCGGCTGCTCATACGTCATTACTTTTGTTGATAGACTCAAAGAAAAAGATAGTGATACACGCCCGATCGGCTACGATTGGATTCGTCACGGTCGTCGCGCTGATGTTGATTTATCTAGTATTCGCATCTGGTGACGGTATTGATGAATCTTTCTTTAGATTCCTTGGTGCATTTGCTGTTTTGGACGTACTTGGCACGGTCGTCACGCCATTATTGCGCCGATATTACGCTAAATAGTTATTCTGGGTAAGTATACAATCCGACGACTGATACGCGGTCGCCCACAGACATGACTTCGTGTTCTGGATTTGTCATGCCATCTAGGATTATGACATCGCCTTCGTCTACCTCTAGAGTAGTGTTGGTTTCTGGAAACAGTACCATAGCCTGACCCGTCACGTTAGCTATAACGGTTTTTGCAGGTCGTGGCTCTGACCAGTCCCTGTGCGCGTACATGATATCCTCGGGTGCGTATACATTTACCCAGGCGTCATGCAATCCAAATTCTTCACCAACTTCCGAACTCAGGTTTTCGTGTACGAATTTGTCTAGAACCGATTTGTCGAATTCTGTTTTCATGTCTGGTGTGTCAGTGCCATCATCGTGCCGGGAGTGTTGAGGCAAGGCATCTACAAGGGCCGATAAATCGGCGCCCCGCAATAGCCTGACTCCATCGACAATATCGACTAGGTTTTCGTGGGTACTATGTGTGTGTTCTAGGGTTGGTACGTTTTTATTTTTCATGATTGACCCATCAATAATAGCATAAGGATAAATAAATGTCAATACCTAACAGAGGCGAGAATATTGACTAACAGATATTATTGTGGTAAAATAACGCGAAGATTTTTGATATGAGTGAGCTAGCTGTACAACGAGTTTTGGATTGCAACGACGACGATCTTGGCGGATTCGACAAGAGCGAGTTTTTTGCTGACAACATTGTGGACTACAGTGTGGGGCTAGGTGCAAACGCAGTCGATAATACTATCATCATGGCATACCACGAGATACAAGGCCTAGAAGATGCTGGACTGACGGCGGACACAAAAAGCGAAATCAGGGATGTCCGAAAATATATAGAAAATTTATCAATAGCCAATAAAAAACGTCTTAATAAGTACCTAGCTGGCCACAAACAGAGCCCAACCCTAGACAGAATACTAGATGTTAAAGACGTAAATTGGAGTGGCAACAAAGAGTATATAGGTAGATTGCTAGAGAGAAACAAGGATATGACCTGGGCAGTTAGCAACGATCAATTTATAAACTTTCTACAATGGCATAACTACAATATCCAACTAGCAAATCATAGGATGATGATGCACTTTGACGCGCAAAAAGAAGTATTTATGTGCGAACTTCAGGGCGCAATCGACAAGGGGTGGGTGCCTGAATGGGTTATGGAAATAGCTGAAGGTAGGTTTGATAACCTAGCGGTTGTTATGGACGAAGGCAGGGGGACTTACATGCTAGGCGTCATGGCGACGGCGATAGTACACGAAGGTAACCAAAGCGAGATAGTCGTAGATCCTTACTATCCGCCATCAAAGTATAGAGAGTTGTTTCTACACGAACTTTTACATGTCTGCGAGGGCATAACGGACACGGATGATATTTGTTGCACGTCAGGTCTAAAAAAGTTATTTGAGGATCCTAGTGAATATGGTCCCCGGGCAATCAATGAAGCAACCATTGAGCATCTATCGGACGCCATGCACAAAGGGAATAGCGTAGACGTCATCAATCCATACAAAAGTGAGCGCAAAGATGCCGTGTATGAGATAGAGCGTGATTTGCTATATATCCTGACCACTATGGGTACGCGACCCATAGATATCCGTGAATTTATCGGCGTACTTTTTGATGACGGAGAATTTGACAATGAGAACGGACAAACTCCGACGGAGGTCTTGAAGCAGTCTTTGAAAGAGGCTTTCCCAAGTATAGATGTTATTGAATGCATCGAGGAAGTGCGTGACCGAAAAGAGCTGGAGAGTCTTGTAAAGTACCTTCGCAAAAACGCCCCAAACAAAAAACACATGTCACCAGCGGAGTTTTTGGATCGTCACGAGACAACCAAGGATGTAGGGAAGGGCGTCTTGATTGCGCTTGGATTGGTGGCTTCCGCGGCCACGGCAATACATTTGTTCGCGAACTCCTCTAGCGCGGACGTAAAATCACCGCAGGAATCTTTGCGAAACGACTACAGCACCTCGCAGAATACTACTGGCAACTAGTTCTGAAGTTTGTTGATGTTCAGTTGAAGGGTGTCAATGTGGTCCATGAGGTTTGTTTGACGGTTATCATCCTTGAATACGTCAAAAACACCGCTTTCTAGACTCGCTATACCATGTTGAATCTTATCTTTTCCGGCGTTCGTAATTCTCAATTCTTGGGTGCGACGATCGCCGTCACACTCGACCTGATTAACCCAGCCGTTTTTGACAGCCTGGTCTACTTGCCGGCTCACCGCGGCGGGGGAGACGTCTAGATACCGTGCTACGTTTGACTGTGAAACAGGTTCTTGTTGTTGAACAGACAAGAGAAGACTGAACTGTGACAGCCCTATATTCGCATGTTGACGCAGGGCAGTATCGAATGTCTGGTCCAGCGAGTTTGTTAAACGGTGCATTTTATATAAATAGGTTTGGCTAAAATCAAATGACATTTTATGTCCTCCTAAAAAAAGGTTAACATGTTAACTATTAACACGTCAACTATTTACCACAACGTGCCAATGCTTGAACAGGGGTCAAAAAGTGGTATGATTTGATTACATGAAATGGGATAGCGAAACATTTAAAGTCCCGTCCTCGGATGATTATTTGGACGCCGTATTACAGTTGGACGAACGCTACGGCACTACCGAACAAATGATAGACAAGGCAATTGACGAGGCAAGATTGTTACCAAAGGGCTTACTGGGTACGTTGAGGTTTTTGTCGGACTCGGCAGTCGAAAACAAAGACGATAAGGGGGACAGGGTAAATACGTTACGAGCGATGGCGATAGGCGCAGGCCTGGGCGTAATGCTGGCAGAGACGGCGCATGGTCGACCAAACATGATAAACGCCAAAGAAGCCCGAATACAGCAAGTATATATGTCCACGGGCGCTCCTGCGGACGAGGTTGTACAGATGCTAGTGGATGAATACGAGAACGATGTGAGACCTGTAATCGGCGACGAAGTGGCTCAATGGATAGAAAATACATCACAGTTTGTTGGAGGGAGCGGCTTGATTTCACGAAGGCATCAATTATTCTTTCCGGTTGGCGTGGGTACGCCCATAACCGTCCTGTATTGTGTTGCCGCCGAGAACCCAAAAAAGCACCCCAAAACTGATACACTATAGATAGTGAAAAAGGTAGCGGTTAGATTTGGAAAGCTAGAGGCGTTTGCATTTGTCAGCGGTTTTGCATTGATGGCATTCGAACTTGCTGGTGCTAGGATATTGGCGCCTGGAATTGGCAGTTCTATTTATGTATGGACAAGCGTGATTGGCGTGATTATCGCGGCCCTTAGCGTGGGATATTGGCTAGGTGGCAAGTTGGCAGATAGCAGGGGTTACGCGATTGATGTTGCTAGACTGTCGTTGGTCTCGGGATTTTTAATTGCCTGCACCATGGTTTGGTATAGCGGGGTGATAGATTGGGCGTCACAAAATATAGTCGATCCGCGGCTACAAGGCGTAATCGCGTCTTTGTTGTTATTCGCTCCCGCCAGCTTGGCACTGGGTATGATTAGTCCATATCTCGCAAAACTAAAAGTGCGGTCGCTGTCGTCGACGGGTCGCTCTATCGCGGGACTGTCTGCCATGAACGCCATAGGCAGTATATCGGGCACATTCGTAACGGGATTTATATTGTTTGGATATATAGGGGCACACGAAACATTGGCCATAACTGCTGTCACTATGGTGGCTATTAGTTGGTTATTGATTCCACGCGTGCAGTGGAAATTGCGACTGGGCGTAAGCTTGGCAACTCTGGTGGTGGTTGGTTTTTCGACGCCTGTTAGCAATGTTGTCGCTATAGATACGCCGACCTCGCATTACAACGTGCTGGAATCCGATGGCGTGCGTTGGTTGGTTACGGGTCCCAGAGGCGCGCAATCAGGTGTAGATCCAGAAAAACCTGATGAATTGGCGTATTGGTATGCCCAAAAGATGGCAAGCCTGGTGGAACATGTCCTTAACCATGACGATATATTGGTTCTAGGTGGTGGCGCGTTCGTCATTCCTCGATACCTGGCGGATAAATATCCTGATTCGAATATAGACGTGGTTGAAATAGACCCGCGCCTGGCAGAAATTGCCCGAGAGTATTTTTTCTACGATGACCCACCAAATGTTAATTTGATTTTTCAGGATGCAAGGACGTTTGTGAATCAAACGAATCGTACCTATGATGTGATATTGATAGACGTATACGGCGATATAGAAGTTCCTTTTACGTTCATGAGTAGGGAGTATGGACGGCAAATAGAGAGAATTACCGCTTCGGACGGTGTCGTGGCTGCGAATGTAATAGCTAATACGACAGGGGCGTGTAAGGAAACACTGAACGCCATGGATGCACCATATAGGGCGTACTTTGACTTTGCTCGGTATGACATACAGGACGAAGATGACCGATCAACGAATATGATCTTGGCTTATAGCAGACAGCCTTTTGTGTTCGACGGATCTAGACCACTGGTGTTAAAAGGAGAGCCTTTGTTTAATGATAACTTTGTTCCAGCTGAGCGTTTGCAGTATGATTGCCTGTACAGCAACTTATAAACGACCACACCATATATAGTGTGGTGTTTGTTTTTTACAACACTATAAGGTGTTAGCGCAAGCAAAATGGGCGTGTGGTCAAAAAAACACAAAAAAAGACTTGAAATGCCATATATATGGGGTTTATAGTCGTATGTAGACACTACATTGTAGTAGTTCAACAAAAATACACATTGTGCAAGACGGAGGGAAAACCACCGCCAGATCTATCACGGATAGGGCGTTTTCTTGCACCCCCGATAGACGCACGAGAGACGCGTCGCAGTGGAACCACCGGGTGTGTTCAGGAAAACAATTAATAAAAACTAACATCCACCACACTGTAATAGGTGAGGTAAAGGAGGAATTTGGGTAACATGGGTATAAGCGTCGTCAAACGAGATGGAACACGTGAACCTTTCGATGCGAACAAAATCAACCTTGCTTTGGTGGTTGCTAGTGAGGGTCTCCCAGACCAAATCCAAAAGGTAGTACAGGTAGCCAGTGAATTGCAATTGACATTATTTGACGGCATCACCACCGAACAACTGGACGAGGCCGTTATTCATACCGCGCTACAAAACGTCAAAGACGATCCAGATTTTGACACCATCGCGGCGCGATTAATGCTAAAAAACGTTTACAAGAATATTCTGGGTGATTTCGAATCACACGACGACGTGGCAAAACTTCACGTAAAGAAGTTTCCGCAGTTTATCAAGCAGGCGGTTAAGGATGGCCTGTTAGATAAGCGAATGGCCGACAAGAGGTTTGATTTGAAAAAACTTGCCGAGGCACTGGTCCCAGAGCGAGATGACTTGTTCAAATATCTAGGCGTGGTAACGACTATGAACCGATACGCTCTGCGTCTACACGGTGATAGTAAAAAACCTCTAGAAGTTCCACAGTTTACGCACATGCGAATCGCGATGGGGCTTAGTTACAACGAAAAAAATCCAACGAAGGCGGCGATTGAGTTCTATGAGCATATGAGTCGACTAGAGTACGTTACGGGTGGTTCTACTAGGGTAAACGCCGGTGGCGCGCACCCTCAATTGTCCAACTGCTTTCTGATAGAGGTTCAAGACGACATGGAGGCGATTGCAAAGAGCGTTCGCGATACGATGTGGATTGCCAAAGGAACTGGCGGAATCGGTATTACTATGACCAAGCTTCGCGCCGCGGGTAGTCCAGTAAAGACTACTAATACCGAGAGCACAGGCCCCATTCCTTTCATGAAAATGATCGATACGGCGCTATTCGCTGTCAGCCGAAAAGGCAAAAAGATGGGCGGTGCCGCCATGTATCTAGAGAACTGGCACCTGAACTTTCCGGAATTTTTGGACCTACGCGCCAATTCGGGTGATCCATACATGCGAACCCGAATCATGAACACGGCCGTTTATTTGAGCGACGAATTCATGAAACGAGTCGAAAAAGACAAGGATTGGTATCTGTTCGATCCAGCCGACACGCCTGACTTGCCCGAGTTGTATGGCGAGGAGTTCTCGGCTCGTTACGCGGAATATTGCAAACTAGCCGAAGCGGGCAAGATGCGCACGTTCCAAAAAACATCCGCGCGTCATCAATATCGCCAGATCTTGACGCAACTACAAGCAACGAGCCATCCATGGCTAACATGGAAGGACACTATCAACGTTCGCGCGCTAAACAACAATACCAGCACGATTCACTGCTCGAACATGTGCACCGAGATTACATTGCCACAGGATGAAAAGAACATCTCTGTTTGTAACCTAATCAGTATTAACTTGTCGCAATTCTTGGGCGAGGACGGTAGTTGGGACTGGGAACGATTAGAAAAAGCATCACGAGCTGCTACTAGGCAACTAGATAACCTGTGCGATATCACTAATACGCCAGTGCCAGAAGCGATGAATTCGAATTTGCAAAACCGAGCTATCGGACTAGGTGTGATGGGCTTGAGCGACGTCTTGGAAAAGCTCAACTATAGCTATGAAAGCGAAGAGGCATACGATTTAATTGATCAGTTGGTAGAATTCGTCAGCTATCATGCTATCGATGAATCGGCTGATTTGGCCAAAAAACTCGGTAGTTATCCGCAATTCAAGGGAAGCGGTTGGAGCAAAGGCTTGTTGCCAATCGATACTCTAGACACGCTGGCAGATGCCCGCAAGGTCCGCGTTGCTATCTCGCGCAAGCACAAACTAGATTGGGAAGCACTGCGAAAAAAGACCAAAAAAGGTATGCGTAACGCAACGTTGATGGCGATTGCGCCAACGGCGAATATTGGCCACGTTGCGGGTACTACGCCAGGCATTGATCCACGGTTTGCGCAGATATTTAGCCGCGCTACGTTAAATGGCAAATTCCTAGAGATAAATCACAATATGGTCGCAAAGCTAAAAGAGCTCAACATATGGGACCAAGTAAAAGACGAAGTCCTGGCGAATCAGGGCGACATACAAGATATAGAAGCGATTCCACAGCACATCAAAGACGTTTACAAGACGAGTTTCCAGCTGAGCCCGTACGCGTTTATCGAAGTAGCTGGGCGTGCCCAGAAGTGGGTTGACCAGGCGATTAGCCGAAACATGTATCTAGAAACACGCGATTTAGACGAATACGAAAAGATTTACATGGAAGCATGGAAACGTGGTCTAAAGTCTACCTACTATCTGCACGTCAAACCTAGACATCAGGCCGAGCAAAGTACGACACGAGTGAATAAAACCGAAGAGATGGCAAAAAAGAGCGGCGGTCCAAGAAAGACAGGATTTGGATTCGCTAAAAAACAGACAGTGGGGGGCTCATGAGATAAAAACAAAGACAAACACCACAGTACATTTCAAAATAAAATTACGAACAAATAGGGGGAATAACCATGAATGCAAAATCAATTATCAGTGACAGCATGACACTTGAGCAAAAGCTAAAAGCAATCGACGATGCCATGAAGGCAGCACAACAACAGGCTAACGAAGAAGCCAAAAGCAACGGTTCTATCGCGGCTCCACTAGATCCCGCAAGTCTGACTATTTGCGAAGGTTGCGAATAAAAACAAGCATTATTTAATAGGGGTGACATATGGTAAATTTATTAAAGACACTCAAGAAAGGACTCGATAAATATCATGGCAGGCATTCTAGGCACTGGTATCCAGGACGGATTACTACTTAAACCAATACATTATCCATGGGCGATGGAGCTGTACGATCAGGCAGTTGCAAACACCTGGTTTCCAAACGAAATACAACTAGGGCAAGATTTAGCTGACTGGAAAAAGATGACCGAAGAGGAGCGCCATGCAGTCGAGTTTTTGATGGCATACTTTAACCCCAACGAACTATTGGTTAACAAAGCGCTTGCCTTTGGCGTATATCCTTATGTCAACGCCGCCGAATGTCATTTGTATCTAGCAAAACAGATGTGGGAAGAAGCAAATCACTGTATGGCGTTTGAGTACGTACTCGAAACTTTCCCAATCGATCGCGACAAAGCGTATGCGGCGCATGTCGACGAACCGGTCATGGCACGTAAGGAAGCTTTTGAAACGGAAGCTATCAAGCGCATGACCGAAAAGCACCTAGATATCAATACGACAGAGGGTAAAAAAGACTTTATTCGAAACCTGATTGCCTACAACATCATCCTAGAAGGAATCTGGTTCTATAGTGGCTTTATGGTTGCGCTGTCATTCCGTCAGCGAAATCTGCTACGCAACTTCGCGTCGTTGATTGACTGGGTGGTTCGCGACGAATCATTGCACCTAAAGTTTGGCATTAACCTGATCCTCACGACACTAGAGGAAAACGAAGATTTGCAGACCGAAGAGTTTGCCAATGAAATCAAGCAAACTATCCTCGACGCCGTCGAAATGGAAGAGGAATACAACAAAGTCATGTTGCCAAAAGGCATCCTGGGTCTAAACGCTGATTATGTGAACCAGTACGTAAAGTACCTAACCGATCGACGATTAGAAGAACTTGGCTTTGAACCACACTACAAAGTTAGCAATCCTGCCAAATGGATGGCGACTGCGAATGACACGTTGGAACTAGTCAACTTTTTCGAGAGTACCAACACGAGTTACGAAGTAAACGCTTCTAGCAGCAAAAAGAAGGATTAGTATGGTCGCCGAGATTGTTAGTTATACGGATTTACCGCGAAAAGAGAGACTGGCAATCAAACGTGACATAGCCAAGCGCGTGGTCGACATAGTCACCGAACATCACCCAGAACCTGTATTAATGGCCGAGTTAAACGCGCAGATTACCTCGGAAACACCGATAATTGATAGTGCCGAGGGCGAGCCTCTGGATAGAAGAGTATCAATCGGTCACGCTGGCGTCGTTGTTTATTCGGCACAGTTAGCGATCGAACGTGGTGATATAGTACCAGACAGTTGGGGTGACGAGATTACCTATAGACTGCCTCTCGATGAACAATCAAACTAGTAGGGTATAAATGGACGGATATTTATTCGCACTAACGCTTACGTTAATCGCAGGTCTATCTACGTTAATCGGTGGTTTCTTGGCCATGCATCGGAGTATGGTACGACGCGAAGTCTTGGCGATTGCGCTTGGATTTGCGTCGGGTGCCATGCTACTAGTCTCTTTCGTCGAAATTATCCCAAAGGCGCAGGCCCAGATAGCGGTAGGATTTGAAACATGGGCGATGGCCATTACGTTCATGGCGTTCTTTGCCGGCATGGCGTTAATCGCTGTTATCGACAGGTTTCTACCAAAATCCGTCAATCCTAGTAAACGCGAAGGTTTAGAGAATAAACCGCGTGACGGACTGACAAAGGCAGAAGCAAAGATGCTCATGCGAAGCGGCCTGTTAGTCGCGGTAGCGATTACGTTACATAATTTGCCCGAGGGCCTTGTGACTTTTGTCGGTGCCTTGCAGGATCCACAATTGGGAATAGTCTTGGCGATTGCCATAGCAATCCATAATATTCCAGAGGGAATTGCGGTAGCCGCGCCAGTATATGCGGCCACGCGTAATCGAAAAAAGGCTCTAGGATATACCATGGCATCGGGCATAGCCGAACCTATCGGAGCGGTGGTTGGATATGCGGTCTTTTCTGCGTTATTACCCGAAAGCTTGATTGGCGCGTTGTTTGCGGCGGTGGGGGGAATGATGGTGTTCATCGTCATAGACGAACTATTGCCGGCCGCAAAACGCTACAGCACATCCGAACACCAGGCGGTTTACGGAGCTGTTGCCGGCATGGCCGTTATGGCCACCAGTCTGGTCCTTCTGTACCTATAGTTGAAACATAACCATAATTGTGCTATAATATGGGTATATGACCACTAGTCATGAAAACTCTGGTTTTGTACCCGATATAGAGCAAGGGGACAACTATGAACGCCTCAACCAAGAGGCCTTTGGCGTGGCTTTCGAACAGTACCTGCGAATGTACGAGGATTTTCCTAGATATAGTTATGCTCGCGAGGGCAAAGATTACCCAGAAAAATATAAAAGTAGGGATGAGGAGCTGCGTCAGCAGACTATTGACTCTATGGAGCAAAACTACGATTTGCTACAGCCTCTAGGTCACGAATATCTAGATAGCCCAGCAGGCGCGACCGTCACGATACCTGTCGCCGTTAATAGCGAGGATTTCGACACGTTGGCGGATACGGTACGTCTAGTTGGCGAGTCACAACAGGACCTAGGTCAACCGGTAAACGTGATTATTTGGGCGAATGCCTTTTATAAAAGTAACCGCAAACGCGGTGAAGTACAGGCGCTGGCCGACGAAAACTACGCCCGTTTACAACAGATGATGGGTGAAATATCTAACAATGATTTGCGGATTTTCACGGCTCTAAAAACCCAGAAAGGGAACGTGCGCATGACTGACGTCAGGCATGATTATATGGAGGCAACGGCCATGCTTTGTGCTAGGCAGGGCAATGGATTCATGCATCCAGTCTTATGGTTGGACGCAGATACTCCTAGTATGCGTGGTAATTCACTACGCGCCGTGCGCGATGAAGTAGAAAAAGGCGAGGTGCTGTTTCCTCATCTAAAATTACACTTCGAAATAGATTGGACGGACGAGCTACTATCAAATACCGATAGTGCCACGCGTGCTGTTGCGGTGGATGAAATACATCGACGCATGGCGTATCGGGGTAAGGAGCTAAAGGGATACTACGAAGAATCAGGTTTTGCGAGCGCGATAGGCACGTATCTGTCCACGGGTGGCATGAACCCGATTTTTCGTAAAATGGTGATGCCCGCGATTAGCGAAACCCATTGCGTAACATCGCGTGCAGAAACAGTGTCAGCTTGCAGAAGTCTGAGTAAAGGCCTAGAGGATCGCGATTCCATTGGATGGGCAATTATACCCAAAGGTCTGATAAAAGGCGCGGAACCAACAAAGCTAAAGGGATATATAAAGGGCACCTCACTCAGTACCTCGGCGCGACGTATGTACAAACGAGTGAACGAAGGTGGTGCAAATTCGTTGTTGGAGTATGGAGATACTTTGGCTAATCAAATGAGCGGTAGTAAAAAGGTGCGTGACGTGAACCCCACCGATATGCACTTGCTTTACAATAGTGACTTTTCGCATAGACCCAAGATTACGGGTAAAAATGATCGTATCGCTCGTAATGTCATTAAGCGATACTTCCCGTTTGAAAACTTGTAGATTTGCTATAGTGAAGTAGTGAAAGTATACGTCACTGCTAGGTACAAAGGGGCCGATAACAAACACGAAATCGACGCGCTATGCAAAGCGGTCAAGAATGCACGATTAAAGGATTTTTGCTTTGTTCGCGACGTTGAACATTACAAACACACCTTTGATAACCCAAAGCAACTATGGGACCGCACACGCGATGAAATAGGTGCGTGCGACATGCTACTCGTTGACGTGTCCGATAATCCAACCGGTGGTCGCGTGGTCGAGGCTGGAATGGCGTATGCCATGCGAAAGCCCGTGATAATAGTCAAAAGGCAAGGTATCAAACACAAACCAGTGTTTGATGGTATTTCCGCGACGGTAATCACGTACAAGGACATGGACGATCTATCATCACAGCTGAAACAGTTTGATATTGACCGAAATTATAACGTGACGGACAAAATGACACTGCTGGTCATGTTTTTGCTAGTTGGCGGAGTTATAGGCTGGGGAGTGGCGCAGTTGTTTTTGCCATTAGGCATGATTGCCGCGGTCATCTATTGGTTAATAGTCCGACATTTCGCCCCGTTCGTGCGTATGTACGACCGTATAGTCATCTACGCCCCATTGGTATTTGTATGGTGGCTGGTATTTGCCATGTTGAATGAATCTGACGTGTTGCTCGCAATGGCCTGGACGGCAGGCTTTTGGCTGTTGGCGGTTTTCGCCCTGCGCAAATTGAAACTATCGTTATAATAGAACCATGAAGACTACATTAGTCATTTTTGGTATCACTGGTCATTTGGCGCAGAGCAAGCTTTTGCCGGCGTTGGCTAATATTATCGAGGCTGGCGATATTGGCGAACTGTCTATTATTGGTGTTTCTCGCAGGGAAGTCGAGCAGTTCACGGTGCTGGGCGAACACCATCATCAGTTGAACGGTACGACGTCGATGTTGCAGATGGATGTCGAAAACCCGGATGACTATGCAAAACTAAAGGATTACATCAGCGCGGGCGAGGGCGAACAAGTATTATTCTATCTATCCGTTCCACCAGAATACGCCGCGAATATCATCGAACATTTGGGGCAATCGGGACTAAACCGCGCGCCAAACAAGCTGTTACTAGAAAAACCTTTCGGCACGGACCTAGCTAGCGCGCAGGAAATGATTGATCATACGGCGAAACACTTTGACGAATCGCAGGTGTACCGCATAGACCACTATCTGGCAAAGGAAATGGCGCAAAACGTCGTAATGTTTCGTGCCACGAATGCGATATTTCGACACCTATGGAGCAATAAATACATCGAGAGCGTGGACGTAATGGCGCTGGAATCGGTAGATATCGAGGGCAGGGTAGATTTTTATGAACAAACTGGCGCGCTGCGCGATATAGTGCAGGGTCATTTGATGCAGTTACTAGCACTGACGTTATCTGATATACCCGACGAGCTAAATTGGGACACATTGCCGGCACTGCGCCTGATGGCGCTGGAATCGGTTCAGCCCGCCGACCCAAGATACTGTAAACATGCTCAGTATCAGGGTTATAGAGACGAAGTAAACAACCCTGACAGCAACGTGGAAACATTCGTGTCATTAAAGCTAGAATCAACTGATGAAAACTGGAGTGGGGTGCCGCTGACGCTCACCACAGGTAAGGCATTGGATGCCAAAAAAACAGAGGTGAGGGTAAACTTTAAACGCTCACACGATGCACATAGTAATAGTTTGGTGTTCAAAATCCAGCCAGACGAGGGAATTTCGATTGATTTATTGGTCAAAAAGGCTGGTTATGAGCGTGAAGTACAGAGTCAAAAGCTTAGCTATATGTACCCTTCGGACACGCGACTACCAGAAGCGTATGAACAAGTACTCGTAGACGCCATCACGGGTCGCAAGAGCCTGTTTGCTAGTAGTGGTGAGGTATTGAGGTCTTGGGAGATTCTAGCTCCCGTACAGAGGGCGTGGCAATCCCAGGATGGTATACAGACATACAAAAAGGGCAGTGACTATCACGACATCATCAACAGCTAATACACCCCCACTACTGTAAATTTGTATAAAAATTCGTCCGACCGGACAAAAAATGAAACTATTTGTGGGGATTGGAACGGTGCGGGGCAGGGTATGTGTCGAGGGAGGGAATAGGCATAAGGGTATTGACTTTTTGTCAATTTTTTGCTATTATGTACCTATATAACCATAAGTAATACGATATGACACCACAACGACCTAGGCGAGCCCCAAATCATAACGGTCAGCCACGAAATCACAATCAACAGCGGAACCACAACACCCATCCTGACAGGGATCAAGATCCCGCGTCTGATGTGATTGACTTTGCACGTCGTTGGCGAAAATCTTTATACTCCGCTGGCGAGGATTTCGGCGGAATCAAAAAGTGTTTTGATACCGATGGTATAGACGGCGGCCACGAATTACTTGGCCTGATAGACACGATGCGTACTGAACAGCGTCCAGTGGCGCAACTAAACGGCTATGAAGGTCGATTCTTGAACCACATGATAGTCGAAGAAAAGCTCAACTGGGCTATTGGCGACTTGGATGGGGATAATTTGTACAGCGACTACAACGGCAAACAAGGCAACGAAGCCATGCTTGCTAGGGCAGAGAAACTGCGTGATGATCTAGAGCAAAAATCACAAGATGGTTCTATTAGTGCCGCGGAAAAACATAAGTTAGAAGAGCAAGTAGAAGCCCTGCAGTATTTAATTGATGCCGATGGCGTGTCTGCGCTAGACCCGTGCGCCTCAGAGTATTTCAAGGTAGCGCGTGATTGCGACCTAAATCCTGGTGACGCTGACAAAAACTCCAAGTATCAGGAAGCTGCCCAAGACCTAGATGACCTAGACCACGAATTAGGCATGATGGAACGCGCGTGGCGCACCCTAGCGGATAATGGCTATGGGCTAACCAAGAGTCAACGACGCGATCCAAAACAGCTTCGTAATGATAGGCGCCTAAATTATGTGGCCGACCCTAATTACAATGCTCCAACTCCAACCCCGGCTACCCCTCCGCCCGCGCCCGCTCCAGCGCCGGCACCTGCTGGTGGTAACAATAATCAGCCACCCACACCCCCGAACCCTCCTGCTGGCGGCAATGGCAATCAGCAACCTCCGGCCGGTGGTAATCAACAGCCTCCTGCAAATCCAAACAACCAACACCTAGATATCCTACAGGCTGAATTAGAGCGTGTAAACACTACCCTAAACGGCGGAGAAATGACCGTTGGTGGTGAAACAGTTGTGCGCGAAGGCGTACGAAAAGAGCTAGCTCGACTCGAAGCACGCATAATACGCAATCACAAAATTGGCCGATTTGTCATGGGTATGTTTAATCAGGACGTAGAAGGCGAATTACGCACAGCTCGCGCCAAGTACTTGGACACTACTAGTAGAAAGTTTGAAATAGAGCAAGAAATAGCACGGCTTACTAATGGCCAGCTTGGTCTCAATGTAATCTCTAGTGTTGATCAGGAAGTAGAATCACAGCAACACGAGATGAATCTGTTGCGTGAACAGACGTCTAAGCACATGCGCAATACATTAATCGCAAAATTTTGCCGAGCAATAGGAAAATTCGAACTTAATAACAAGAAGAGTTGGCTGAAATATGGCGCCATACTAGGCACCGGAATAATCGCCGCGCCATTTACTGGCGGTACTTCAGCCGCTGCGGCCGCAGCATTATTGGCAGCGACCAAGAATGACTCTGCATGGCGAGGTTTACCATCGGCGACGAATCGTATGAGTTCGGCGCAGCACATAGATAAAATTCGAGACAAAATCAACGAATATAATCAGGCTGCACGAGTAGCTCGAAATAATGGTCATCAGTTACCACCACGACACAGCAGGTACATGCTAGGCATGATGGCTTCATTGGACCGATACGAACGTGATATCAACCGATGGGAAGTTTGGAAACGTGTCGCGCCGTTTGGCTTTGCCGCCTTGGCTGGTAGTGCCGGTATGATTGCTGGTTCCATAGCCGACCACTATGGCGACAAACTGTACTCTTGGATAGGTGGCGAAACTAATCATTTCTTTGGTCCTGCCGAAATGGATCCTAGCAAATATCCTGGTTTGCCAAACAGTGGCCTGCCAGAAACAATTATTGACTCGCAGGGTAACGAAGTAGTCGTTCGCCCCTAATAACCAATAGCGATTTACCGCTAAACGTGCTATAATGAAATTCCATGGGAAAGCCTGTGGAATTTTTATTTAGACAGAGGTGTCGTGTATGACGAAATACATATTCGTCACCGGTGGCGTACTATCTGGAGTTGGCAAGGGCATCAGCGCGGCTAGTATAGGCGCTGTTCTGCAGGCAAAAGGTCTAAAAGTTTCGATTCAAAAATGCGACCCGTATCTCAACGTAGATGCGGGGCTATTAAATCCTGCCGAACATGGCGAATGTTTCGTAACTGTCGACGGTGCGGAAACTGATCTAGATCTAGGGCATTATGAAAGGTTCCTAGACCTAGAGTTGACGCAAAAAAACGCGACGCTATCGGGTAGATTGTTACAAAAAGTCATCGCCGACGAGCGTGCCGGCAAATTCGAAGGCAAAACAGTACAGCTAGTCCCGCACCTGACAGGTGCTATTCAGGATGCCATAGCCGAGGCGGCGGAAGGTTCGGACGTGCATATTGTCGAAATCGGCGGTACGGTCGGTGATTACGAAGGTCTGAGTTTTGTCGAGGCGATTCGTGAGTTCGCAGGCAGGGTAGGGCGCGAAAATTGCCTGTACGTGCATGTCGTGTACGTTCCATTTATCAGTACCAGCAAAGAGTTCAAATCAAAACCAGCCCAAAACGCCTTGATGGACCTGCGAGGATTTGGAATAGTGCCTGACTGCGTGATTGTGCGTACGGACACGCCAGCCCCAGACAGCATAGCTCGCAAAATTAGTCAGTTTAGCGGAGTGTCAGAGGAGTGCGTTATACAGCTGTCGAATGCCGACACCGTGTACGAGGTACCAATAACCATCGCGAACAGCGGCATAAACAAGGTAATCAGCCAATTCGTGGGCAACAATAAACAACCGAATTTATCCAAGTGGAAAAAGCTGGTTTCGGCGCAGTCGTCAAAGTATAAAAAAGTTGTTCGAGTGGGACTAGTGGCAAAATATGTCGACAACGAAGACACCTACATATCCGTTATAGAAGCGTTAAAGGCGTCGGGGTGGCAAGAAAAAGTAGATGTGGAAATACAGTGGATAAATGCCGAAACAGCCAAGGATAGTGACTTTAAGGCAGTTGACGCGCTACTGGTACCAGGTGGATTTGGTGGCCGTGGAGTACCGGGTAAAATTGCCGCCGCTACCTATGCGTTAAAGAACAAGGTGCCGTATTTGGGATTATGCCTAGGCCTGCAAGTGGCTGTAATAGCCGCGGCGCGTAGGGCGGGACTAAAAGACGCGAACAGTACCGAGTTTGACCCGGGTACTGATAACAACGTTGTATACATCATGGATGGCCAGCAAGGATTAGAGTCCACCGGTGGCACATTGCGACTAGGTAATTACGTGGCTGTACTGACCGAAAAGACCAAAACGGCAAAAGCATATGGAACTACCGTGGTAAATGAACGTCATCGCCATAGGTACGAAGTCAATCAGAACTTCACGTCGGCTATCGAAAAAGGCGGACTACGGATCAGCGGTACTTCGCCGGATGGTAAATTGGTAGAATTCGTCGAGGCCATCGATCATCCATTCATGATCGGCACCCAAGCTCACCCAGAGCTAAAATCTCGTCCACATAGCCCACACCCTCTGTTCGCGGGGCTAGTGCGCGCCGCCAAACGATGACAAGCATGAGAACTATTGCTACAATGGCAGGCAGATGGGCATCATTACTAAAGGTCAGCGCGGGTTCACCATAGTAGAGCTTTTGATAGTTGTTGTCGTTATCGGGGTGCTGGCGGCTATAGTAATCGTTGCATATAACGGCATTACGCAGTCAGCGCAAAAGGCTGCTTGGAAATCATCCGTTAATCAAATGGTAAAACTGTTTGGCGTGTATGCGTATCAAAACGGCTCGTATCCATCGGTAGGGGGTTATACGTGCTTGGCTGGATTTGACTCTGACGACGAGTGTCACTATTCGTCTGGTAATGATTTCGTCGAAGATTCAGCACTGACGAGCGCACTGCAGACCGTAGGAACAATACCTAGTTTTCCAGAGGACATACACCCCGGGTATAACGGGTTAGTGTTGCGATACGCGGCGGGCGAAACACTGAACGGACAACCGGCCAGATATACTCTGACATGGAAGATTCAAGGCGAAAATCAGGATTGTGAAGTGCCAAATAGCGTTCAGATTTCTGGCGGAACCTTATCGTACGCGCCATATCACAACTCATGGACCAACACGACGCACTGCTTTGTGGTGCTAAAAGACCCCCAGAACCTATAGGGAATATATTGACATTCATTAGCATAAGTGCTATAATGAAGGTATAAGGATAAAAAACAAAAATGTCTGATTCAATACACGAAGAACTGTTAAACTACCACGACGATAACAAGGTGTTGCGTGATGTTTTGCAGAGCGTACATGGTTCCAGCCCCGTTTCGGGTGGCGTGTTGGGCGACGTCCTAGAGGACGAAGCTAAATACGCGGAAGAAAGTGCCATGACGAACGAAGATCTAGAATTTGATTCTGATATCGTTTCGTAATATAACCTCTGTTATACTAGTGAACAGTGGATACAAGAATTGCTAATATTGTTCATGATGAGTTCGGCGTCGAAACAGACGTCGTGCTGTCACGTCCCGAACCACAGTTTGGGGATTATGCTACGAATATCGCGTTGCAATTAGCGCGCGAGGTAGGGAAACCACCCCGCGAGATAGCCGAACAACTGGCGGAACGATTGCGTGGCGATGACGATTTCGCGGATGTCACTGTTGCCGGTCCTGGGTTTATCAACCTGAAATTATCTGAAAAAGCCTTGCTAGACCTGACGCACAAAAAACCCGTGCCCTCGCGCGCAGGCCAAACGACTGTTATCGAAACCAACAATCCAAATCCTTTCAAGGCGATGCATATCGGACACGCGTTCAACGCGGTGTTGGGCGATACGATTGCTAATTTGTTGGCAGTAGACGGTGCCAAGGTATACCGTGTTAGCTATCATGGCGACGTGGGGCTACACGTGGGCAAGAGCATGTATAGCTTGTTGAAATACGCCGATGGCGACATAGCAAAGATTCAGGCCGTGCCAGAGGATGAACGAAACGCGTTTATGTCGCGAATGTACGCCGAAGGATCACGGGCTTACAAAGACAGTCAGGAAGCGAAAGCAGAGATAGATGATCTAGCGAGGCAGTCTTTCGAGCCAAAAACGCCACTGTATATCCAGATTTACGACATGTGCAAAGATTGGAGCTTTGAACAAATCGATAGTATAGTCGCCAGACTGGGTAATATTCCGATAGAAAAGCGTTTTTTGGAAAGCGATGCCGACATGCGTGGCGTGCCGATAGTCAAAAAGAACGTGCCGGATGTTTTTCAGGAGTCCGAAGGGGCGCTAGTATTTAAGGGTAGCGAGCACGGGTCGTTTGATAATGTATTTGTCGCTAGCAATGGCAAGGGACTGTACGGTGCCCGCGATTTGGGTCTGATGGTACTCAAAAACGAGCAATATCATGCACAGAAAAGCTATGTGATTACCGGTGGCGAACAAAGAGATTATTTCAAGGGCGTGATAGCCGCCGCCGAACTGTGTATGCCCGAACTAAAAGGCGTGACGACTAATATTCCGACAGGATTGGTAAAATTAACGACCGGTAAAATGAGTAGTCGCGATGGCGACGTGATAGAAATCGCGTGGCTATTCGACGAATTCAAGCGCGCGATTGTCGAACGTGGCGGCGAAGCGACGGATGAGATAGTCGCTGGTGCTTTGCGGTACCAATTCCTACGAGTAAAAATTGGCAGTGACGTGGTGTTCGACGTTAACGAAGCCGTCAGCCTGACGGGTAACACGGGTAGTTACCTGCAGTACGCACATGCTAGGGCGCATAGCGTGCTGGCAAAGGTCGACGGACAAGTAGGGTTTCCAACCGAAGTCCGTGATGAAGACCGCATGCTAGTGCGAAAAATGGGCGAATATCATGAAGTGGTGGAAGTATCTGCCGGATCGCTAGAACCGCATCATATTTGTAATTATTTGTTCGAACTCGCGCAGGAATTTAACCGCTATTACGAAAAGAATCAAGTCGTCGGTAGCGAACACGAAAAACACCGTGCCGGGCTAGTGGCAGTATACGCCGATATCCTAAAGGCCGGATTGGCCATTTTGGGCATTGAAGCACCTGAAAAAATGTAATAAACTGGAAACACATGAAAGCACACGCTTCGACCAGTGTCATCAATTCTCGCGAGCTAGTACTCGTGATTATTGGCGGCGCGACGGCGAGCTAGTTTTTGTGTAAACACCGAACCAAAAACGAACTCGCCGACCGGCGAGATTTTCTTTTTAGGGGAGGCGCACCACCGCACTATGACGTACAGTGCACAGCGAGTACGCGACCAGTACACCTAAACAGGGTCACTACTGTAGCGGCTGGTTGGGGGTGTTCATCACGACACCCCCTTCCAGCCGCTAATAACATTTATGGGCAAAATCAGGTAGAATAATTGCATAGTAAACAAAGGATAGTAAATGGCAGATAATGATACAAACAAAAGGGTAGAGCTAGCCCGCGAAAAGGCACGTGCAAAAGGTGCGGCGGCCAAGGCAAAGGCTCACAAAGCATCGAAAAATGAAGCTAGCGTGTTTTTGGATTTTGTCCGCACGCGTGGAATAGTTGGTTTGGCAATCGGTTTGGCAATCGGTACGATCGCCAGCGGTACGATAAAGACTATCGTCGAGGGATTTATCAACCCGATTGTACAGTTTGTCATAGGTTCGCAGGATAGGTTAAGCACAAACGTATGGCACGTCGAACTATGGGGCAGGACAGCTGATTTTCAATGGGGCGCGGCGCTATCGTCGGTCATCACTCTCGTCGCGACTATTTTCGTGATCTATCTGCTAGTACGGATATTGCAATTGGACAAATTGGACAAGAAAAAAGATTAATTTTGCATGGATAAATCTGACAAAGATTGGCGCGAGGAATTAACGGCAGAGCAGTACCATGTACTGCGCGAAAAGGGCACCGAGGCGCCGGGTACAGGCGAATATACGGACAAGTTTGATGATGGCATGTATCACTGTGCGGCGTGTGGTCAGGCACTATTTGCGAGTGATAGCAAGTACGAATCGACGGTGCCGGGGCTGATTGGCTGGCCAGCGTTTAGCGAGGCGGCGGATAATGGCGCCGTCAAGCTACGGGATGATGATTCTATGGGTATGCACCGCCAGGAAGTGGTATGTAGTAAATGTGATAGCCACCTGGGGCATTTATTCCCAGATGATAGTTCGCCTAACGGACAGCATTACTGTATCAATTCCGTCTGTCTGAAATTCGATCCAAAAAAGGATTAGTGATGTCGTAGGGCGTGGTGAGCGCCTTTGTGTACATGTAGTTTGCGTCTTTCTATGACGTATACGCCTATAAGTATTAGCACACCACCGAACAGCGTCGTGGGTGACAATGATTCTCCCAGGATGATTATCGGGATAATAAACGCGATCAAGGTATCAATATAAGTCATGCCACTGACCATGACGGATCCAATTCGTTCATAAGAAAGCACGTTCATGCTACGTGCTATCAATGCCACGACAACACCCGAATAAAGCAAGGACAATAGTAATCCATCGTTTATAGCTGTTCTACTGGTATCGCCAAACAGCACAAAGAATACGCTGATTAACGCCACTGCTACCAAAGCCTGCAGTCCGATAACCGATGTCATGGGCGTTCCAGCTTCGTTAGCTTTTCGCATCCATATCATCGCGCTGGCAAAGCCGACCGACTGAACCAACATGTAAGCCGTCGCTAGCGGATAGAACTGTACGTTCGAATCCTGGGCGATAGCGATAGGCGCCGCTACGACGGTAAAGGCGCCCAGCATGGCGATCGTGATGCCCGCCATGGCGCGGTGGCTGATACGTTCGTGAATTATCCTGCTAGATAGCGCGATAAAGACTATGGGCGTGATGAGCATCAGTATCACGACATAATTTGCCTGGCTTTGTTCTAGAGCCATCGTGAAAAAAGTGAGGGCGATTCCCATGAATATTCCAGATATCAAGGACGCGGAGACTCCTCGCCTGTTTAGCTTTTTCCATGCGAATAGAACGAAGGGTAGGCACACGAGCGCGACCACCACGTAACGAAGCAGAGCGAAGAATATAGGATCGGTGTCGATTACATTAGCACGTATGATAGTTGGGTTTGGCGCGGTCAAAAGTGCTGCTAGCAAGGCAACCAAAACCCACTTGGATCTGTTTATTTTTGTTTTCATAATACCTATTAGTTATTATACACGGTTATCTGTCGTACTTTTGTTTGGCGGATTCAGGAATCATAGTGTGCGTTCGCTTTTGAGGCAGTTTGTCATAGCCGGGTTCAGCGCGCACTTTTCGATCCAATAATTCTAATATTTCGCGAAACGATGCCGTGATTTGAGGTGATTCAATTACCATGCCCACTAGTTCCGTACCTAGTGACACGATGGACAGCTTGTCACCGTAAATGGTCCATTCTACCGGCTCTTTTAAGTCGTCTTCGTCTAGCCATGTGCGAGTCATTTTCATTATCCTGTCGGATTCGTCCACCGGCATACATGGTTCGCCGGGTTTTATGTACGGATCGGCGTCACCAAAGAAAACGTGCTGGGGAATGTTGCGTTTTGGAAACTCATTTCGTAACAGGTGAGTTTTTTCCTTGCCGATTGCTTCGATTAGGTCGGGAGAGAATACCTGTGTCAGTGGCTGACCGGTTTTGAGCTGGTCTTTGTATATATTCATGATGCCATCTATACCGTTGAAATATCGAATGGCAGGCTGTTCAGAATATTTAAAATATTCGTCAATCAGCGAGGGTAGGGAATCCTGAAAGTGTTTCTCGGCATTTTCGACCTGCACTCGTTGATCTTTTAGTTTATCGAGCAAATTGGAAGGATTGTTTGCCCAGTAGCGGAGTTTTGGCTGTGACTCGTCCCGTGATACGAGTCCCATTTCCTCTAGGGAATCTAGTAGTTTGTAAGTGTTGGTACGGCTTTCGCCCGACATGCTTGCTAACAGGGGAGGTGCACAGGGGCTGTTTTTTACCAGCAACGCGTAAACTTTGGCTTCTGAATCTGTGAGACCGGCCTTTTGCAAAATTTGTTCGTCCATATCTGTAGTATAGCAGATTTATTGTATTTTGTGAAGTATCAATTCACAAAAACAAAAATAACAGATTAGAAATATGCAAAAAATATGAATATGGTATTGACAAATATTAACAAATACGATATAATGATGACAGTGGGCAAGCCAAAAGGGCACCCTCATCTCCGAACGGAGCGTACATCACATGGTAGACGAACTGCATCAGCTTGAAGCCCGTATCGTCGATATCGAGCGCCAGTTGGTCTTTGCCCGCCAGGGCGAGAATTTGGATCGGATCGCGAAGCTTGAGAATGAGCTAAACGCCATGATGCGGAAGCTCGAGGCCGAAACGGGCAAGCCGTATGTCCGGCAAGAACCTCTTTTCGAGGATCCCGATTGGTGGGACCTTGTCACAGGGGGATAGTCGGCAGCGGGGTGCAGGCGTAAAGCCTGCACCCCGATCGAACAAAGTTTTGATATGTATCAAGATTTTGTTCGGAACACGTTCCGACATTGACAATAATAAGGATAACTGTTATAATGAAAAATGAATTACCACCACGAAATACAAACATAATGAGCAACAACGAAAACCTTAACTCCCCGAACGAACAACAGCGATCAGTGTTAGATCAATTCGAGAAAAAGAACTGGCCGGACTTTCGTGATAGCTGGTTTATGAAGGGTGAGGCTGGTCCTGTTGTCGTTACTTCCGTTGCCACGACAGGTGGTCGCGTACCGCTTGAACTGGCCGGTAGTATGAGTCCTGCATGGGGACAACCGTGGGATGCCAAAGCGCTCGGTCGTGTTAGTACTATTGGACTAAATTTGATGCCGAACGACTTAAAAAAACTTCCCAATGAGAGCCAAGACGACATCAGGACTGCCCGCCGTGATACGGCAGGTATGAAGGTAAATCGATTTCTAGAAAATATAGGTGGTCACGAGTTAGTAAACGACACAGTAATCTTAAAACCACAGATTGATCATTACAAAGACCGTACGATTCCTGGCAATATAGTATCTGCTGACGAACTAGAACGAACTGGGGAATATATTGAAGACCAAAGACCGGCGTTTATGATTTATAGCCGTGATCCGAATAGGGTAGTCGGCATACGACCAGCAGATTGTCCTACGGTTGCTTTTTCTGGTCACGATAGAGACGGAAATCCTATCCATGGGTTGATGCACGCTGGCTGGCAAGATGAAGACGCAGGCTTTTTGGAACAAGGCCTAGACTTTTTGGCCGGCGAACAAAATGTAGATATTGCTGATCTGAACTTTACTATTGGTCCAGGTGGCGTGAACTTTGATTATAAACGACCACACGATCCTCGTGACGGTGAGGATCCGCTATTTACGCATGGTGGATGGAAAACGCGTACTACAGACCACGAAAAGGTGGGTGATAATACAAAATTCGTGATTGACATGCACGGTTTTGCCGCCGATAGGCTAAAAGAAGCCGGTGCTGATGATTCACAGATATTTGTAGATTCTACGGACACTACGGACCCTAGCGGTGGTCACGCATCACACAAGCTGGCTAGCCAAGGCAAAAAACCGCCCATGCGTGATTTGGTGCTGGTTTCTTCACCAGACCGAGCGGCATAAGTTACGCTGGTTTTTGAAAATGGTGCAGGTCGACGCGTCCAGACTCTGGCGTCCAGTCTCCACCCCATTCCCAGCCTAGTTCCTTCATTAGGATTACTAGTTCGTGATCGGCAGTAAGAGTACCAGCGTTTCTATCTGGGTCATAGACGGCACCTTCTGGCTTTGTTTCGATAACATTGCCGTCGCTGTCATATTTAGTATAGGGGTTTAGTTTTGGATTTACATCGATGGCTCGGCCTAGTGCATGCATGGAAGGCTTGTTGGTGCCGGCGATTGTTCGATAGTTAAAACCCGACGTGACGTTGTACTGCATTAACCGTTCGTCCTCATGGTAGTACTTTGGATTACTAGCCGTTTCAACTTTGTCGATTGGAAAGCCAATTTCCAGCGCTCGTGCAAAAAATTTACGCACGTCATCCGCTAGACTCTCATGAACCTCGATGAATCCTGTGGTTTCACCACCATCGTGGTTGTTCATGTATATCACCTCGACGCCTGTGATTTCACGCAGTATCTCAGGTGGGGCAGGGTTTAACGGGTTGTCCTTTACTTCGTAATTGTGTTCGTGCGCTGGTTTTTCTAGTTCGCTCATATTATTTCCTATTCCGGTTTTTCAAAATGTTGCAGATTTATATGTCCACTGTCTTCTGTCCAATCTCCTCCCCAAATCCAGTCGCGATCGCGCATAAACTGAACTAGCTTATGGTCCTTGTCTAAACGTCCACCAATCAAATGTTCATGTAGATGGCGTCTTTTTATCGCTGGTTGGCTGTCGACGAGCCTGCCGTCACTATACGTGTTTTGCGGATTAATTTTTGGGTTCACGTCAAACGCGCGACCCAAGGCGTGTGTTGATAATCGCTCGCTGTTGTTGGTATTACGGTAGTTGAATCCAGATGTTACATTATTGTCGAGCAATAGCCTGTCTTGGTAGCGATAGGGAATCGCGCTAGCTGGCGCGACTGTTTCGAATGGAAAACCTACGGTATTGTATGCATAGTCAAAAAACTCAACAATATCTTGCTCTAGATCCTCATGAATCTCTATGACTCCCGTACGATCCTTGCCGTCAAAAGATAGATAGGCTACTCGGACACCTATAATCTTTGACAACACCTCTGGTGGTGCGGGGTTGTTGGGGTTGGGATCGACCGCATGATTACATCGACCAATTGGCTTTTCGTGGAAATTCATGACTAGTAGATAATAGTTTATACTATGATGTATGAGTACGAAAGCAAAACTTCTATGGGTGGACCTAGAGATGACCGGACTGGATCCCGTAGAGGACAGAATATTAGAGGTGGCTGCTATAGTCACGGATTGGGATTTCAAGGAAGTTGCCGTGTATGAGGCAGTGAAGCAGGTTGGTCCTGGACTGGTAGAGAAACGAATGAAGGTTGGCAAGGATTTTTGGGACAAGTTTCCAAAGGTACGCGATGCGCTGGTTGAACAAAACAAATCGGACAAAGCAAAAAACGGTCGAATCGTCGAAAACGAACTGCTAGAACTCATCGAAAAGCATTTCGACGCTGATGAACCAGTGTTACTGGCGGGCAATTCAATTCATCAGGATCGCAAATTTATCGAAAACGAATGGCCACGATTGAACAAGAGATTACACTACCGCATGCTGGATGTCAGCGCCTGGAAAGTTGTGTTTGATGGCAAATACAACAAACGTTTTGCCAAGGCCGAAGAACATCGTGCACTGGACGATATCCGCGGCAGTATAATGGAATTGAAGTATTACTTAGGAAAAGTAAGGGTCAAGTAGGTGGAGCACAAAAAGTTCGAAGATTTTATATTAACTTTGCCAAAGGTTTGGTTAGATTATCCTTTTGGCGAAGATGTAGCGGTGTACAAGGCCGGGGATCAGCCCGAGGGCAAGATAGTCGCGATCGTGGCCGAAAACAGCGATCCGCTGCGCGTCAGCCTAAAATGTGACCCAAAGCTAGCGGAACATTTGCGCGAAAAGTACGAAAGTGTATTGCCTGGTTATCATTTAAACAAAAAGCATTGGAATACGATTGTTTGCAGTGGTCAGTTAACTGACGAAGAGATTTTTGACCTAGCACGCCACAGCTACGAACTAGTGGCGGGTTAGTTTCCGTCGTCCTCGAACTCGTCAAATTGTTTTTGGATAGGTTCGACGTTTTTAACTGCGCTTTCTGCGTATTCACGGATTTGCGGGGAAGGGTTTTTTTGCATCTTTTTGAATACGTTTATTATTTTGTCTATCTCTATGACTATGGTAGTTTTGTAGACTCTGTGCAGGCGAGCGCTTAAACGAGCGTCTTCGAATTTTGCTTCTAATTCTGACGCGTATGTCTCTTCGGAGCGTATCATTTCTTTTGAAAAGTCCGTTCTTTTAACACCGCCTATATCCAGCAATTCTTGACCCTCTCGGCGATTATTGGCTAGCCAGGTGTCTAACTGAACATTGATTGTTTTTAGGTTGTTACTCTTGAAGTCATCGTGTACGGACCCAACCACCTTTTCCATATTCTCTAGGCGTACCACCATTTGTTGCAAGTCCTTGGTGTTGTCGCGACCGCTAAACGCGACGATGAGGCTGACGGCCAGCACGAACAGACCAATCATGACAAAGAATATCTTGCCGAAAGATCCACTAAAAAATGACGGCGCTGGTGCCTGTGGGGCGATGGAGTCCAGATAGTTTGGATCATAGGACATCTGGCCGGTGCTGTATTTTGGTTCGGCTGGTGCCTGGGGTTGCCTAGGTCGTGGCAGTGGTGGTCCGGCAGGTGGAGGCGTAGGAGCGGGAGTAGGATTGGGCGGAGGAGCCACCGGTGTCGGAGGGGGCGTAGGTGTGCCTGGATTTTGATTTTGTTGTTCAGGATTCATCATCTCTATTAAAGCATATGCATTTACAGAGGTAAATAGTATATGCAGAGCGATCACTAAAACTCAAACAGTAGTACTCGTGCTTCTTTTATAGGGGTGCAACGATGTATACTACAAACATGCAAGATGCAAAGGAGGAAGTACGATCTAGGCTGAACATCGAAGATGTCATCGGCGAGTACGTACAGTTAAAGCGCGCGGGACGTAGCTTTAAGGGACTGAGCCCTTTTACTGGTGAAAAATCCGCCAGTTTTTTCGTTAGCCCCGATAAACATATTTGGCATGATTTTAGTTCGGGCAAGGGTGGAGATGTATTTGCATTCGTTATGGAGGTCGAGGGTATGGACTTCCGTCAGGCACTAGAGATGTTGGCACGGAGAACGGGCGTTGACCTATCAATGTATCAAGGAAGTGACTCGCAAGAGTTTGCCAAGCGCAAAAAGCGCATGCTAGAGATGCATGACATGGCCGCGACCTATTACCAAAAAACTCTGCTTCAGAATCCTCACGCGCAGGAATATATTTTCAAGAAGAGGGGTATGAACAAGGCAGTTGTTCAGGATTTTCGTATAGGCTATGCACCTGATAGCGGTAACGCATTAGTGCCACTGCTAAAGAGAAAGGGATATAGCGAAAAAGAGTTAAAGGACGGTGGTTTGGCGAACCAATACGGCGGTGATTTATTCCGTGGACGAATGATGGTTCCGCTGATGGATACGTCCGGACAAGTGGTTGGTTTTACCGGAAGGATTATTCGTGACGATCCAAAAGCACCGAAATATTTGAATACTCCACAGACTTTGTTGTATGACAAGAGTCGCCACGTATTTGGATTGTCGCAGGCAAAGGAGTCTATTCGCAAGGCTGATTACGCAGTCGTGGTAGAAGGAAATTTGGACGTTGTTAGTAGTCATCAGGTTGATATCAAACAGGTAGTGGCAACGGCTGGAACGGCCATGACAGAGCATCATTTACGAGCGTTGTCGCGGCTGTCTGGCAATATACGATTGGCTTTTGATGGTGACAAGGCGGGGCTTGCGGCAACGGAGAGGGCGATACCTATCGCGCAAAATGTCGAGGTTGAATTGACCATAGTAACGCTAACGGATGACGCGAAGGACCCTGACGAATTGATACAAATAGGCGCAGACAAGTGGCAAAAATCCATAGATAACAGCGAGCCGGTTGTGGATTGGGTAATAAAACAGTTTGCCGCCAGAGAGGATTTACGAACCGCACATGGAAAGTCATCATTCACGTCGGCGGCGTTATCGGTTATAAACGCGCTAAAAGACCCAGTAGAGCAGGAACACTACATGGCAAAAATCGCCGACATGACGGATACGAGCAAAGAGGCCGTAATAACTAAATTAAAAAATGCCAAAGAATCTCTTGCTACCAATAAACCCCTAAAGAACGTCAAAAACAAGGCGCCGGTAGAAAAAATGACGCGTGATCGCAATCAGGACGCGTTGCTGGCGATTGCATTGACTGATCCAAAAGTTCAGAAGCTAATTGCCGACAAAGAGTGGCAGATATTTGAGGGGGACGAGCGAAAAGCGGTTGCACGGTACTTTTCGAAGCATTCATCCAAAGAGGTACAGTCAACACCCTCAAGCTTGCAGCAGTATGAAAAGTATGTGACAATGTTGTTATTACATCCAGATATGGATAACGTGGCCTGGAATAGCGAAAATCGAATAGCATCCGCCACTAAACAATTGAACAAGCTACAAATGAACTACAAAAAAGCAAAAATAAAACAGATGGAAAAAGAAGCACGAGATCGCGGCGACGAAGCCGAGGCTGATGAACTATATCGTCAGTTTAGTGAACTAATAAGAGGAGAAAAGAATGCCAGATAATGATGACGATCTACAACTAGATAATGATCAGCAGGAAGACGCGCAAGCTAGTAGTAACCTGAACGACATCGAAGAGCCGATGGTCGATGAATTAAACGAAGAAGAGGAAATCGACGAAGAAACTCTGAATGATAGCCAATATTTGGATGATATCAGCGATGACAGCGTGCGTCTGTATTTGCGTGAAATCGGAAAAATTCCACTGCTTTCGGGCGAAGAAGAGCTGGCATTGGCGCAAGAGATCGTCGCGAATCACGATGAGCTAGAAGAATTAACGGCCAAGCTAAAGGAAGAAGACCTATCAGCCAGCGAGCGCGGTAAGCTTGAATCGCGCGCAGTAAAGCTCAGCAAGCCAAAGGACAAAATGGCCGAAGCAAATATGCGCCTGGTGGTGTCTATCGCGAAACGCTATAGCGGTCGTGGACTAGATTTTCTAGATTTGATCCAAGAAGGAAATACGGGACTGCTACGAGCTGTAGAGAAGTTTGATCCGGACAAGGGATTCAAATTTAGCACGTATGCCACTTGGTGGATTCGCCAAGCGATTACTCGTGCGATTGCGGATCAAGCGCGTACTATCCGTATTCCCGTGCACATGGTCGAAACGATCAACAAGCTGTTGCGTACGCAGCGCCGAATGACGCAAGAGTTAAATCGTGAACCAACTATCGAGGAACTGGCCAAAGAACTAGAGATGGAGCCAGAGAAGGTTGAATACGTTATCAAAATTAAACAGGATATTACCAGCCTGGATGCGGGCGTTGGTCGTGATGGCGAAGACGAAGACAGCACGCTGGGTGAGTTTATCGAAGATGAGGACAGCGCCACCCCGGAGGAATCCGCGACCAATCAGTTGTTAAAAGAACAAGTGCAATCTGTGTTGTCCACGCTTTCTGATCGCGAACAAAAAATCATCAAAATGCGCTTTGGGCTAGAAGGTGGTAAATCGCACACGCTCGAAGAAGTGGGGCAGGAATTTGCCGTTACTCGTGAAC
Organism: bacterium; assembly: GCA_030429975.1. GTDB lineage: Bacteria > Patescibacteriota > Saccharimonadia > Saccharimonadales > Saccharimonadaceae > UBA2112. The sequence continues at coordinate 76,041 of JAUIGB010000001.1, read as the reverse complement.
GTATTCGTCAGATTGAAGCAAAAGCTTTGGCAAAACTACGCAAGCATAAAGATTCAAAGAAACTGCACGAATACCTAGGGTAGTCTGTACACTATTTGGATTCGAAAAATTCGAAGTGTTCTAGAGCATTGTCGATTTGTTGATGGAAATGGTCTAGATCGTCTTCGTTATGCAGGAAATAATCGGCGATAGCGATTGGTCCACCTTTTTCTAGGTTTTCAATCTCGGCCCAGTCGCGCTGATCTACCTGGTCTGATGTGAGTGGGCGAACAGGCCTTTTGGCTAGGCGACGCTTGCGTAAGTGACGAGGTGCCACCACCGCTATTACTGATAATTCGCCAGGAAATCCCTTTTTTAGTACCTTGTATTCGGTCCAGGTATACAAACCGTCCGCTACTATTCTGTGTTGGCCAGCGTCAACAAGATCATGGATTTGCTGGACGATTCGTTTGACGACGAAATCCTTACCTTCACGTTCACGTAATTCCTCGCGAATAGGTTGTTCGTTTTCTTGGGTTAGTTCTAGTCCGCGTCGCTTTACCTCGTCTAGTACGATTCCGCCAAAGTATACTTTGGGGTAGCCCTTTTCTGTTAGATATTCGACGGCAGTTGTTTTACCGGTGCCGGATAGTCCGACGAATGCGATTATTTTTAGATTCTCGTGTTTTGACATCACGAACCATTGTACCAGACGAAACAGAGATACGACACTTGCAAATAAATAGGTAAGAGTTTATAATATAAGCTAATGAATGGAGAAAACAATCCGTATGAGAGTTTAGGGCGCCCAGAGGGCGCTCCTGAGTGGCAATCTCTGGCGCAGTGTTATGGTGAAGACCCGGAAATATTCTTTACGCCTGAAGGGTTGAGGGGCAGGGAAGGAAACGAGATTCGGGCCGAGTTAGAACAGAGAGCAAAGGATATTTGCGCAAGGTGTTTTGTGGCAGACGAATGTTTGGACGCGGCACTACGCAGGCCTGAAAGGTACGGTATTTGGGGTGGCAAAACAGAGTCCGAAAGAGAAGCAATGCTTAAAACGCGACGCGAAAGACGACGAATCAGGTAGGTTAAATGGCAACATCATACGAACCAAAATTAGAGAAAATCCAGCAACAAGGCCGTTGCAGGAATATGTCACCTGATATACATTTTGGCACCGCGTCCGAGACTCTCGATGAAAGGTCGGCTCGCGAGAAAGCCGCCAAAGAGATATGCAGACAATGTATAGTCGTGGATGATTGCTTGCTATACGCTATTCAGCACGACATCAATACGGGTATATGGGGTGCGCATACGCCCGATGAACGACAGAATATCTTTGACTAGTGTTTACTATTTGCCATGTCGGCGCTGACGAGAATGATAATCGTCCAGTGCCTTTTTTAATTCGCTTGGAGTAAAGTCCGGCCAATAGAGTTTGGGTAAGTATAGTTGAGATTCGTCGACCAGTAGACTGAGGAAACCTGCACTATTGTGCGGATCTTGCCATGAGCCTGTACGAATAACTAAATCTACGTCAGGTAGATGGCCTGTCCAGCTATGTTCGCGCAGTAGTTCTTCTGGATTACCCTTTGGATTTTTAATTATAGATTTTATAGCGTCTGTCCGTTCACGATCACCGCTGTAGTCTATCAATAACGTAAGTTCACGTGATTTGTGATGCGATGTTTTTTGCATGGCTTGTTCAAACGCCTCTATTGTTTTTGGTGTTAAACTGCTGCGCCACTCGCCGATGATGTTGATGCGCACGTCGTGTTTTTCTATGACTGGATGTTCGGAAAAACGATGTATATTCTCGCGAAATGCCTTATCGATGCCCTTGAAAAAAGCCCCGGAACGGTCGGCAAGGTTGGCGTGTGAACTGCCCCACATAGTGAGGTGTGTGACATTCTGCTCGAACGCTTCCTCTGCTATGTCCACTAGGCTATTGATTGCTATGTCGTATAACTTACCGTATCCTCTGATACCGTGCTTTTTGGCCCATCTTCGGTTGCCATCTGGAATAATTGCAATATGAAATGTTTTTGCCATAGTGTGCCAATAGTACGCCCGTTTGGTGGCTTCGTCAACAGATGTGCCTATGCTTGCAAGTCTTGATTTTCGGGGTATAGTATCTGAAAGATAAAACCAATTAGCTATGAGCACGAATTTTTTAGAATTTTCTACCAACAGCCGCGCAATATCCGCGGAACCTACTGACGAATGGCGCAAATACTATGCGCTACGGACAGGTAGGGCTGAGCTATTAGGGCCTGATGACATAGACGCGGATGATCTAATAGCCAAAGTACGGGCAGGCAAGGACGCTTGTGAGCTCATTGATATAGATAACGACGAGTACGAAACCTTACGAGGGATTATTGCCGAGGGCGAACGAGCAAAGTGTGACCTGTTCGAGGCAAATGTAGACATGGTGCTGAACTTCGCCAATCGATATAAGGGAAGGGGTGTGACGTTCGCGGATCTGGTGCAAGAAGCAAACATGGGTTTGATGCACGCCATTAATACCTATGACAATAACAAACCAGGTCAATTCAGCAGCTGGGCATATGGCAAGATAACGCAATATGTCGTTCGGAGTTTCTTTAGCCAATCCTTACAGGGAGCAGTTTCTAGGAAAGAAGGGGAAAAACTGAGCAAGTTTAGTAAGATTCGAAAAAAAGTAGCCGAAGAGCTGGGTCGTGAGCCTAGTGTCGAAGAATTGGTCGAAGCAACAGGCGAAACGGAGGATGAAGTTAGGACACTAAGCAACTACGGCAACGATCATGTTAGTTTTGCCATACCCATAGGAAACGGCGGTGAACAGATAACTCTAGGTGATACATTGAACGAACGTGCCGAAAAACAACCAGAAAACATAGTCATTCGTGATTCGCTAGAGCAAGTACTGAGTAATGTAATAAGTGATTTATCCTTTGAAGAGCAGATTGTGATAAGGGGCATGTATGGTCTGGACGACGGTGAGGTAAAAAATCTAACTCAACTTCGTTCAATACTGAAGTTGCCATATTCGACTATAAAGGAACTATGCATACAGGCGGAAGAGTCACTACGACAACACAAAGATATCGAAGAACTTCGCGAATATCTGAACTAAACGTTGAATAATAGTCAATAAAGTTGTATAATAGCAAACATTATGACTCAACCGAGGCGGAAAGTCGATTCTTATCCTACGTGTCCTCCATCACACGAAGGTAAATTTCTGGGCGATGACATATTTGGTCTATACAGGCATGATACCCGAAAAAACCCACGCTTAGATGATGAAACAATGATGGAACTAGTCGATCTAGTGCAGGCGGGAATAGCGGCCCAAGATCGAATAGATAACGAAGAAGACTTGTCGCAAGATGAAAGGGCGGAGTTGGCCGACATTGCGGCTATTGGACTAGCTGCGCGAAACGATATCGTGAGTGCAAATACTGGTCTCGTGTTTGAATTGGCGCAAAAATACAAAAACAAAGGACTGGATGAAATGGACCTGATTCAGGAAGGTAATCTAGGTCTGATTAGGGCGGTAGAATTGTTTGACCCAAATAACTCAAAAGGCTCTAGTTTTGGTCATTACGCCTATACGTGGATTCGCTCGAGCATCAGCAAGGCGATTCATCGGCAGGGCAGATCCATACAGATACCATATGATAGCAGTGTATTAATTCAAAAAATGCATACCATAAAACGTGATTTCAAGAACGAGCATGGTTCTGATGTTAGTGACGATGTTTTGTATGAAGAGATGAACAATGGCCGCAAAAAGAAGCTAACACCAAAACAGGTAGATGAACTGCGTACGATGGTCTGGGATATGGACAGCCTAAATCGTGAGATCGAGGGGAGCGATGGTTCGTTGCTAGAGATGGGCGACGCCATCTCTGATCCTGTGCAAGCTCCCGTCGAGGACTTGGTTGCGAAAATGGAAATAGTACCCGAACTGGTAGATAACGTCGCGAAGATGCTTGCCAACAGCTGCTTGACACTACTAGAAAAAGACGTGGTGAGGCTATATATCGCCGAGGGCCAGGATATGGATACCGTCGCGCAGGTACTCAACATAAATCGACGAAAGGTAAATGGCACATCGCGTAGCGCCATGTACAAACTACGAGAGCAGTTAGCGCAAGGCGGAGAACTGGACTATTTTCGTCAGCAATTCTCGGAGTACACGCAATAAGAGGTAGCGGACTTTTAGTCCGTCGATCGCGAGATTCGCTAAAACTAACAGATAAGCTATAATAATAGATATGAAACGCCTCGTAGTTATCGATGGTAAATCTGTTTTTTATAGGGCGTATTTCGCTATGCCCGGACTTAGTCTGCGTGATGGTACTCCGTCGAACGCCGTGTATGGATTTGCCAGCATAGCGATAGAAATTATTAAAAAGCTAGACCCGGACTACGTGGCTGTCGCGTGGGACATAAAAGGCACCAGTATAGCAAAACGAAAGAAAATCCTGCCTCAGTACAAGGCCACTAGAAAGCCTGCCCCACCTGACTTTCATGCGCAGATACCACTGTTACGTGAGTTATTGGACGCTTTTGGGTGGCCACTATACGAAGTTGACGACTATGAGGCCGACGACATTATGGGTACGTTTGCAAAACAGGCGGACAAGAAAGGTGTTCAGACTTGCTTGGTGTCTGGTGATTTTGACATGTTACAGCTAATCTCTCCGCATACGTGTGTCTATATAACCAAGCGCGGAGGTACTGATTTAACTGAATACGACGAGGCAGCTTTCGAGGAAAAGTATCACGTCAAACATGCCCAGTTTGTTGATTACAAGGCTTTGGTAGGTGACACGAGTGACAATATTCCAGGCGTACGAAAGATTGGTCCCGTCGCGGCCGAAAAACTACTAGGAGCATATGGTGATTTGGATGGAATCTACAAGCATATAGATGACCTAAAGGGCGCGCAAAAAGAAAACCTTATGACTGACAAAGAGGCCGCATATGCCAGCAAGGAAGTCGCCCAGATATTTACTGACGCGCCAATTGATCTAGACTGGGAAGAAGCGGATATCCATAACACAGACCTAAACAGGGTTGCTGACATTTTAGAAAAATTTGAGTTTCACTCCCTGACGCGCAGACTGCCAAAACACATGCAGGACGAAAACCCATCAAGGGCACTGGCCGTGAATCATCATTCCACCGCGGATTTGGATGAAAAGCCGTGGCCAGACCAGCTGATGATTCAAGGCAACGTAGTTCTGGATGTCGAGGATGACAACTTATGGGTGTCGGTGGACCGTGATACTGCATATAAACAGCCAATTCGTGACGTTGCCAAAAGTACCTGGAAAGCCTTTGAGTTAGCTAAAATTATCGCTTACGATGTCAAGCAGCTATATCACGATTTGGCGGCGCATGGTGTCAATGACGTATGTTTTGGTCAGATCCACGATGTGCGTCAGTCGGCTTTTCTGATCGATCCACTTCGCCGCGATCGTAGCCTCAGGTCACTTATAGGCGGAGAAGTGACGACTCCACTAGAGAGGATTGCGTCACTATGGCAGGTTTATGATTGGCAAGTAGAAGGCTTCAAGCAAATTCCAAAAGTATCAGAAATTGCCGAAAGATTTGATTTCGCATTGATGCACACGCTGTTTTTGGTGGAACACCGAGGTATCAAAATTGATAAAAAACTACTCGCAAAAATGAGCCAAGAATTGGGCGAAGAACACGCCAGATTAGAAAAAGAAATGTACAAAATGGCGGGTCACGAGTTTAATATCGGTAGTCCGGCTCAACTAGCCGAGGTGCTTTTCACCAAGTTACAGCTTCCGACGGCGGGTGTAAAACGGGGCAAAACAGGCTATAGCACCGACCAAAAGACACTGGACAAACTACGCGGACAACATCCGATAATCGAACTGATCGAACAAACCCGGGAACTAGCGAAGTTAAAGAACACATACGTTGATACATTGCCGGATATGACCGATGAAAACAATCGGCTACACACGACTTTCAACCAAGATGTCGCCGCGACCGGGCGATTGTCCAGCGCCGACCCTAATCTACAGAACATTCCAGTTAGAACCGAACTTGGTAGGAGAATCCGCGAAGCCTTCGTACCAGAAAAGGGTAATGTATTGGTGGGTGCGGATTATAGCCAATTCGAACTTCGCCTTGCCGCAGTGCTGGCCAATGATCAGAAATTAATCGATGACTTTAACGATGACATTGATATACACACTAAAACGGCATCCGAGGTATATGGTATACCGATGGACAAGGTAACTAAAGGTCAGCGTCGCGATGCCAAGGTGATTAACTTTGGCGTCCTATACGGCATGGGTCCACATGCGTTAGCGCAAAATACGGGCAAGACCTTCGCAGAAGCAAAACAGTTCATTGATCAATACTTTGAACTGCGCGCTCCAATACGTAAATATATTGACCATACCCTAGAAAAGGCAGAAAAAGACGGATACGTAGAGACATACTATGGCCGGCGCCGTCCAACTCCGGATTTAAAGAGTAGCAACTATATGGTTCGCGAAGGAGCCAAGCGTCAGGCGGCAAATATGCCTATACAGGGCACCGAGGCTGATTTGATGAAGCTCGCAATGATTAAAATAGAGGAAAAACTAGGTGACTTGGGTCAGCAAATATTGCAGATTCATGACAGCGTACTAGTAGAATGTCCTGCCAAAAATGCCGAGAAGGTTGGCAAGATACTGAAAGAAACCATGGAAGCTATCGCACCGAAATTACCGATCAAGCTAAAAGTAGACGTTGAATCGGGCAAAAATTGGGGCGAATTATAGTGGGCGAAAAAACGTATAACAAACTTGTTCGCGACAAAATACCAGAGGTGTTAACGGAACATGGCGTGTTGGGGGACTTCGAAGAATTAACTGACGAACAGTTTAGGCTGGCTCTATTAGACAAGCTAGTCGAAGAAGCAAAGGAACTGCGCGAGTCGGACGGTGACTTGGGCGAGAGAGCAGATGTAGCAGAGGTGTTGAAATCGCTGGATGAAGTATGCGGATTCACGCCAGAAAAGGTCGAGGATGCTCGCAACGAAAAGCTATCAGACAGGGGTGGCTTCGATAAGAAACTATATTTGAAAACTACTACCGAATAAACGTTAGCTGTATTGACTTTTTTCCATAGAAATGTTATAATGAAAACATGGAGAGAAGTGGATTGTCACGGATTATTCCGATTATACTGATATTAATCGTCATAGCGGCGTCTATTGCTGGTATTTGGTCTATTGGCCAATCGATCTTTGGTGGAGGCGCGCCTGCTCCTACAGAGGTTGTTAATAGGGGTGCCGAAAATCTAACCAAGACCGAAAGTGGTAGTGGGGTTCGCATGACCGTGCGAGGTCCTATAGTCGGTAACGAAGAACACAACAGCTATACGATTACTGTAAAACCGAACTACCGTAACATGACAACTTACAAGGGATACAACAAAAAACCGATTCAACGAAAAGAATTGAGTAACAACAAAAAAGCATACACCGAGCTAGTTCATGCATTAGATCGCCTGGGATACATGGATGATTTGCCGTTTATAGATTCAGCAAATGACACGCGCGGTATATGTGCCACTGGTACGTTGTACGAGTTCGAGGTGCTAAAAGATAATAAATCAGTCCAAAAATTATGGACAGCCTCTTGTACGCGTGGTTCGTTTAATGCCAAGCTGACACTGGTGCGCGAGCTGTTTCTGGATCAAATTCCTGATAACTACAAGCTACTGGGCAAAATAGACGCATCATAATTACCTAGCCGTAACCGAAAGCAACCCCGCCGTGACGGCGGGGTTTTATGGTTGGGAAGGTCGGACCTTTACCCTGTATAATAAAACTGTGATAAAGGCAGTTATATTTGATTGTTTTGGCGTGCTAACATCGGATGGCTGGAAGCAGTTACGCGAAGAGCATTTCGCTGATAATCCCGAAAAGATGCAACAAGCACTAGATTTAGACAAGGCCGTGAATAGCGGAACTATTAGTATGCGTCGTTTTATATCTGAGGTTGGCGAGCTTGTGGGGCTCACTGAAGTCGAAGTAGAGCGTAGGTTTGGTGGAAACATCCCAGACAGGCGATTGTTTGATTTTATAAAGCACGATCTGAAATCACGATGCAAGATAGGCATGTTAAGTAATGCTGGCGGAAACTGGCTGAACGATCTATTTGAACCCTGGCAAGTGCAACTACTTGATTCCGCCATATTGTCTTATCAGGTTGGATTAGTAAAACCCGAAGCCCAGATATATGAGCTGGCAGCTGACAAGCTAGGGGCATACCCAAGCGAGTGTATTTTCGTTGATGATATAGAGAGGTACTGCACGGCCGCCTCGGAAGTGGGAATGAAGACCATACATCACACGGATACAGCAAAAACAATCGAACAAATCAAGGAAATCATACGTGCCTGAATTGCCCGAGGTAGAAACTGTAAGGCGTGGGCTACAAAGATTAATCATCGGACGAACTATTCGAACGGTTAACCATGATTGGCCTAAAAGTTTTCCAAATGCGGACGCCGATGTTCGTAATTTTTTGATTGGCGCGGAAATAGTCGAAGTAAGGCGTAGGGCAAAGGTGTTAATGATAGATTTATCTACAGAGCACACCTTGGTTATACATCTAAAAATGACCGGGCAATTGGTATACATCGGCAAAGAGAAATTTGGCGCGGGACATCCTAGCGACTCTTTGGTTGGCAGACTACCAGATAAATCCACGAGGGTAATTTTTGAATTCTCGGATGGGTCGCATTTGTATTTCAACGACCAGCGTAAATTTGGTTGGGTCAGACTGATGCCAACGATTGAAGTCCCGAACATAGATTTTATGCAAAAGGTAGGACCCGAACCCCTAGAGGCGGATTTTACCGCCAGTCAGTTCTTCGACAGGTTTGCCCGGCGCAAGAATTCGTCCATAAAAGCAGCCTTGCTGGATCAAACGGTCGTGGCGGGTGTCGGCAATATATATGCCGACGAATCGTTATGGGGCTCGAAGATACATCCACTTACAAAAGTTTCGGATATTCGTAAACCCTCATTTGTCGCGTTATATACCGAGCTTCGCGCAATCTTGAACGAATCGATAGATTTGGGTGGTAGCACCGACAGAAACTATGTTAATGCCGAGGGCAAAAAAGGCAGTTATATAGAATTCGCGCGGGTTTTTCGGCGCGAAGGTCAACCCTGCCGTCGCTGTGGTACGGAAATTATAAAAACACGTGCGGCGGGTCGTGGTACGCATATATGTCCAAGGTGTCAGGTGCTAAAATAGCCATAGCCACCGAAATATAAAACCATCCACCTGGATAAAATATACGTTTTATATTACGCTGACTATTAGTGATTACATTTCTAACGGGAGATAACAGCTTTGAAATCAGGCGGGCTATTAATAAAATCGTCGCTGATTTTGATGGCATGCCGGAAAAATTCGACGCAAGCGAATTAGAAGTCGGCAATTTACCTGATTTATTACAGGGAGGAACCCTGTTCGCGACTAATCGACTGGTTATTATTCGTGACGTGTCTGAAAACAAAAAACTTGGAGATGCCCTGTCGGGTTGGTTGGCTACGGTGAGTGATGACGTGCACTTGGTACTAGTAGAGCCAAAGCCCGACAAACGAACCAAATTTTGGAGTAGTATAAAGTCCGTCGCTCAAATAATCGAACACAAAAAGTGGAAGGAATACGAAACCGCTCCGGCTGAAAAGTGGATACTCGACGAGGCTCGTGACATGGGAGCGACGTTGGACAAAAAATGTGCGCGATTACTGATCGAGAGAGTGGGGAATGATCAGTGGCAACTGTACCATGCGCTAGAAAAACTATCCGTATTAGACGAGATTACACCTGAGGCTATCGAGCAATCTATAGATTCAAAACCGACGGAAAACGTGTTTAATTTACTAGAAACCGCGTTGGTGGGTAAAAAACAAAAGGTGCGTGACATGATAAAAGATCTAGAGCAAACCGAAGAACCGTATATGGTTCTGGGCTTGTTATCCGGACAAGTTTTTCAGTTGGCCGCACTTGCGAATATGGATAAAAATTCGGGTCGACGCACGGCGGATATCGCGGTTGATCTAGGTGTGCATCCATATGCGCTCGGCAAGCTAACGTCGCATGCTGACAGGCTAGGTCAGGCGAAGGTACGAGAAATCGTTCGTATTTTTGCCAAAACAGACAAGGACATGAAGTCTATTAGTGTCGACCCTTGGGTCTTAATAGAGCATGCATTAATAAAAACAGCCTCCGTGTAGGAGGCTGAAATTGGTTAACATGTTAACTATTTTTTGGTTGTCGTTTTCTTTGCGGGTGCCTTTTTCGCTACTGGCTTTTTTGCCGGAGCTTTCTTGGCGGCAGGCTTTGCAGATGCCTTTTTGGCGGTTCCAGTCGCAAGCTTTACGTTTGCAGCCTTTGCAACTGCAGACAGGTTAGCTTTTCGACGAGCAACGGTGTTCTTTTTCAACAGACCTTTTTTGACGGCTTTGTCTAATTCACTCTGAGCTTTTGATAGGGTATCAGCGCTAGGCTTCGCCAAAAAAGCCTTGGTAGCGGATTTGATATCTTTTTTCAAAGCAACGTTCCGTTCGCGTCGAACTACGGTCTGCTTCATGCGCTTTACAGCGGATTTGATGATTGGCATATAAAAATTTACCTCTTAAATATTTGTTATTACAATCAAAGAGAGATTATAGACGAAAAACACATTTTTGTCTAGGGGTCAAAAAGGGATAAAATTTGTTGACTATATTATAACGCTCATGGTATATTGAAACGGACTATAAATTAGTTAAACAAAAACAACAAAAAACACCATGGACCAAGCAAAACAACAGGTCATAGACGCTATAAATAGCAACAGTAACATTTTGGTGACTGTTAGCACTAATCCTACTGTCGACGAATTGTCGGCTGCTTTGGGTTTGACAATTATGTTGGATCACATGGACAAGAGGGCTACCTCTGTATTCAGCGGATCTATACCTCCTGCGATTTCATTTTTGGAACCGGACAAGACTTTTGATAATAGCGCCGATAGTTTGCGTGATTTTATCATTGCCCTCGATAAAGAGAAGGCCGACCACCTGAGATACAAGGTAGAGGGAGAGTCCGTAAAGATTTTCATCACTCCGTATAAAACCCAGCTAAGCCAGTCTGATCTGCAGTTTAGCCAAGGTGATTACAATGTCGAGTTAATCATAGCGTTGGGCGTCACGGATCAGGCGCATTTGGATAAGGCGTTGGAGTCGCATGGCAAGATATTGCACGACGCGACAGTGATGACGGTGACTACTGGTGCTGCAAAGAGTACGCTAGGTAGTACCGACTGGCATAATGAAAATGCCAGTAGCTTGTCTGAAATGGTTGCCAGCCTCAACGAGGGTTTGAAATCAGAACAGCCACTGTTAGATCAGCAAGTAGCCACGGCGCTTTTGACGGGAATCGTATCGGCGACCGCTAGATTTAGTAATGACCATACGACTACTAGTGTGATGACTATCGCCGCGCAATTGATGGGCGCAGGCGCGAACCAGCAATTAATCGCGGCTAAATTAGAGGAAGGGCATGCAGTTACTCCTTCTAGTAAGACGAGCGGCGGTGGCGGTACCCAGGCAAATGACAGCGGAACCGAACTAACTATAGACAGAACAGAGCAAGACAAAGGCAACAAGCAAGAAACCAAAGAACAGCAATTCGAGAGCCAATTAGCCGGTGTAACGGGCGGTTCGCCGACCGGGACAATGGCAGATATTGAACAGCAACTGCAAGAAAATGGGGGCATATTACCTCCGCAGACGCCGGAGACGCCTCCGATACCCGTAAACGGAGAGAGCAATCCTGCTTATGCGCCAGACGCGCCAGCCCCACCAGATGGATCGGGCAACGGTGCGCCTCCTCCAGCCGAGGCTCCGGTCGAAGCTACGCCGCCGCCTGCGGCACCAGAACCAGAATCCGCACCACAACCTCCTCAACCCGAGGTCCCGCCACCGCCACCCGTCTCGGCCGTGGCGGTAGAACCATTGTCTCCACCGGCGGCCCCTATGCCAGATTTACCAACTGCATCGAAGGATGCCGGTATGCCTGGATTTGAACCAACGGGTGGAGAAGCGGCCCCTGCGTTACCGCAGATGCAAGCACTTGCTCCAGCACCAGAAGCGCCCCAAGAGCACCCACAAATTATTCAGCGACATGATACCAGGGCGGAGGCACCCAGCCAAGACAACGCCTTGAATAGTTTTCAGAATGGACCAGAAGACGGACAGCCAACGATAAATCCGTTTGCCGAGCCTACTTCGTCTAGCGAGGTGAGTCCTGTTAACCCATCGACGGCTCCAGCAAATGTAGGTGGTACGCCAGAAGGCGCCGCTTTGTTGAATTCATCCGATGAAACGGTCGCACCGCCTTCGCCTAATACCCCAGCTGGAGTACCGGACTTGCCACCATTACCTCCTATGCCATCGGACGCGTCGAATTTACCATTGCCACCTCCACCGCCAGCGCCACCGGCTGACATGGGTGCTAGTTTGCCACCTATGCCGTCAGGCGCGGTCTCGGGTGATGTTTTTGGTGATAGTGGTGTTGCTCCGGCACCCGAAACTGCTCCAGAACCAGCCGCCGCCGTTCCTGGTCAATTCAAGATACCGGGCCAGGCCTAGTCTCTTACGATGAAATGATTGATAGCGACACGGTCGCCAAGTTTGTTGATCCATTCATCTGCGTCAGATCGTTGCGAATGGTGCGCGCGCATAATCTCGCATACACGGTCGTATTGGTCGCGAGCGTCAACGGTTTCATCTATCTCGTCTGATGAACGACCAGGCTCGCGCAGGGTCCAACTAGTATTGATGTCGGCAAAGTCCTCTTCGGCCAAGCAGGCTAGACGTACACGCGTAACAGGAAATCCCTCCATCTTTAGTCTGTAATACGCCAACAGGGCGCTACGCGCGGCTACGATATGGTCTATGTGGCCCGTAATGCCATTGGTATCCATGGATATGAACTCGATTTGCTTATCGGAATCCTTGTCGACGGTGTCTTTGACCATATTCACGATACGTTCGGTTATTTCTATATGGTCGTCGTTATTGAGGTTGCCGTCGACATACTTAAAGCAGTGCTGATTCTTGACGCCGATTAGTTTGCCCGCGTTATGCCACTCCTCCAGCCTCGTTTCGCTAAGGTCTGATACGTTATCGGGATTCATGCTGTGTTTGCCGCAGCCGTCCGTCAGGCACACCAGATGTAATTCGCTACCGTCGTTTACTTCCTGTAACAACGTGCCGGCAGTCAAAAATGCCTCGTCGTCGGGATGTGCAAATATTCCAAAAATAATTTTTCCCATATATCGTAACTGCTCCTTTGTCAGTTTTTTGACATTTTTGTCGTCGTCGCCCTCTATAACGGCACGGAATTCGTGACTACGACTCATGTAACCATTATAACCGTATGTTCTTTGTTTCGGCAAAGAACTAAACCGACCGCATTTGGGCGGCAAATGCGGCTAAACCGCCGGGGTGGCTTCACGTCGCGGGGATGACCTGTATCTTTGCTGTTGGGTGCCTGCGGAACTCTCCGCCAGCTGGCGGATCAAACATCCTCGCCACGCCAGCATCAAAGCTCCAGTCCATCTCCGGTCGTTGCAGATACCCCGGACCCCGTCGGCTATCGCGCGAATCCATATGGATATCCATATGGAAAATCATATGATTATTTACAGGTGTAAATCGTTAGTTTTTGATGTGTAAGCGATGCGGTATCTGTGCTCTTCGGGGTTATTATTCGCGTAGGTGTACTTTTCATATATAATGAAAGGGTCTTACGCTTTATAAATTCAATAGCAGTGGTAAAGTTCAGCAGTGGCTGCACGGTTTTGCACATAAAATGGGCACCGTGTGTAAACAGTTGGGCAAAACCCGCTGCTATAGGCGTAAGACACCTCACCGGTGTCCTTTTTTATTGGGCACGGAAATTAATTAACTTATTCGGAGGAATAGTATGAGTAAAAAAGATAAAACAGAACGTAAATCAGGATTAGCAATTGCAGGTATATACATAGCTGCTTTTGCCCTTGTTGGCTCTTGGATACCAATACTAAATAATTTCTCATTCATGTTTGCAGTTATCGCTTTAGCCTGTGGGGTTGTTGGCTTTGTTGCAATTAAGAAAGGCAAACGTGTAGGGCAGGGCTTAGCAACGGCAACAATAATTCTATCGTTAGTTACAATGGGCGTAGTTTTAGCAACACAGGCGTTCTACGGTGCGGTCGTTGATGAAGTCGGAAAATCCGTTAACGAAACGGTTAACGATTATGATGGCACAAACACTGATAAGCTGTTAAAGAACAACGTTGATGTGACTATTGGTAAGTTTTCAGTCACATCAAGCGAATATTTTGAAGAAACAAAACTGCCAGTTACTATCAAAAACAAGTCATCTGAAAAGGCCAGCTATTCTGTTAAAATCGAGGCGGTTGACAAAGACGGGGCGCGTATAGCCGACGATGTAATATACGTTTCGGATCTTGGGGCTGGTCAAAGTATTAAAGAAACAGCTTTTGAATATGTAGAATCGGGTAAGGTTGACGCATTGAAGAAGGCAACCTTCAAAGTACTTGAAGTAACTAAATAACAAGAAATGCTCATATAAAAATACCCTTTGAGGGTATTTTTATATTGAACTTTTTCTCACAGTAGGACTTGTGGGAATGAAAAAGGTTATAATCAACCACAATGACCGATGGAATTATTTTGATTGACAAGCCTGCTGGGATGACTAGTTTTGGCGTGGTGGCGCGTGTCAGGCGAGTACTTTCGGAGCGCGCTGGCAAAAAAGTTAAGGTGGGTCACTGTGGGACGCTAGATCCGTTCGCGACAGGGCTTTTGATACTGTGCGTGGGCAAGGAATGCCGAAATGCCGGTGATTATATGAAGCGTGACAAGGTTTACGAGGCAACTGTGCGACTGGGGCAAAGTAGCACTACAAGTGATCCCGAGGGCGAAATAACCGACGTCAGTGACAGCCGGCCAAGCAATGATGAATTGCGAAAGGTTTTAGATGAATTCACTGGGGTGATAGAACAGACTCCGCCCATGCATAGCGCGATAAAAATCGACGGGAAGAGGGCATACGACTTGGCTAGGCAGGGTAAGGAAGTGGAAATACCGTCACGCAAAGTCACGATTCACTCGTTGGAATTAGTGGAATATATATACCCAAACGTAAAGATTCGCACGAATGTCAGTAGCGGGACGTATATACGAAGCCTGGCGAACGATATTGGCAAAAATTTGGGCACCGGCGGATATTGCACGGAGCTGAGGCGTATTTCGATAGCGGACTGGAGCGTGTCGAACGCACAGACCCTGGCCGATTTCGGTGTCTCCGATTGACCCCTTGCATTACCTCTGATTATCTGCTACAATACACTACTGATGATTACAAAAGACAACAAATCCAAGGCGATTTCGAGTGTACAAAAGAGCAAGCAGGACGTTGGCAGTGCCCAGGTTCAAGTTTCTGTATTGACCGCTCGTATCAAGGAAATTACAGAACATCTACAGGTTCACAAACAAGACCACAAAGCACGAAGAGGCTTGATTCAGATGGTTGGCAAGCGCAAAAAATTGCTGGGATATCTAGAAAAGAAAGATTTTGAAGGATACAAGTCCCTAATTTCCCATCTCGGACTACGTAAATAAATATTGGCGGCCCCACGGGGCCGTTTTTATTTGATGTAAAATATATACATGAAATGGTGGCATAGGATAGCTAGATATCCGGAGGTTTGGGTGTTGACCTTGGCAGCCCTGTTTACTAGGCTTTGGAACCTGGGCTATCCGAATGACATAGTTTTTGACGAAGTGTATTTTCGTGAGTTCGCTTCGAATTACCTGAGTGGACAGTATTTTATGGATATCCATCCGCCCCTCGTCAAGCTGTTGGTAGCGGGTATAGGCGGAATATTTGGATTTACGCCAGAGCAGATTGCTTCGGGTGACGAGGCAACTACGGCTTTACGTATATTACCTGCCTTGGCCGGGGCGCTGTTAGTCCCATTGGTTTATATTATCGTGCGTCAGCTAGGCGCTAGCAGGCATATGGCCACTCTAGGAGGGTTACTGGTGCTGTTGGACGGCGCGTTACTGGTAGAATCACGGTTTGTGCTGATGGACAGTATGTTGTTGTTGTTTGGACTGGGCGCAGTCAGTTGTTATTTGGCGATGCGCAAAGCCGAAGGTTCAGTGAGGTGGGCATGGTTGATCGCGTTGTCCGCGTGCGCGGGCGTAGTCGCTAGCACCAAGTGGTCGGGCCTAGCTGTGATATTTGTTCTGGCACTTGCATGGTTGGTTGAAGGGATACTACATAAAAGCAAATGGAAAAGTATGCTAGCGGAGTTTGCCGTAGTCGCGGGCGTAGTCGCGGCAATTTACGCCAGTTGCTTCGCTCTGCACTTTGCGCTCTTGCCAAAAAGTGGCGAAGGCGATAGTTTCATGTCGATTCATTTCCAATCCACGCTGGTTGGTAATCGCTATCACGACGTGTTGCGACCGGCTAATTATTGGGACAAATTGATAGAAACAAATGGAGTCATGTATGGCTCACAGAGTTCGCTAGAGGCCGTAGGGCACCCATACTCGTCCAAATGGTTTACGTGGCCCATGATGGCCAGGACTGTATATTACTGGCAGGGAGATGAGGTTAATGGCAAGCAGGGCCATATATATCTGTTGGGCAATCCTGTGGTTTGGTGGGGAACTACGAGCATGGTTTTGACGGCGGTAGCGATGCTGGCCTTGGGGCATAGGTTAATTCGACGCAGACGAAGAGTTCTACTTTTTCTCGTTGCGGGATATGCAGTAAATCTTTTGCCGTTCGCACTGATAAATCGACCGATGTTCTTGTATCATTACTTTTTCGCGTTACTTTTCGCGATATTAATCTCTTGCGTGCTGGGAGGAATATTGCTAGATGAGTTGGCGAAGCGGAAGGGTAAAAGGCTGGCCAATCATGTGTATTGGGCTATAGCTATAATCGTGTTCGCTAGCTTTTTGTACTTTTTGCCCGTGTTTTATGGATGGCCATTGACGCTGGTCGAACTAGAACGCTACATGTGGCTGCCTAGCTGGCGTTAATCTTCATGCATAACGGCTACTATACAAAAACGTCCGTCTTCGGGGCGGTGGCCTTTTAGAAATTCGCTATGTGAAAAGTAGTTGGCGTCAGTGGTTGTATCGTCTTTCGTGATACTGATGCTTGTAGGCGGGATACCTGCATTTAATAGTTGTTCCATTGCGACATCCTGTAGGCCACGACCATCAAAAGCTTCCATAGGATAGTTATCTTTGCCCGCAGCCGGAGACAACCAAGCGGTTAGATTATTGGGGTTAACATTGTATTTCTCTACAAGGTGTTTTATGCATTTGGTGCCGCCGTGTTGCTCTAGATTTTGCCTACCAAGGTGTGAAACCATCACGATATTTTGGTACGTGTCGTGAATAACAGCGCCGACACAGTCGCCAAGAGGCAGTAGTACGGCATGCTCTGGTTTTGTTACGACCACGGCATCGGCGTCTATGGTCGAGTTACGCAGTATCCCATCACCCTTCAATTCGTCTGTCAGCTCTAGGTATCGACAGTAATCATCACCGCCATAACTAAGCGTGTGTAGGGTGGTGTTTTCTGGCGATAGTCCGTTTTTTTGTAAAAAATTAGTTCGATTTGTTTGTGCTACTGATTGATCGCCATCCTTTGATTTCATGGAGCCATCTGATACGGTTGAGGTAAAGATATCTAGTTTCATGTATAAAATTATACAACTTTAAGGTATAATATGCATATCACTCACGCGATGTAAGTGGTGGATATAGGACTTCGGACGAACTTCTGTACCCGTTACTTAGTCGCCCTAACAAAGAGTGAGTAAGGAGAAAACATGTCAATAATTAATCCTCATGGCAAGGATATTATCAAGGTGAGCACGCAACTTGCGGGCAAAGAGCTAACTTTAGAGGTAAACCGTGTAGGCTTCCGCTCTACAGCCAGTGTTCTAGTAACATATGGTGACACCGTAGTGTTAGGTACCGCACAGGTAGGTACACGACCGGTTGTGCTGGATTATTTTCCACTGAGCGTCGATTACGAGGAAAAGTTTTATGCTTCTGGAAAAATCAGCGGTAGCCGTTTTATCAAGCGAGAAGGTCGTCCATCCGATGAAGCTATTCTAATCGGTCGTATTATCGATCGACCAATTCGACCACTATTTCCAAAAGGTTACCGCCAAGAAGTTCAGGTGGTTGCTAGCGTCATGTCAATGGATCCAAACTTCCGACCGGACATGGTTGCAATGATCGCAGCATCTAGTGCATTAATGCTGACTGGAACGCCTTTTGACGGTCCTGTCGCTGGTTTACGCGTAGGCCGCGTAAACGGTGAGTTCAAGGCGTTTCTGACGCCAGAAGAGCGCGAAGCAAGCGACCTAGATCTAGTAGTTGCTGGTATAGAACGTGGCATTACTATGGTGGAGGCGGGTGCCAACGAAGTGTCCGAAGACGTAATCGCCGATGGATTGGCGTGGGCGTTTGAACAGTATCAGCCTGCAATTCAGTTGCAACGTGAGTTAGTAGAAAAAGTAAAACCTGTTGCACAAGAATATGAGTTAGTTTTGCCAGACGAAGATATTCAAAAGGCCGCTAACCAGTGGACTGCAGGAAAACTAGGTGAAGCGCTACACAAGCCATATCCAGAGCGTAATGAGTTGGTAAATAATATCCGTTGGGAATTCCATGAAGAAATGGCCAAGCAAGTTGGCGAAGAAGAATACGCTGATTTGCGTGATGAGTATGACGAAGCCTTCACGAAGGCCTTACATGAGGACGTTCGTAAGGGCATCGTAGAACTGAAAAAGCGACCAGACGGACGTGCCTTGGACGAAATACGACCATTATCTAGTGAAGTCGGCGTTTTGCCACGCGCGCATGGATCTAGCATCTTTACTCGTGGCGTCACGCAGGGTATGAATATTGTTACGCTGGCCCCTCTTAGTTACGCCCAAATAGTTGACACTATGGAGCAGACTGACTTCGAGCGAACATATATGCACCATTACAACGCTCCTGGTTATACAGTGGGTGAGGTAAAGCGCTTGGGTAGTCCTGGGCGACGTGAAATAGGTCACGGGTACCTAGCAGAACGTGCTTTGATTCCTGTTCTGCCTAGCGTCGAGGATTTTCCGTATACCATTCGTTCCGTTACGGAAATCATGAGCCAAAACGGTTCGACGTCGATGGCTGCCACATGTAGCTCATGCCTGGCGTTGATGGACGCCGGTGTGCCAATCAGTAGTCCGGTTAGCGGTATTGCGATGGGTCTGATGATGGATGGCGAGACTCCGTACGTTTTGTCTGATATTGCCGATGCCGAAGATTTTGCTGGTGATATGGATTTCAAGGTTACTGGTACCAAAAACGGCGTGACCGCAATGCAGATGGATATGAAAGTACATGGTCTGCCCGTAGAGATTTTGCGCCAAGCAATAGAGGCAGCAAAACCAGGTCGCGAGCATATCCTAAGTCATATGCTAGAGACTATGTCTGAACCTCGTGAAAAGATGAGCCCATATGCTCCGAGGATTGAAAAGATAATGATTAACCCAGATAAAATTGGTGCAGTAATCGGTAAAGGTGGCGAAACTATCAACAAGATCACCAAGGAAACTGGCGCCGAAATCGATATCAAGGATGACGGACTAATAACCGTTGCGTCTGCAAACGGCGAGAGTATCGAAAAGGCACTAGAGTGGATTAAAGGTCTAACGGAAGAACCAGAAGTAGGTAAAACTTACACCGGTAAAGTCGTAACGATCAAAGAGTTCGGTGCATTCGTGAACATCATGCCTGGAATCGACGGAATGGTTCACATAAGCAAACTTTCCGACCAGCGCGTAGAAAAGGTAGAAGACGTTCTGAAGGAAGGCCAGGAAGTCAAAGTTAAGTTGATGGAAATCGACGACCGCGGACGACTGAGCCTATCGCTAAAAGACGCTGAATAGATATCAAGTTTCTCTGTTTGCGAACCTTTGTTATACTTAAGCTATGAAAAGCACGAGCGTTTCGTGGGCGAACATGCGTGGCTTTACGATAGTCGAGCTATTAATAGTGGTCGTTGTAATTGGTGTGCTGGCCGCTATCGTAATTGTTGCCTATAACGGAATTACGGAACAAGCTAGGGTTGCCCAGGCAAATTCCGAACTATCTAACTTCAAAAAAGCGATGTTGGCATACAAAGTGGTTTATGGTGAGTTGCCACCGACTGGTGACTCGTGGAACTATAATACCGATCCACCGGATTGCTCTAGGTTCGATGCTGTAGTGGCCGCTTTGAACTCCGCAGGTTATACGGGATTCAGGAGCGAGGATCCGTGGGGTAATTGCTGGGGTTATGATGACAATGATTGTAATACGGCTTCGGCTGCCGGCGCGAATACGTATATAGAGAGCGTTGGTCCTGACGGTGTCAACGGTGGTACGGATGATGTTGGGCTACACGTCAGTACAAAAGCATCGGCAGGGTGCTGATAAATATGAAAGAAAACGCTAGAAATGAGCGTGGATTCACAATTGTCGAATTGCTAATAGTCGTAGTCGTGATCGGTGTACTAGCTGCTATCGTAATTGTCGCGTATAACGGTATCACGGCTTCGGCTAGGATATCGAAAGTCCAGCAGGATATGTCGGCGGTTAATAAACAAATCCTGTTGTATGAAGTGCAAAACGGTAGCTATCCCGTAACAGGAGGCAGTATGGGTTCGGGCGGCACCGTTTATATGGATTCTAACTGTCCTTTGGCATCTGGGACCGTCACGGCGCAATGGGTACCCGGTTTGGGCGTGAGCCTACCGCAGAGTGATCAGGAATTAGGCGGAATAGGTAATGGCACGGGGTGCTATATGTACATGAGTAACGGCACCGATTACGTGTTGAGCGCCTGGAACGTGCTGCCATCTCCATCTACCGATACGGGCTATCGTCGTTTGGGCTTTCGAGAAACCACACATTCGCCACAATATTATCTATGTAATCACGTGAACATTGGTGGTGGAAGCTATAACATCAATAACGATTACTATAAACGCTCCGTTACGTATACAAATATTACCTCGTGCAACGAGACGCCACCAGCCGGCGCATAGTATTTGCCTGCTATACTATTGGAATATGGGAAAACAGGCAGATTTGGACAAGGTGCGCCAGGCGATTTTGGATAATAATATTTGTCCAGAATTAGCGTCTGGCGCAACGAATCTAGTTATGGGGGATGGGAATATCGATGCGGACATCGTGTTTATCGGCGAGGCGCCTGGTAAAAAGGAAGATGAGCAAGGCCTGCCATTCGTGGGCGCCGCAGGAAAATTCCTCAACGAAATGTTGGCCGCCGCCGATATGGATAGAAGCGACGTGTTTATAACGAACATCGTAAAATACCGTCCGCCAAATAACCGCGACCCTTTGCCAGAGGAAAAAAAGGCTTTTTGGCCGTATTTATTAAAGCAATTACAAATAATCCAACCCAAAGTGGTAATTACACTCGGCAGGCATAGCATGGAATACTTTTTGCCAGATATGAAAATCAGCCAAATACATGGACAGGCAAAGCGCATACAGTTTGGTGATGATAAGTTAGTAATAATACCCCTGTATCATCCGGCGGCGGCGCTTTATAACGGCGGTATGCGTCAGACGTTAATAGATGATTTTCTACAGGTTCCTCAAGTTGTAGCCAAGCTCTGATACATGTTACGCTAGAAGTATGTTTGATTTAGTTTTTGATGGAGGAATGTGGTTTCGGATACTGCTGTATGTAGCAGTGTTGGCCGGTATACAGTTAGTCGTGCGTGATTATATTGGTCGTGTAGTAGAAAAAGCCGTACGAAGTAATAAATACAAGAGTAAGTCAGAAGAACGACAGCGCGAAAAAACCCTAACAGGTTTGTTTAGGACTGCTTTGACCGTTGCGATTTGGCTAATTGGCGTAATCTTGATACTAAACGAGTTTAACGTGAATTTGGCTGCGCTTGCGACTGGCGCGGGACTTATTGGTATCGTGATTGGTTTTGGGGCGCAGAGCACGGTAAAGGATTTTCTGAGTGGTATTTTTATCATTTTGGAAAACCAATACAGGGTAGGTGACGTCGTGACGATTGCGGGACATAGCGGGCTCGTCGAAAGCGTCAGTATTCGCATGACGAAACTACGCGACCTGGATGGTAGCGTGTACTATGTGCCAAACGGCGAAATTAACACCGTGCAAAACATGACTATGGAGTATTCAGGCGTGGTTATAGACGTGGGTATCAGTTATGATGCCGACGTACGAAAAGCAGAAAAGATTATCAATGAAGTCGGTCAAGAAATGGCAGAAGATGAGGAGTGGAAAGATCGTATTATCGAACCGATAGCCTTTCTCCGCCTCAATAGCTTTGGAGATTCCAGTGTGAATCTAAAAGCCGTAGGTAAAACAGCAACCCTAGAACAATGGAACGTGGCAGGTGAATACAGGACACGCCTAAAGCAGGCCTTTGACAAGCAAGGAATAGAGATTCCTTTCCCTCAGAGGGTCATTCACAACGCAAAGAAATAATAGAAGCGCTTGCGTAATCATGTAATCTGTGATACAATAGGGGTAACTATTGGGGAATACAGATTTCAGAAACGACCGGTTCCCAAACTTATATAGCTAAATGAGAAAATATAGAATTAATTAAATAAATTGGGGTCCCCATGCGTGGGTGACTCTAATAAGGAGAAATAACAAAAATGGGTCAACGTAGACTCGCCAAAGCTGCTCCTGATGATCAAAGTAAACGACCATCTAACCAGCAAAGGCAAAAATCCAACAATACCGTATTGAATAACACCAATACGCGAAAAGGCGAAGTGTTTCGTGCGCAACGTCGAATGTCAGAAAATGTAAACTTGCGCGCTAGTCAGCATATGATTAACATCCCTGTTAACAAATCAGAGTTTAATGGCTATGGTGGACAGCAATTTAGTATGGCTATCGCCAAGAAACGACCGCCAACAAAGGGTCCGGTCGTCAAGGTTATACCTATCGGTGGATTAGGCGAAATGGGTATCGGCAAAAATATGATGGCCATCGAATATGAGGATGACATTATTATCATTGACTGTGGCTTCTTGTTCCCGGGCGGTGATTACCCAGGAATCAACTACATCACGCCAGATGTGACATATCTAGAACAGAACAAGCATAAACTTCGTGGTATCGTGTTCACTCACGGACACCTAGATCACATCGGTGCGGCGCGGCATATATTGTCCAAACTGCAGGTTCCCGTGTATGCCAGTCGCTTTACGCTGGCTATGATAAAGCGAACCATGGAAGAATCCATGGATGGTTATGAACCCGAATATCATGAGGTGGATCCTGAAAAGCACGAACGAGTACAACTAGGGGATAGCTTCAATATTGAATTGGTCCGAGTATGTCATTCTATTCCGGACGCGTCCGCGGTGGTTATACGTACGCCTCTCGGCGTTCTGGTAGACACAGGCGACTGGCGATTTGAGGAAAATCCCGTAGATGGTGTTAAATTTGACCTCGAGCGTTTGACCGAAATTGCGACCAAGGAAGGTATTTTGTTGTTGATGAACGAAAGTACCAACTGTGAAGACGAGGGTACCCATCAGCACGGAGAGTTTGATATCAAGGAAAGTATAGGTGATATATTTACCAAGCACGTAAATAGCCGAATCATCGTATCAACTTTCTCTAGCCAATTACATCGTCTGCAGATGATCATGGAAGAAGCTCACAAACACGGCCGAAAAGTTGCGATTGCGGGATACAGCATGATTCAAAATACTGAGGTTGCATTACGAACTGGAACCATAAAGATTCCAAAAGACACCATCGTAAAAATGGAGGACGTAGTAAAACTTCCTGATAGTAAGGTAGTAGTACTATGTACCGGTTCACAGGGTGAATTCAACGCTGTCCTCAATCGAATGGCTAGTGGTTCACACAAGCACCTAAAGGTTAAGGGTAGCGATATCATCGTGTTTAGTAGTAGCGCGATTCCTGGCAACGAGAAATACATCGTACGTACTGTTGATGGTTTGATGCGCGAAGGTAGCGAAGTTATTCGTGATCGCAAAACGCACCTTCATGGAATCGGACGTATTCACTTGTCGGGACATGGCTATTACGATGACCACGTACGGCTAATCAACGCTCTCAATCCGACATACTACATGCCAATTCACGGTGAGTTCCATATGTTGGTACACAATGCCCGCCTGGCGGAAAAAGAATGCGCTATTCCGCGCGACAATATCTTTGTCTGTGACAGCGGTGATGTAATCGAGATAACTCCTAATGGTGTCAAAAAGAATGGCCGAGTACCTGTAGGTGGAATCATGTACGATGACAGCGGGGCGATTGTCAGCGAAGTCGTGCTAAAAGATCGTATACATATGGCGAACGAAGGAATGTTCGTCGTAATCCTAACGGTACAGAGGGGTAGTGGACGTTTGCTTACCAGCCCAGATATCATCAGTCGTGGATTTATATATCTGCGCGATAGCGAAGAATTGATGGGCATGATACGACAGTACCTAAAGCAAAAAGTTGCTCGCAGTCTGTCTGGCAAGAACATCGACATTGACCAGATAAAAAAGGAAATAAAGGACGAGATTACTCATATCTTGTATGACCAAACGCGTCGAACACCTATTGTTATCCCGGTGATAAATGAGATTGGTGGTGGTTCGCAAAATCGCCAAGATAACGGCAAACCACACGCCAATAGGCCAAAAGTAATGCACAACGTGGGACCGAAAAAGTTTCCACCAAAGCAATATCCAGATACGGAAACGGTAGATCCGGCGCTGCGTGCACCAAGCGAAACTCCATCGTTCTAATATCTAGAATAGAAAAAACCTCGACGCTACAGCGACGAGGTTTTTTCGTTGCTGGCGTCGAGGCGTACTGTCAGCCGACTACCTCGTGCGGTTCCACCGGCACGAAGCGCCTGACTCGAGGCAGGACTACTGCGTCCTTGTCGCCGAACCACATGTCACGGAACGCGCGATAGACCAGGAGCGGCTCCATATCCTCGCCGAGGTGCATGATGAACGGCGTGTTGTCGGGACGATTGATCATCTCGACCAGATCCTCGCCGCCTCGACCGCGCAGTTTGATTGCGATTGAGGTCCGGACCAACTGCAATTGCAGGTCGATCTCGGCCGGCAGGTCCCTCATGCTCAGGCGCAGGGGCCAGGGGTTGGGGTAGTTATCCCAGCTGGGATAACCGTAGATTGACGGATGACCATCGACGAAGTCGATGCGCAGGAAATGTTCCTCCTGGGCATTGCCATGGATTTCGAACAACTCCTGGGGGTCATAGACCTTTCTGGATACGAACACTTCACACTCCTAGAATATGGTGGACAGTAAGTTAATTATAAAATTTTACAACAGATATGTAAAACATAAGCCTATTGCAAAATGTAGTAAAATTTGCTATAATATACAGAGTAAAAACCAGTATAATATAAAAAGATGGCTAAACGCAGACGAAAAACAAAAAGAAAAGCGGTAAAAGAGACACCATCCCATGTCTTACCTGCTGGCTTTTGGCAACAGGTACTAGCGCTCGCGCTCATAGCGATTTCGGTGTTGCTAGTGGTCGCGTGGTTTGGCGTTGGCGGACCAGTGTTGGATTGGGTGCAAGAGGCCGCGCTGGCGTCGATTGGCTATGCCGTGTTCGTTATACCGGTATTATTTACATACGTCGCGGTCGAGATATTCCGCGCCGAACAGAACAAACTACCTATGGTCATGAAATTCGCGACAGGATTGTTGTTGATATGGGTGGCTGGTTTGTCTGGTCTGGTTTTTGGTGCTACTCAGGGTGGCTGGGTAGGTCAGAATATGAACGAAATAGTGTTGGCACTGGTTGATAGTCCCGTTGCTATCTTTATATATGTATTATTGGTTCTACTAACGGTATTGTTCGTCGCTAGGATTTCGCCATTCGCTATGATTCAGAAGTTATGGCAGTTAATACGAACCGAGAAGTTCGACGACGATAATATTGAAATCATGCGACAGGCGTCCGAAGACGACGGCAAGAAATCAATGAAGGAATTCAAGATGAATGCTGGTGTCGAAACAGTAGACGAGTCCAAGTCGCGGTCAACGCTAAAAGACAGCGTCAAACAGGATAAAGCAGCCGAAGAACAAACGGCGCTCGTATCTGTAACCGATCCGAATTGGAAGGCACCTAGCCTAGAATTATTAGAGAAAAAGCAAAGTCCGGCTGACGCGGGCGATGTTACTCAAAACGCGCAGATTATCAAAGACACACTGAGCGAGTTTAGTATCGACGTGGATATGGAAGGCGCCAATATTGGTCCGAAAGTAACGCAGTATACATTGAAACCGCCTAGTGGGGTCAAATTGACACGCATCACGGCACTAGAAACGAACATCGCGCTAAATCTGGCTGCGCAATCACTACGGATAGAAGCGCCAATTCCTGGTCAAAAGGCCGTAGGTATAGAAGTGCCCAACCGTAAGGCGGCGGACGTACGATTACATGGAATACTAACGTCCAAGCAGTGGGAAACAGCGCGCGAGCCGTTATCATTTGGCGTGGGCCGTGATATTTCTGGCGAAGCCGTGATAGGCGAATTAAACCAGATGCCACACCTGTTGATTGCCGGTCAGACCGGTAGCGGTAAATCCGTCATGATAAATACATTGCTGACCAGCCTGCTATATCGTAATAGTCCTAGCGAAATGAAGTTGATACTAGTGGATCCAAAACAGGTAGAAATGGCTCCGTACGAGGATATTCCGCACCTGTTGACGCCAATTATTACAGAACCAGAAAAGACAATCAGCGCGTTGAAATGGGCAGTAAACGAAATGGAACGTCGCTACAAACTATTGGCCGCCGAAAAGGTACGTGATATCAACAGTTACAACAAAAAGATGAGTGTCGGCAAGGGCAAGATTACAGTAAAGGACGAAGAAGGCAACGAACAGCAACATCAGGAAGGTGGCGCGATGCCATACATCGTGATTGTCATCGACGAGTTGGCAGACCTAATGATGGTCGCAGCGCGCGATGTCGAGGCACTAGTGGTCCGTCTGGCGCAAAAAGCACGTGCCGTCGGTATACATCTAGTACTGGCGACTCAGCGTCCGTCCGTAGATATCATCACTGGTTTGATAAAGGCCAACATACCTGCGCGTATCGCGTTTACCGTGGCCAGCCAGGTGGACAGCCGTACTATCCTAGATCAGGCTGGCGCCGAAAAACTACTGGGCAAAGGTGACATGTTGATTCTGACACCTAGCATGAGCAAGCCAAAACGTATCCAGGGTGCATGGGTAACGGATGACGAAGTCGGCAAGATAAACGACCATCTGCGTATGCAGTCGGCGCCACAATACAATGACGAAATCGTCAGCCAGCCGGTACAGCTAAATGGAAAAGGTGGTGTGGTTATGAACTTCGATACCGATACCAGTGGCGATCCGACGTATCAGGAAGCCCTACGCATAGTAGTAGACACTGGCAAAGCCAGCGCCAGCCTATTGCAACGACGCCTAGGCATAGGCTACGCCAAGGCCGCTAGATACATAGATACCATGGAAGACCAAGGAATAGTCGGCCAAGCCAGCGGAAACAGCAAACCTCGCGATGTATTAGTCACTAGCCTAGATCAGTTGGATGGTGGCAGTGATGAAGACGAACAGGTTTAAATAAAAACACAGCCTTGACCACATCTGTTATTCGTATTACTATTGCGGATAGTTAATAAGGGTGGGATTTTGTGATGAATAAGAAGTGGCGAAAAATATTATTGTTTGCGTTACCTCCGGTTGTAATTGTCGGTGGATTTATCTATTGGTTGATGTGGACCGGCACGACAGACGACATAGAAGCGGTAGCCGACCAGTTCCAGCCAGATAGTTCGTGGACACTAGTGCAGAGTAGCTCGAATCCACCAGCGACGATATGTGCCAGCGCATGTCCAAGCTTGACGCGTAATTGGGATATGGACAGTACGGCAACACAGGATGACATAATCAATGCAGTTAAACGATCCGGATGGGCAGATGTAAAAATTCGTAATGGTTGTGATCCAGAGCAGGTTGCTCAAAACGGCAACTTTTGTACCATGTACGGATTTGTTGAGGGCTACCAGGTTCAAATCATCGCATTAAGGAGTAATTCCAAATCTGATCCACCAACTGTTAGCTTACATATGCAGTAACAAGAAAGCACAATATGTCCACCACACTAATCACAGCAATAAAATTACTAGTACTCCTAGCCTCGGGATTATTTATTATACAAGGTACGCAAACCTCATTCGCACGCGAAATGGATAACCCATGTAGTAAGGTAGAGACGTTTTTTGCTCGTGGATCAGGTCAAACCTTGAGGGGCGTCACTTATGAAAAGTTTGTTGATCAGCTAAATTTGAGGCTGGAATCAGAATATATACCAAATCATTATGAACTTGGTACTGAAAAATATGGAGGCTCCAAGTATAAGGCCGTCAAAGTAAACGGTTGGCCAAATCTGGCGACGGTTGGCTTAACAGCACGCGTTAGCGCAGGGGAAGCGGGTGAGTATTCCGAGAGCGTACGTAGTGGCGTAATAGAAATGCATCATTACTTAAATCAACGTTATGAAAAATGTAAATCTCATGGATCCTACTATATTCTAGGTGGTTATTCACAGGGCGCACATGTGATCGGTAATGCTTTACGTGAGATACCAGACTATATAAAGGACAGAATTGTCTTCGTTGCTATGCTTGGTGATCCAAAAACGTATTTTCCAGAGGGAAATGGACAACCTTGGTCAAATGCGTCAGCTCCATGTAGTGATGGTAAATCTTCATGGTCCATGTACAGAGAGACATTAGGTAGTTGCTGGATGAGACAAGGTAGCTTGGGCGCGAGGGATCCGTACGTGCCACCTGATATGGTGTCAAAAACTGGCGTCTGGTGTCATTCTGTAGACGCAATATGCGGGAGTGGTTTCTGGCCCTGGCAAGATGAAGGACACGGTACTTATGCAGATCCCGGTAAGGGGATAGAGTGGGCTGCATGGAAGGCATCGCATTTATTAAAACAGGCAATAGCAGGTAAAGAACCGAGAACACCTACGTATCCGATTGATACTAAATATCACTTTGGTATGGGTGTGAATGGGCAGAACGTGGTATTTTTGATTGACACATCAGAGCAGTCAGGCTTGGATCTTAACGAAATTCGTCAAAAATTACGTGAACTGATTCCGAAGACGGTCGAGAGAAACGGAAAGTTTTCAGTGATGACGTATACGGGCAATTTTATTGGTGGAGATCTTATCAATACCTACGTATTAGGACTACCATTTGATGCATATCCATTTGATTTTTTCATGGATAACGACATTGTTAATTATATTGTCTTGGGTGTGCCAGGTTCGCCACAGGGTGCAACATTGTACGCCCTAAATCATTCAATGAATAGTCTGGATTGGATGTATGGTGCAAGCAAGTCACTAATACTCATTACCGGTAATCCTAGGGTGGAGGATCCGGACAGGTATCATACAACTCGGGACATTGTTGCTCGCACAGCCCTAGCCATCGATCCCGTCAATGTCTATCCAGTGGTGCCGGACGAATATGTCGACGAGTACGAACAACTGGCACTGGATACATCTGGCCAGGTAGTCTCGTTTACTGACGATATTGCGGATGCTATGGACAAAGCCTTCGACAAAACCCAAAACCGACCAGTGCCGTTTTTGACGAATACGGAATATTTGGCGGATATCGGCCAAGAAATCACGTTTGATGCCAGTGGTTCGTACATTATCGACGGCACGATAACCAAATATGAATGGGATTTTGATGGTGATGGTGTATTCGAAGAAACAACTACGAATCCAGTAATCAATCACACTTACACAGAACTTTTTGATGGCTACATGCAGGTGCGCGTGACTGGTTCGAACGATACAATTGCGAATATGTCGGCAGTAGTAAAAATCGGAACGTACGAGCTACCGGCGGCGTTGGCTAGTGCGCCAGAAAATCTGAATATAACTGTAGTCGAGAGCGTTGAGGGCGTTAGTACGCTAAAACTTACATGGGATTCGGTCAATGACCCACTGACAGACAAACTGATGTTGAGTATAAACGGTACGTCTATAGGTGTCATAGAGCCCAGTCGAACAACAATAAACATTACTGATATCGACAACAATCTGGATTATGATTTTGCCATCACGGCGTTGACCGCCGATAACACACCAGGCGAGTCTGTTTATGCAACCCATGAGGCGACGATACCTTTGGATTTGCCATATGGTTTATTCAGCGCAAACAATACCGACGAACCGAGCTACGATAACAACAATATTGTTACGGCTTCTACGGCATCTAGCGATCCTAGTGACCGACAATCACAAAAGCCGACCATATTAGGGGAAGAGACAGTAAATGGCGAAGAGGCCAAGGCAATAGTCAATGATGATTCATTTGAAATAGCATGGTACTGGTGGTTGATGATAACTACGTTGATTGGCGTTACGGCATGGTTGCAGTTGCGAAATTATAACTCCAAGGTCGGGCACTAGACTATTGACTTTTTCATATTTTTTGGTGTAATTAGTCCAACTCGATATAGTGGGCTTTAGAGAGTACTTTTAGAGCTTTGCTATTCAAACTACTATCCTAGGAGGTGCCAATTGGTGGGCACAGTTATCTT
Source organism: bacterium (assembly GCA_030429975.1). GTDB lineage: Bacteria > Patescibacteriota > Saccharimonadia > Saccharimonadales > Saccharimonadaceae > UBA2112. The sequence continues at coordinate 45,235 of JAUIGB010000001.1, read as the reverse complement.
GGTGAACGTGCTGTTTGTACTGGCGTTTTTTGCGCTGTGCATACTGGTGTCGTTCGGCGCGCGTAACCGCATATCGCTAGAGGGCAAACGTGTCTTTCTGACGGGTGCTGGTGACGAGCGTGGCTTGGGCGCCAAATTCGCAAAGGCGCTGGTGGACCGTGGCGCTACGGTGTTTTTGGTGGATATCAATCCGAATGTTTACGGTGTTGCTGATTGTTTAGGTAAACGCGCCTACGCGTACGTCGCGGATACCACTGATCTGGTTCAGATACAGGTGGCGGCCGAGGTTGCCGTGCACTGGATGGGTGACATCGATATCGTCATCGCGAATGCCGGCAAGGCCGACGTGACGACGTTCGAAAACGACCCCGAACGCTATCGCAGTGTCTGCGCCGTGAACGAACAGGGGACGTACAACACCATCTATGCCTGCAAGCCGTTCATCAAGGGCAGGGACAAGTTCGTATTGTCCAACGCCTCGAACGGTGGAATCGTGCCCTTGATGTTGATGGGTGCGTACAACGCATCCAAGGCGCACGTCATCAAGCTGGCAGAGTGGTGCAACCTCGAACTAATCGGTACCGGTGCGCGCTCGGGAGTATTGTTGCTTTCCGAACACACCAGCCCGATGGAAGACAACTTCAAGAGGAGCCTGCCGAGGCTACTGATGAAGTCGAACCGACTATTGGGCTTTGGCCACAAAGAACGCGACCCGAAACATGCCGTCAAGGGAATGCTACGGGCAGTCAAGGGTAGGCGACTGTACGCCAGTGTTCCGCGTTACTCAGCGCTAGCTAGGTACTTTCCTGCTCATGTCGGATGGACTGCGCGTCAGATGCATCGCAACATCCAGCCCGTAGTCGATGCGTCACGTCTCGAGTACGAGGGCAGTCAGTAGTCACAAATAATGCGAAGCTACTAGAGCTCGCCAGAGAGACCCGCCGATTCATCGGTGCCGTCTTTCGGCGGGCTCTCTTCATTTTTTAGCAATTTATCTAGGTGTAGTGCTATGTCTGCTAGTTGCGCTAGGTTGTAACTGCCTAGGCCATTTTCTGATTCGTTGATTGGTACGATTTGTGATCTATCGACCTCCACATCCCGGTTTGGCATATCCAGCGGGCGGGCTAGGCGACCGGTGGTTAGCAGGCGTAGGGATTTGGAATCCCATAGCGAGTAGTACCGCATACGCACGGTTGTTCCATCGTCGTTCAGTACGTCGGTGTCGGCAAAGTGGAGTTTTTTGATGGCCTGTTCGGCGCTGTTTTGGCGCATAAAGACAGTGGTGCGCAAGATTGCCCCGGACATGTTTTGTACAATTTCGTCCATTGTTCGGTCGCGACGCATTTCTATCGTGATTTCGTCGGGATTTCTGGGTTGATCCGGTACTGGCATGACACTATATTAACACCGGATTCCTTCATTTGGTCGACGTATTTCTAACTATGAACGACCATTAAGCTCAAGCGCTAGAGTATTCAAGACATCTTCGCTTTAGGAGATGTCTTTGCTACTATATGCTTATGGTTGATAAATCTAGCAGTATTGCAAAAGTGAAGACAAAAGCCATAGTTACTTTAATTGTTATGGCTGCAGTTATAACACCATTGTTACTTATTCTAATTAGTCACAATGACAGGACTAGAAGCGATAGAAATCTAGAAATCATAAGGGAGGCAATAAAGAAAAAGGACCCCTCTGTATGCGATGACATACAGGGTGGCATCATGGAGCAAAAACCTCCAGATACAACTCCCGGTGGACCAGATGTAGTTTCTCGCACAATACCAGAGAGAACAGAGGTCCAGGTCAAAGCTGAATGTAAAGAGGATGTCCAGCGAGTCCAAGGTATTCGTCAGCACGAAGATGAATAGATACTATTCTGCAGTTGCAAACAAAACACCACACTCCGCCAGTACTTATACTTTGCGCACTAAGCTCGCCTTGTAATAACCAATAAAGAGCTCGTTGAAATATCTAGTGAGGGGCTAGACATTTACAGAGGTATAAGGTATAATTATATCTGTTATTAACTCAAGTCTCGTGCAGAGCGACGAGACATCCCGCGACAGTGGGATTCCGAAGGGAGAAATCTGTGAAGGAATACGAATTAACCGTATTGATTCATCCTGATCTAGAAGCAGATCTGGATAAACCTCTAGACAAGGTCAAGGCACTCGTAAAAGATGCTGGTGGCGAAATTGTCAACGAGGACAACTGGGGCAAGAAAAAGCTTGCTTATCGAATAAAAGGCGAGGATTTTGCCGTTTATGTATACATGGACGTCAAACTACCAGCTGACGCGCCTCTAAAAATCAGCAACACGCTGAACATCACCGACGAGGTACTACGATATCTGTTGGTAACAGTCGACGAAAAAGGTCGCGCGCTACTAGCGGAGGATAAAAAGCGTCAATCAGATTCTAGCGAAGACAGCGAAGAAGCAAAAGAAGACACCAAGGAGGAATAGGGATAATGGCAAAGAGTATCAACCAAGTAATCTTGATGGGCCGATTAACTCGTGACCCAGATATGCGTTCGACATCTAGTGGCAAAACTGTAACCAGCTTTAGCCTGGCTGTAGACCGACAAACTCAAGACGATCAGGCAGATTTCTTTGACATTACTGCCTGGGAAAAACTGGGCGAACTAGTAAACCAATACCTAAGCAAAGGTCGACGATGCCTAGTGCAAGGCCGACTACGCCAAGACAGCTGGGACGACAAAGAAACCGGCAAAAAGCGAAGCAAGGTAGAGGTAGTTGCGACCGACGTAACGTTCCTAGATGGACCTGGCGGTGACAACAACGGGGGTGGTTCATCTGCTCCTGCTAAATCTAATAGCAAAAAGTCTGACGACGTAGTAGTCGAAGACATAGATGACAAACCAATTGATTTAAGTGAAATTCCATTTTAGGAGAACAAAGTGAAGAGATTTAAAAAAGACGTACCAGCGTATTTTGACTACAAAGACCCAAAGGTTTTGATGCGATACATCAATTCATATGGTCAAATTGAACCAATAGCAAAAACCGGCTTGCCTGCCAAACAGCAACGTCAGTTGGCTACTGCTATCAAGCGCGCGCGACACCTAGGCCTATTACCTTTCGTATCACGAGGATAATACCTAATGAAACACATCGAGCAATCCGGATGGAGTATCGATGATATAGCGGAAGCTTTTGACGGCATTATTGCGCCGGAAGAGGTAAAGTCTGTCATGGGGCGGTTCATTGAGCGTAAACAGGCAGAAGAGCAAGAGCTAGCTAGAATGCAACGGATGATCGATATCATCGATGAATTCGATGAAGTTTTGTTGCTTGAGCGCGAGGATGGCAAAATTGTTAAACCGGACAGTATGCTTTATACGGCAGCAGACTACCTATATAATCTGCGTGGCCAGCCAATAATAGACGATTTGGATGAAAAGGCACGACTACTTTCGCTTTACATGCTTGCCACTTTTGACGGACCGTATAGCGGTGGTGAAATGATAGATCAGCATATCGATGATCATCCAGTGAGTGCTACTAGGGTCAAGGCGTTAATGAAGCAATATGTCGTAGAAAAATTCGGCCACGATGCATGGTCTGAGAATTATGACAATTTGGATTTCTTTGACCTTTTTGACGAGATGAGGTATTTCGATGGCGAGGCCCCCACGGAAATACTCGAGAAACAACCACTGGTAAAACAAATTAGCGATGAATTGACGGAACAAGGTTTTGGATTCAAGATAAGAGGAAGGAATAAATAAATAGCTATGTATCAACCAACAGATTTGAAAAAAGGGACAGTTTGCCAGATAGATGGAAAGCCGTACCGCGTGATTGAATATGCGCAAAAAGTAATGGGACGAGGTGGTAGTATCGTCAATGTCCGACTAAAGAACCTGGTGGACGGAAGCGTGATTCCAAAGACCTTCAAGGGTCAGGACAAGATAGAGCGAGCAGAGGTGTCTAGCCGACCTGTACAATATTTGTATTCAGACGGCGATGACTTTCATTTCATGGATCCCTCTACTTTTGAACAATTCCAGTTGAACGCCGATATGGTAGACACCGCTTCTGACTACCTTAAGGAAGGCGACGAGCTAAATCTGCAGTTTTTTGACGGTACAGTGATAAACGTAGAACTGCCAAAGAACCTTTTCCTAGAGGTAACCTATACGGAGGACGTAGTAAAAGGCGATACGACCAGCAGTGTTCTAAAAGATGCGACCCTCGAGACCGGCAAGGTGATTAAGGTGCCGGCATTTATAAAGACTGGTGATGTAGTGTCTGTAGATACGTCCACTGGCGAGTATCGCGAACGAAAGAAATAGCATGACAAAGATGCGACTAGACCAATTGTTGGCTCAAAAAGGTCTGGTTGCTTCGCGCTCTCAGGCAGAGAGTTGGATTGGTTTGGGAAAAGTGTTGGTTGATGGCAAGGTCGCGACGAAGTCGGGACAGTTCGTGAGGGATGACGCAAATATTAAACTCACCGCGGACGAGAAGTATGTTAGTCGTGCGGGGCTCAAACTTGCCAGCGTGGCGAATTTGCTAGGCATAGAATTCGCAGGTAAAACAGTTCTGGATGTCGGAAGTAGCACTGGTGGATTTACGGATTATGCCTTGCAACACGGTGCCACAAAAGTAGTTGCCGTGGACGTTGGAACCGATCAGCTGCATCCTAGTTTGCGCGATGACGAACGTATTGAACTACACGAAAAGACAGATATACGCGATTTTGAAACAAATACTAATTTTGACGTGGTCGTTGCTGATGTTAGCTTCGTGAGTCTGCGAGATATACTACCCAGTGTCGCTAGACTGGCGCCGGATGCCCAAATAGTTGCCATGGTAAAACCGCAGTTTGAAGCTGGGCGTAACCAGGCCCACAAAGGTGTGATAAAAAATGATTCGGTACGTCGTCAGATACTACGAGATTTTGAGGTATGGGCAAAGTCGCTATTCATAATAATCGACAAACACGACAGCGAAGTTACGGGTAGTAGGGGCAATAGGGAGCGTTTTTATCTATTAAAGTCATTAGGGTAGTCAGCTATCACTATTTCTTGTCGCAATGTTTTTATGCTTTAATTGATTTATGGGCATCACCAAAAAGTCAGGTTTTACGATTGTAGAACTATTGATAGTCGTTGTCGTAATAGGCGTTTTGGCCGCAATAGTCATTGTTGCCTATTCAGGTATTACTAGTGCGGCGCAGGAAGCCAAGATAGCTTCCGATTTAAAGAATATAAAACAGGCCATCTTTAGACTAGAGTTAGACGTTGGCGCGACGGTATTTGGTTGTCCGGGTAACGGATCAACGTATGGTCCCGAAGGTACTTCCAACGCAGTGAATACGGGACTGGTTAGTGTTCCCACCTCTGGATTTATCAATGAATCCTGTACTTGGAGCGCGGGAGCCGTTGCCAGCTGGGATGGTCCGTACATGCCTAATACCTTGGATCCATGGGATAGGGGCTACAGAATTGATTTGGACTATTTTCTTTGCGAAAGTGGTACGGCACAGTTGATTGCCGCGGCAATCTCTATGGGCGAGAACGGCGCGACTAACTATCCAACCAGTGCGACTTCGGGTGCTTGTACGGTGGCCGCGAGCGATGATGTATATCTAGAATTATGGAGGCCATAAAAATGAAAAAAAATGCAGGTTTTACGCTGGTTGAGATAATGATAGTGGTTGTAGTTATTGTTGTGTTGGCTCTTATCGCGTATGTTGCCTATGACAACGTTAGTCGTGATGCACGTGACTCTGCCAGAATAGCTACTCTAAAACAACTGGAGTCTGCAATCGAGCTATATTATGCTGATCATGAACAGTATCCTACTATCGCACATGGCCGTGGCGATGAGACATCGTGTGGATCGCAGACAGAGAACTGGGGACATTGCGATAGGTGGAATACCTTGATTAATTTATTGACTCCGTACGCGGAAGTCGGCTCACCAGAGGATTATTCTAGCGCTACGAATGGCAGCTATTACTATTCCTATGATAGCCAGTCCGATGATGGATATCAGACGTATGGGCTGATGGTCTATCTAGAAGGCAACGGTGGCGCAAATGATGGCGGATACTATTCGAATGCATATGAACTAGGGCAAAATCCGGAATATTGCGCGGATACCTATTCTGGTAGTAATGCCCAGTGGCTAAACACCAGCGGGGCATATAACCAACGCTGTCTCGGTGGCAACTAAGCGGTTGGCTATTATTACGACTTCGGGTTTCGTGCTATAATTTTTTACTAACAACGGGTGGTTTAGATTAGGAGTAATACGATGAGCCATTCGACTACTATAGAGAAGCGTTTCTATCATGATGCTTCGGTGAATTGGGGGCGGTATAGCCGTGAAGAAACCGATGGCGACAGAGAATACCTATCGGGTTTACTGGACATACAGCGTGACAATCGCAAACTTATTAGTTCTGCTGGCAGGAAAATTGCGCGTCGTGCGGCTGCGAATCTCAATAACGAAGAAATTTGCGCCATGTACGCTATAACTACCAGTCCAATCGATATATACGGTGAACTGGGAAGAGATTTCAGTATCAGAGATATTCGTGGCGAAAGAGACCGCGATCAGCTGGCCGATATTATACCCGACACGGTGCGCGAGCAATTACGCGGGGCATACGATGGTTATCGTACTGCCAGCAAACAACTGGGTATCAAGGCCATTTCGGCAGCGGATTCCGAGGCTAGTTTCGACATTAAAGACGTGGAGTGGAAACATGGAGGGGTATACAATCATATCGTCAACCAATTCTTACAAGACGGTGTCCTATATGAATTGTTGGCAACGCCAAATATAAAGGCGACTCCAGCAGAAATCGTTGATTTGGCTCGTAAATTTGGCAAAGTACTGGGTAGCAAATTAGTGATAGACGGCCGTGACATTTATAGGCCGTTCGATATCCATGAGCAACTTTGGTCGGGATATGACGATCGGGCGGGCGATATACGCTGGGGTCTCATTCCACAGAGCCATGGACGGTATGGTTATGAGCGCGGGCTCAACCAATGGCTTGAAAGAATGAAGAGCAAGCAAGCTGAATTAAATCCACGCGTGCCCAGTATGATGGATTCGGTTGTTGGCTGGTATGCACTACGAGCACAGGCAGAAGGGCGGACGCTGCCATCGGGGCAGATTCAGCATTTTGATCATGGCACAACAAGTACATATACTCCGTGGAATGGTGCAAAGCGTCGCAATGTCGTACCATCGTCCGGTATCGATACTGGGGGCAGACCGTTTCTAGGTTTTGTGTACGCGAACCAGCGGAATCATAATGCCAAAGTCGCGATAGGTTAGACGTTAAACCGGAATTCGACTACATCTCCGGGCCGCATGACGTAGGTTTTGCCTTCGGTCCGGACCTTTCCGGCAGATTTAGCCGCCTGTTCGCTACCCGCGGATATCAGATCGTCGTAGTCAACGATCTGCGCGGCTATGAATCCTCGTTCGAAATCGGTGTGTATGACGCCTGCGGCCTGCGGTGCGGTGTCGCCTTGGTGAATGGTCCAAGCGCGAACTTCTTTGGGCCCAGCAGTCAGGTAGCTTTGCAGTCCTAAGGTGTCGTAGGCGCTGTGAATTAATTGTTGCAGGCCTGTTTGCTCAACACCATAGCTTGATAGTAGTTCCTGGGCTTCTACGGGCGATAGATCCTTGATTTCTTCTTCTAATTTCGCGCAGATGTACACACATTTTGCAGGGGCGACTATATCGGCCAGTTCTTTCTTTTTATTGTCATCCGTCAGGGTGTTCTCGTCGACGTTGTAGGCATAGATTACGGGTTTTGCAGTCAATAAGTTGAGTCCAAATAGTTTTTCACTGTCTAATGAAGGCAATGCAGACAGGGGCGCACCTTCCTGTAGGTGGCGCATTAGGCTTTCTAGATAATTTGCCTCTTCGCGCTTCGCAGGTAGAGCTTTGGCTTCTTTTTGCACTTTTGGCAGGTGTTTTTCTATAGTCTGGATATCGGCTAGAATTAGCTCGGTATTTATAATCTCGATATCGGCCTTTGGGTCTACTTGATCAGCCACGTGAACGACATCGCCCTCGAAGGCACGCACGACATGTACGATTGCGCTACATTCGCGGATGTTTGCCAGAAAAGCGTTGCCTAGGCCCTCGCCAGCAGATGCACCAGCGACCAATCCGGCGATATCTACGAATGTCACGGTGGCCGGAATGACCTTTTCCGCTGAATACATCTTTTGTAGCTCAGCCAGCCTGTCATCCGGAACAGGTACTATTCCTGTATTTGGTTCGATAGTAGCAAAAGGGTAGTTGGCAGCCAAAATATCACCACCGGTCAGGGCGTTGAACAATGTTGATTTGCCGACGTTTGGCAGGCCGACGATTCCGCATGAGATAGACATGGAGCTATTTTACCATAACAGGGGTGGATAGTAAAGTTACCATTGACAAAACATAAGAAATTTGCTTATATAGATATAAGGTTAAAAAACAAAAAAAATGAATCACAACATACCCAACATAACGGTCGTTCCAGTAGACGAAACAGAAGATGCAGGAGCGAACCATGAGCCGATTGAAAACCAAGCTGTTGCTGAGCTTGGCGGCGTAGGTGTTGATGCGGCCATAGAGTCTCGAACTAATCCACATATTGAGCATATGAAAAAGGTAGAAAGAGCATTCTTTGGTTCTCCGGATGACCTGATTAAGCAAATTGATGAGGGTGAAATTGGCGTAAACGATGTTGATTTCGAAGACAGAACGGCGGTTATGATGATGACGGCACGGGGTCATGCGGAAGCCGTAGAGTGGCTAGTTGCTCATGGTGCTGATTTGAATCATATAAACATGTATCAAGGCAGGATTCCAATGAGCGCATTGGACGCAGCCCGTCAGACTAATCGAAAGGCTTTAGAGCAACTACTACTTGATAACGGTGCAAAATCTGGTCGAGAAATACAGGCTGAACGCCTTGCTGAAGGGCAGAGCCAGTAATCCATTATCTAGGTATCTTTAGTTCTAGCTCAAAGGGTAATTGGGTTAAAACGTCAGCGTTCCGATTTGAAGCGAACTCATACAATTCTATTTTAACAGAGATGGATGATTTACCAAACATTTGTTATTCCGCGGAACCATCTTTTACTGTTGCGTTTGCGGAATGATATAGAATGTATAGCAATATTTTCGCCCTTACGGTACCATTAGTCTATATCTATATATAAGTGAATGGAGAATATCATGGATCAGTTTTTACTAAATCTTGTACTTGCTCTTGTGACCGCTGAGCTGTTGCATAATATTATGGAAACGGGTAACGTGCGTCGAAAGGTTGCCAGACTTCGTGCGTACATAGACAAAAATCCTGTCAAAGAGATGCCGATCAATATCGATACCCGACCCAAGGCGTACGGATTATCATTCGTCTCATTCATTGTACTGACAAGCGTACTGTTCGGTATCTTCTCAGTTATTAATCTGCGGGGTGAAGTGGCGCTTTGGTATGTGGTTGGTGTGCTGACTCTGGCGTTTTTCAGTTTGGCGGTATTGCTAGATAAATATCATGTGGAAATTGAGCGGGTTACCCGGCCGTTTATGAAGAAGAGATAGACAACAAAACCGTCTACGCATCCAGAAAGTTTACACATATTAATATTTAATGTAGACTAACTATCAGAATAGATTTAATTTATAGGTTCGGGGGAAGAATGTTGCAGAAAATTGCTAATTTTGTTACGGAAAAGAGATGGTATGTGGTTGGATTTTGGATTGTCGCGGCCGCGCTGGTTGTTACGTTTTCTCCACAACTATCCGACTCAACATCTAATGACCAGGCGAGCTTTTTGCCCAGTGAATATGAATCTGCTGTGGCGCAGGATATAGCGAGTGAAGCATTCCCTCAAGAGGAGGGTCAGCCCGCGTTAATCCTACTCAAGAGATCCGACGGTAAGCAGTTGACGCCTGCGGACAAGCAGGAGGTTCTAGCTGTCACCCAGGAACTTAACAACGCAAATATAGATAAAGTGACGTCTGTGGTGACGGCGTCGCAATTAGTGTCGGAAAATGGAAAAATCCAGTTAGTGACAGCACAAATTGATGCTGGTTTAGGTACGGGTCCACAAGACGAGGCTGTGCTTGAATCGATCAAAGAGCTGCGCTTGGAATTGAGTGAACAGACTGACGGTACTGATCTGACGTATGCAGTTACGGGTAGTTTAGCAATATCGTTGGACACCCAAGAGTCAACAGGTGATGCTGAAATGATCGTTGGCCTTGTCACGGTACTACTCATCCTATTACTACCTACTATAGTTTTCCGCAGTCCATTTGCCGGTATATTGTCGTTAGTATCGGTAGGTATTGTATACGTGATGTCCACGTCGTTGTTGGCGTTGACGGCACAGATATTTGACTTTAATGTCAACGGGCAATTGACTGCATTGCTGATAGTTGTACTATTTGGAATAGGCACAGACTATATCTTGTTTTTACTGTTTCGTTACCGCGAACGGCTCCGTAGCGGCGATCACACACGAGGCGCGGTTAGTTTCGCGCTAACTAGAGCGGGTGAAGCCATATTGTCGGCCGCCTTAGTTGTTGCGGCTGCATTTACTGCTATGTTTGCTGCCTCCCTTGGTTTCTTTAGTTCGCTTGCACCGGGACTTGTTATATCGGTTCTTTTGATGCTTGTGGCAGTACTGACACTTGTACCAGCGCTACTTGCAATAATCGGCGACAAGATTTTTTGGCCTTCCAAAAAATGGCAAACTGCGCAAAAGGGGGATTTGTCCGGCAGGTTAGGTTCGCTCGTAGCTAATAATCCTATCAAGGTCTCTGCAATTGTACTTCTTGCGCTAGGTGGGCTGATGGCTGGTATGACTCAGTACAAAACAACATTTGATCTCATTAGCCAGCTGCCACCTGATACAGAATCGAGCAAAGGATTCAAGGAAATGACGAGCGCGTTTCCGGCCGGTACCTCTAGTCCCACGACGGTATATGTAAAGAGTGACAGCAAACTGACGCAGGAGTCACTGTTACCACTTGCTACGGCGTTGTCTGAGGCAAAGGGTGTGGCGAATATACTGCCCGTCCGTACGTCAGATCCGGGCTCTAGCGCCATGCCACAACCGGCTCAGTTGTCGCCAGATGGCAAAGCCGCGACGATCTCGCTTATATTAGATGAAGATCCTACGTCTACCCAGGCAATGGAAGACGTGTCTGGTCCGATACGCGATGCGGCTCATAGTACCGGTCTTGATGCGCAGATTGCCGTAGGTGGCGAGACGGCCAGTTACGCCGATTTGCAGGAGGCAACGACCCAGGATATCCTAACCATCGTGCCGATAGCGGCAGGTATCATATTCGTTATATTGGCAGTGCTATTACGAAGCCTGGTCGCACCTATTTACTTGTTAATATCTGTGGGCATAGGAGTTGTCGCGACGCTTGGCGCAACATCACTGCTATTCGTCGGTTTGGGCGATGGTGGCGGGCTGATATTCATGCTGCCTATATTGCTATACCTGTTTGTCGTGGCGGTAGGTACTGATTACAATATCTTGATGATTACTAGGCTTCGTGAGGAGATCCACAAAGAAGGTAAGCACCCGGAGATTGCGACGAAGAATGCGATTGAGCATACAGCTCCGACACTTATCTCGGCCGGAGTCATATTGGCGGGCACGTTCGCGTCGCTTATGCTAGCGGGCCTCAGTTTGCTTACACAGATGGGCTTTAGTGTGGCGTTTGGCATATCACTTGGTGCGTTCGTGATATCGCTCATACTGATACCGGCTGTTTCAACAGTACTTGGTCGGTGGGTATGGTGGCCAAGCAAGGTAAAGAAAGAACGAAGGTAGGTTAGTCAGTGATGGACGTAAACCAAGAAATCGCCCGACTCGTTAACGAATTGGTGGATTTAGCTCGAAAAGAGAAGCTTGACGCTGGTTATGATAATTTGACGATAGCCAATGTGCGACTGATGGGGCATCTCTTTTTTGCAGAATCTCCTTTAACAATGCGCGAAGTAGCGTCAACTATAGACGTATCTCTCCCAAGTGCTAGTGTTACAGTTGATCGGCTAGAAGGTATCGGTTTACTTGTACGGCAACATGACAAGCAAGACCGGCGTGTTGTCCACGTCGTATTAACAAACAAGAGCCGTAAATTAATTGGTGAGCATATCAAGAAATCGACACAGCCCCTAAAAGATGCGCTCAATGAGTTTAGTGATACTGAAAAGGAAATAGTTCTGAGATTTTTTAGAGCTCATGTTAATGCAGCGTACAAGCAATTAGAAGATAGCTAGGTAATATTAAGCCACTATAATTTCTACAGGTTTATAGCACATTATCGGAATGCTTACGCTTCTTGGGTTTGTAATAGTGTCTGTCATCTAGGCCCAAATGGAAATTGGGTTAAAACATCCGCGTTCCGATACTTAAACTCATACTCATACTCATACTATTCTAACAGAGGTAGAAATTTTGTAAAATACCTATCGCGGTGTTTGTAGAGATGAAAAGTATTATATAACTTATTATATAAAAAGTTATATAATACTTTTACTTACAACAACTTTTATAAGTTTGATTATTATTTAATTTCTACTAGTTCTATATCAAAAACTAAATCACTATTTGGCGGGATGTTCGGGGCAGGGCTGCCACTGCCATAGGCCATTTCGGCCGGGATCACTAATCGACGCATGCCGCCAACCTTCATACCGGGCACGCCCTGTGTCCAGCCTGCTATCACGCCACTGAGCGGGAATGTAATTGCCTGGCCTATGTCGTGGCTGGATTGGAATATAATTCCGTTTTTGCATAGCGCACCTGTATAGTGCGCGGTGATTGTAGCACCGACCGGACACTCTTCTCCTGTCCCTTCAAATACGTCGGTTTTCTGTAGCTCGGTTACCGATTCTACTGGTGTAAAGTCTTGTAGTTTCGTTCCTTCGTATGCCATTTATTCCTCCTCTGTTTTATAGCAATCAAAACATCGTGCTTGGTATTCTACGCCACCATCATCAATAGTGATAGAATCTAGACCACCTAGCACCAAGTTTCCATTCAAGTCTAACATCTGCGTGAATTGAGCGTTGCGAGAATCGTCGTGACAAACATCGCAAAACGCAGTCATTTCTATATGCTTGTCTGGTTTTAGTTCTAGCAGGCGACGTACGATGGGAAACATCTGACGGCGATAGTCGATATCTAGACCGCTGATGACAATATGTTTTTCTTGGCGTCGCCACTGTTCAATCATGTCCGCGTCGTCTTCTGGCAGCATGTGTATCTCGTCGACGCCAATCACGTCGAAAGGTTGATTCACTTCCTTGAGGGAACCGACGGTTATCGCGGCTACCTCTATGCCCAGACGTGATTTTATACCCTCCTCGCGAGTATTTTTGTCCGGGTGTATGAACAGAACGTCTTTGTTCGCGTGTTCAAAAGGCTGTGTTTGGGCTAGGAATTCAGCAGATTTTCCGCTCTTCATTGGTCCCGTTATCAACGTAAACATTTAATAATCATAGCAAATGTTTACGTTGAATAATGTTGTGTTTTTCTTGTTCAAATTTGCGCCACAGGGTATACTGACCATAGGAAAGCAAGAGCATTTTGGTATGAGTAAAAAACGGCGGTATAGAAAGTTACGAGGGTTTGTAAACCAATACAAAAAACCTGTATTGATAGGGGTTGTTGCTTTGGTTGTTTTCGGTATTTTAGTAACAGTCGCCGCGCTCTTGTCACAAAATAACAGCGAAGACGGGTCTGTATATACACAGCAAGAGATAGAGGATAGGGATGCTCGAAAGGCTGAGTCTGAGCGCTATGGAGCTTTGATTGATAGCGCTAATGACGCTCTTGATAAAGGTGACACGAGTGGTGCCGACAAGGTATACGAGGAGGCTATAGAGTCAGAGGAAGATGCCGTTAGAAAGATATTACTATATAAAGATCAATCTCAAGTGTTGTATAACAATGGCAAGTTTCAGCAGGCCATAGACATAATGAAGGAAGCGGACAAGTTGTCCGAAGATAAATTTATAGTTGCTGACTGGCTTTCTAGGCTGTACGAAGATCAAAAGAACTATAAACAGGCCGAGAAATATTATAGACTAGCCGCTGAATGGGCTGATAGCGATACCAACACTGCCAAAATCAGCAAAGAATATCTAGAAAAACAGGCTGACAGGGTCGCCAAGCTGAGGAAAGACTAATGCAGGTATTGCGGGGGTGGGCACCATGGGCAGTAGTAGCGGGCATGTTCGCCGTGGTCGTGTTTGGTATAGTCAGCACAAACGTGTCGAGGGCCCAGCAACAAGTGCAGTTGGAATGCCACACGGCTCTAGTAATAGATCGATCTGCATCCGTAGGAACTAATAACCTGATAGTTATCAGGGATCAGATACGTCGGCTTTTTGAACCAGGTGGACTATATGACGATTTGATTCGACTGGCATTTTGGTCGTTTTCTTCCACGACGAATAGGACGTCCAATTACGACGCACCGTTCCATGGGTTTGTTAGCTCTCGCGGGGTACATCCTGGGTTTATGACGCAATTGAACGCGATTGTTTCGAAAGGCGGCACCAATTACGAGCAAGGTTTTGCATTTGACAGGGGTATACCTAATACCTACGACAACATTGATTCGATAGTGGATCAGGCAGATATCATTGTGTTTATGACGGATGGTGAGCCGAATACTCCAGGCGTTGGCGACAATAATAGTCGGGCTAGACAGGCCGCGCGAGATGCTGTTCTGATACATAAAGCAAATGGAAAATCCATCGTCGGTGGTATCATTGGCGACGCAAATCCAGCCAGTTTGAACTTCGTTATAAATGGTAGTAACGGTAACTCCACGAATACATTCAAGGTTGATAATTTCGATCAGCTTTATGAAATTCTAGATACAATCATCCAACAAAAGTGTTCAGAGTTAATACCTCCCGATGGTCGTGAATATTCGTTGACGCCACGGGTAGGAACAGATGATAGGATTTCGTCGGGTACGGGTAGCGTGTCCTTTCGGTACAGCGTAAACAACAGTAGTGACACGAGCTCTAGCTTTGATACGGACTGGTCAATAAAAAGAGTTATGGTTCCGCGAGGCCAGTCGGTAGAACCGCTTATATACAGTAGTCCTCCGTACAGAGATGGGTATAGTTGTGCGCAACTAGAGGCACTGGTAAATAACAACGGAACTTGCACCGACGTGACTAGTGGCTCACGAGTGTTTGGACCGGGTGCAAACGATATGACTCTGGATGTGGGCAATGCGGCAAACGTGGTTATGGACGACTCTTGGCCGGTAGGAACCAAGCTGTGCTTTGTACTGACCGTAGATCGGCCAACGCATCAAAGCAATCCCGTGGATAGATATAGTAGCGCGGCATGTACCACCGTAGGTAAGCGTCCATTGGTACAAATATGGGGTGGCGATTTGAAGGTAGGCAGGTATTTCCTCGATAATCCCGTAGATGATAGTTTGCGTTTTGACGTGGTGGGTAATACCATAGCGAAATCGGATGGTAATATATATGGAAGCTGGGCCGAATATGCGGTCTTTACCCCCGGCGTGGTGTCTGGATTCGCGACCATGGCAGGCTTGAATGGCGGTTACTCTTCCACGCAACCTACAGCCCAGGAACTGTGGAGTTCGCTGACTTTTGCGAATACGGAGGGAGAGTACGGATTGTTTACCGAGGAAGCGGGAACATTGGGTAGCGTACCCGACGTTGTAGACGCGATATTGTCCGGCGCACCAGATGCTGCTGATATAGGTGAGGGGGACCCACCTCTTGACCTAAATGGGAACGTTGCCAATGGTGTGTACCGAAAGACGGATGGAGACTTAACTATTAGAGGCAATGGAACCCCTCAGAATAGAATAACGATTGCTCAGAATAAGTCCCTTGTGGTTTATGTGGAAAAAGGCACTGTCACTATTGCAGGTAATATTGAGTATAACGATGGCCCATACACGGATATTCGTGATATACCGCAACTGGTGATAATCGCGCAAAATATAGAGATAGAAGAGGATGTCACAAGGGTTGATGCCTGGTTAATCGCATATGACGAGGGCGGAGGCGAAGACACTGGTAATATAAATACCTGCAACGTAGGCGGTCCTCTCACTAGTGAAGTCTGTAATAGTCTGCTACGTATCAATGGTCCAGTCATGGCGAAGACGCTAGACCTGTTGAGGACTGGTGGCGCGGGAGCGGGTGGTGCTGCTGGTGATCCGGCTGAGATTATTAACTTGCCAGCCAATACCTATCTTTGGTCTCACACAGAGGGACGAAGTGATCTGCGTATTCAGACCACGTACACTACGGAACTTCCGCCATACTTTTAGAAAAAAGGGTTCCATAAGTTAAAACGCTTATGTATAATATAAGACATTATGGCAATGATAAAAGGCGTGGGCGACTTCTTTGGTCTTGATATTGGCACATCGGCCGTCAGAGTTGTTCAACTAGCGCCAGCTGGACAGGGTCGTTGGAACCTACGTAATTACGGATATGCTCCGATAGACTTAAAGACGTCCATGGCCGATTCTGCCGAGGCTAAACGGCGCCTGGGAGAGGTTATTATGACCGTCGTAGGCCAGAGTGGTATAAAGACAAAGAACGTTGCTATTGGCTTGCCTGCCAGTAAATCTTTTATAACTGTCGTGGACATGGCCATTTCGAATGATGCCAAACAACGCGAAGCTATAAAATACCAGTTAGATCAGTATATTCCCATTCCTATGGACGAGGCCAAGATAGATTGGGCTATTTTGGGCCAATCCCTGCACGATCCATCACAACAGGAAGTGTTAATCGCAAGTACCCCTGTTACATATGCAGAGGATAGACTAGAACTAGTCGAAGGTTTAGGGTTTGACGTAGTCGCCGCCGAACCGGATCCTATTGCTATGATTCGATCCGTGATGGCGCCTGGTGCCAAGGACGCACAAGTTATCGTAGATCTAGGTGAAGATTCTATAAATGTTGCAATTACCTACGGTGACTTGCCTAGATTGGTACGCACGATTCCAAATGGATTAGGTACTCTGGTTCATGCGGCAGTGCAAAATCTGAATATCCAAGAAGATCAGGCTCGACAGTTTATTACAAAGTTCGGCCTAGCAGGTGATAAGCTCGAAGGTCAGGTCATCCATGCCTTGGAGAGCACTCTGGACGGCTTTGCGTCTGAGCTATCGAAATCCGTAAAATTCTTTCAGACCCGATATCCGTCTATCAATGTCGGCAACGTATTATTGGTGGGTTATGCCAGTACGATTCCGCAGTTGGACCAATACTTTGCGAACAAGATTGGAATCCCGGCTATGTCCGCAAATCCGTGGCAGATGGTTTCCACGCCTAATGATCAGCAATTAGCCGCTGTAGGGCCAGAATTTGCCGTCGCTTTAGGATTGGCGCAGAGGGAGAATAGGTCATGATTGAAATCAACCTAGTTCCAGATGTAAAGCAAGAATACATAAAGGCGCGAAGCGTACGCGCGCTGGTCGTTAGCGGTGCGATACTAGTAGGTATAGTATCGGTCGGAATAGTGGTCTTGATGGCCCTTTACCTGTTTGGTGTGCAAACTGTTCGATCTACAATCGCGGACGGCGAAATAACTAGCAAGAGTAAAGAGTTGGCCGGGATTAGTGATATAGAGAACACTCTGACTATCCAGCATCAGCTGACTAAACTAAATGAACTACATGACCAAAAGAACATGACCTCTAGATTCTTTGATTTACTAGTAGCTATCAATCCGGTGGCTCCGAATAATGTTTCCTTTTCGCTCGCGCGATTTGATCAGGAGACTGGCCTAGTTAGACTAGAAGGACAGGCCGCTAACGGTTACATAGCGGCAGATGTGTTGAAAAAGACTATACTCGAGACGTCTATTAGCTATAACGACTCTAGCGGAGAGGCGAGGGAGAGTAAGCTAACGGATCATGTGTCTACTTCTGAATTGAGTTATGGAGAAGACGCGGCTGGAAAGAAAGTGCTTCGATTTACGATGACTTTCTTGTATGAACCTGCGTTTTTCTCTAGAACTTCAACGAACGCGATTATCATCAGGCCTAATTACCAAAATGCTACAGACTCGGATAATCGATTACCAAAGAGCTTGTTCGAGGACAGGGCAGTAGATCAGGAAGGGGGTGACCAGTAATGGACAAACCTAACGGCGGTGGACTAAGAAAGAGACAGCAGATAGCCAAGTCTAATCAAATGATGTTTTTGTGGATTATAGCCGTATCGGCAGTCGTTGGATTTTCGGTTGTTCTAATTGTATTTTTGGCTCAACGAATTTGGTTCGGTGAGTCGGTAATCAGGGAGAAAGAAAACACTATATCTGTTTTGAATAAAAACCTTGAGGTAGTGCCAGACTTGCAGGATAATGTTCGTTTGCTGAATACAAACGAGGCTTTAATGTCGTCGCGTCTAGATGCCAACCATTCGGCGTTACAAGTAATACTTGACGCGCTGCCGGCAGATGCTAACTCTACGTCGATGGCATCATCGCTTCAAACTCGGCTCCTTACAGGGGTTCCAGGCGTAACAATCGAGTCACTGAAGGTGGAGCCGGTTAGTGGATTGGAAGTAGATAGTACAAATACTAGCATCAATTCCAGTAGCGATCCGGCCGAGAATGCTATTGGATTCTCGTTCAGTATCAGTGCCAATAACAGTCGACAAGATGGTCTTCGAAAAGTATTACAGCAGATAGAGAAGTCTATCCGTCCATTTAACATTAGTACGCTAACGATAGAGAGCCAGGGTAGTAGAATATTTCTTTCAGCTACAGGATTGGGATATTACGAGCCAGCTCAAAAGGTTCAGCTAACTGACAAGGTGGTAGAACAATGAAAAAGAGCGACATAGCAGCGTTGATATTCGTGGCATCTATCAGTGTTATTATCGCGTATTTTGTCGCGGGTGCCTTTATCGGTAATCCTGGCGAAGATACAACCACCGTAAAGACATTGTCAGAGATAAGTGCCGAGGTAGAAGAGCCAGATTCGTCAATCTTTAATGAAGATGCAATAAATCCAACAGTTGAAGTCTTTATCGGCGACAGTAAGTTGTAGGAGGTTTTGTCGTGGCACTTCTAACCACTGACATGCAGGACAAGCTGATAGCTCTGTTGAGTGAGGAAGGGCTAGTTCAGAAAAGTGTCCTAGACGCGGCCGTTGCCGAGTCAAAACAGAGTAAGCAACCTCTTTTCGCGATGCTCACAGAGAAGAATATAGTTGATGACGAGATGTTGACTCATGCGATAGCGCAGATATCTGGCGTACCATACGTTAACTTGACCAATAGTTTGATTAATCAAAAGGTGTTAGATTTGATTCCTGAGGACGTTGCAGAGCGCTTCATGGCCGTCCCATTGGCTGATGTTCAGAATCGTTTGGCCGTAGCAATGGTGGATGCTAGCAACGTTCAAGCAGTGGACTATCTGTCCAACAAGGTCAGCAGGCCCTTGAAGGTGTTTATGGCCTCAGAAGCTGGCGTGAGACATGTTTTGGATCAGTATAAAACCGACTTGTCGTCCGTTGATGCCGCTGCCAAAGAATCTACGGAGGAGGCGGCCAAGGAAGAAAAGGCGAACATCAAGACTATCGTTCAGGACTCGCCCATAAGTCGAGCTCTTAGCACGATTTTGGAATATGCAGTAAAGAGTAGAGCCAGTGATATTCATATAGAACCTTTAGAAACGGCATTAAAGATTCGTTGTAGGGTAGATGGGGTGTTGCGTGAAATCATGCAACTGCCAAAGGCTATAGAACCTGCCTTAGTTAGTCGAATAAAAATTTTGTCCAATCTAAAAATAGACGAACACAGAGTTCCCCAAGACGGACAGTTCGCGGTTAAAGTTGCGAATAAAGAAGTGGATTTACGTATAGCTATCAGTCCTGTAGTCTGGGGTGAACAAGTAGTCGTACGTCTACTCGATAAGAGCGGTTCCTCATTTAATATTGAGGAAATGGGCTATGCTGGACGTGCACTCAGGGCTATTCGCAAGGGTATTCATAGGCCAAACGGTATGATTCTGACATCTGGCCCCACGGGTAGTGGTAAATCTACTAGTCTATATGCACTAATCCAAGAGATTAAGGATGACACCGTAAATATAGTAACTCTCGAGGATCCGGTAGAGTATAAAATCGGAGGCGTAAATCAAATTCAGGTAAATAGCGACGTAGGGCTTACTTTTGCAAGTGGTTTACGGTCTATCCTGCGCCAAGATCCGGATGTTGTGATGGTAGGTGAGATTCGTGACGAAGAGACGGCTAGCTTGGCGGTGCAGGCCGCATTGACGGGTCACTTGGTGTTCAGCACGCTTCACACGAATAGCGCTGCGGGCGTATTGCCACGATTGTTGGATATGAAGATAGAGCCTTTTCTGATTGCTAGTACCGTGAACACGATTATTGGTCAGCGTTTGGTGCGTAGGGTCGCTCAAAAACGCGATACCTACCAATCAAGTCCTATAGAAACACAGAATATTTTGGCGACTGTTGGGCACCTTCTCCCCAAGTCGCAAGCAGAAGTGGCGCAAGTTTCTGCAGATTTAGGCTATAAAGACTTGCCACTTGCGGGTCAAAACGCTTATACTTTAGTTAAGGGTAAAGATACCCCTGCAACTCCTCGGGGTTACAGTGGTCGGGCGGGCCTTTACGAAGTGATGGATGTTAGTGAAAACATCCAGCGACTTATCGTCAACCGCGTGACTAGTGGCCAGATTCAAAAACAGGCAGTTGCGGAAGGTATGATTACCATGCGTCAAGATGGATATCTAAAGGCGTTACAGGGTATTACTACCCTAGAGGAAGTAAATCGGGTAACGGCGGATACCGCGTAAGGGGACGAGAAAAGATATGCAACAAGGTCAAGAACTTAGAATCGAAATCCTCTTGGAAGAGGTTGTTCGTCGTCGTGCCTCAGACTTGCATTTGCAAGTAGGGTTGCCACCAATGCTACGAGTGGATGGATCGCTAGTTCCTATAGCCGGTTTTAATCCATTGGACGAGCCCGCCGTCGAGGGGCTAATCTTTGCGATATTAGATGCCGATCAACAACAGATTTTGGAAAAGGACAAAGAGTTTGATTTTAGCTTTGCATTTGGCACTCTTGGACGTTTTCGAGTAAACGCGTATCATGAACGTGGCAATTTGGCCGCGGCACTACGATTAATACCTAATGAGATTAAGTCTGTCACTGAATTGGGATTGCCACCGATTGTTTTGAATTTCGCCGCCTACCCAAGAGGCCTGGTTTTAGTTACTGGACCGACTGGTAGTGGTAAATCAACTACACTAGCTGCTTTGGTGGACAAGTTGAACACAGAAACATCACAGCATATCATAACTATCGAAGATCCTATAGAATTTACTCATAAGTCTAAAAAGTCTGTAGTTGTACAGCGTGAGGTTCATTACGATACATATAGTTTCTCGGCTGCGTTACGATCTAGTCTTCGTCAGGATCCAGATGTCGTGTTAATCGGTGAGATGCGCGACCTAGAGACCATAAGCGCCGCGATTACCATCGCCGAAACCGGCCACTTAGTATTAGCGTCATTGCACACGAATAGTGCCGCTCAATCTATCGATCGTATGATAGACGTGTTTCCGCCTCACCAACAGTCACAAATACGAGCCCAGCTAGCAAATATATTAATGGCAATATGTTCGCAACGACTCGTTCCTGCAATTGGTGGTGGAAGGGTGGTCGCGGCAGAGGTGCTAGTGGCAAATCCGGCAGTTCGCAATATTATACGAGAAGGTAAAAGCCATCAACTCGATGCCGTCATTCAAACTGGAGCGGATAGTGGTATGCAGACAATGGATAGAACGTTGGTCGGGTTGGTTCAAAGTGGCGTTATCACGTACGATGAAGCACGAAGCTTCGCCGTTGACCTGTCTGAATTTGAAAGGCTAATGCGGGGCTAGGTAATAGATGCGTAAGTTTAATTATGAGGCCAAAGATAACACTACAAGCAAAGTAGTGAAGGCCACCGTTCAAGCAGAGTCCGAGAACGAAGCGGCCAAGCTATTAGTGGCGCAGGGCTTTACTCCCCTCAATATTAAGGAAGCCGATTCTGATGACAATGCGTGGAGTCGTTTCACGAGCAGGGTCACTACAAAAGATAAAGTCATCTTTACTCGTCAGCTCTCTACGCTAATTGCTGCTGGTTTGCCTTTATCACAGAGCCTGCGTACGCTAGTTGATCAGACGCAGAACAGGCGCCTCAAAGGTGTCATACAGGAGCTTATTGCCTCTATTGAGGGTGGTAAATCCTTGCATGACTCTTTTGCTAAACACCCTGACGTATTCGACAAGCTATTCCTTGCCCTAGTTGCGGCGGGAGAGGCATCCGGTACATTGGACGAAGCATTGCAGCGAGTGGCTACTCAGCAAGAAAAGGATGCTGCTATTACGTCCAAAATCAAGGGCGCCATGACATATCCGGTTATTGTCATGGTAGTCATTATTGGAGTAATGGCATTCATGCTCTTCACCGTTGTACCTCAGGTGGAGAAATTATATGTAGACCTAAAGCAAGAACTTCCGCTGGTTACGCAGATAATTGTATCTATCTCTCAGTTTTTGACACAATTTTGGTGGGTGGTAGTAGGGGTGCTCTTGATCGGTGCTTACCTGTTGGCCCAATACATAAAGACTGTGCCTGGGCAAAGATCGATGGACTCGCTTAAATTGTCTGCCCCTGTCTTTAAAAATCTATTCCAAAGGCTGTATATGGCGCGATTCGCACGTACAGGACAGACTCTTCTGAACACGGGCGTAAGCATGCTAGACATGCTGGCAATATCTAGCGAGGCCGTAAACAACAGTATAATTGCCGCTGAAATAGACAGAGCCGCAGAGAAGGTAAAAGGTGGCAAGGATTTGTCCGCCGCGTTATCGGTAGAGGCGCATGTACCCCAACTAGTACCTCAGATGATACGTGTAGGCGAGAAGTCTGGTCGAGTAGACGAAATGATGGGTAAAACAGCGAATATCTACGAGAACGAATTGGATGAGGAGATAAATTCACTGTCCACCGCTATAGAGCCTGTTTTGATGGTCGTTCTGGCGTTAGTTGCTGGAGGTATGGTAGCGGCTATTCTGTTGCCTATATATAGCCTAGTAAATACGTTGCAGGTATAGCTGGACAATTGTAAAATATTTGTGTAGGATAAGCATGAGAAGTATCAAAAAATCAACCAACATCGTTCATCGGAAAGGTGGGAATCTAATGAACAAAAAATATAACAAAGATGGCACAAAAGATGGATTTACGATTATCGAAGTCGTACTTGTGTTGGCTATTGCAGGGCTTATCTTTTTGATGGTCTTCGTAGCCCTACCTGCCTTACAGCGCGGACAAAGAGACGCACAGAGGAAGTCGGATCTTACTAGGGTTTCGGTACAGCTGACGCAGTACTCATCCTCCTCTAACGGTCAGATACCTACTAATGCGACACAACTAAGGACGTTCATATCAGGATTTCTTGATGGCGGTGTGCAGAATGATCAGGCCAATGCCAATACGGCAGGTGACGAATACGTCGACCCGGTAGAGGGCAATTACGTGGTTCAGTTTGAACCATCAAATCTTGCCGATGGTCAGATAGGATATTGGCCACGTCATGAATGCGATGTCTCTGCAGACGAAGGTGTCGTGCAAACTAGCTCAAATCGACAGTACTCGTTTACTATAAAGCTTGAAAATCAAACAGCGCCTTTCTGTATCGACAATAAGTCTTAGCAGATTAGTGTATATATTTGATACAATTAGACTAGCATGAGCATGTTATCATTCGCGCTAGTACTAGGTTTCTTGGGTCTGTTTTTCGGTAGTTTCGCAGGCGCCATGGTATGGCGCCTGCGGGCATTACAACTTCGAGAAGATAGAGGTGCCGGTGAACCTGTTACCAAAGCAGAGTCTACGCAAGTAAGGCATATAAAGAGAACAAAGCTGACAGACGACAGATCTGTATGCCTAAAATGCGGCCATAGACTTGCATGGTTTGACTTGATACCGATTATTAGCTGGCTTCAGTTGGGTGGTAAGTGTAGATATTGCCATAAGGCAATAGGGTGGACCGAGCCGCTGTTGGAGTTGTCGGTTTCGACGTTCTTCGTGGTATCGTATATATTTTGGCCTTATCCTCTGGACTCAACTATTGCTATCTTACAGCTAGCTTTGTGGATGGTTGCCGGCGTTGGCCTGGCTATTCTATTCGTTTATGACAGTAAGTGGTTCCTGCTACCCGATAGAGTGATGTTTGTTCTGGTTGGATTGGCGGCATTATTTAGCCTAACCACCCTAGATGGTTTGGAAAATCCTCTGCCACAACTGATGAATATTGGTATGGCCGTTATTGTGCTAAGCGGTCTCTACTATCTAATCTATGTATTTTCACGCCATCAATGGGTAGGATTTGGTGATGTAAAGTTGGGCTTGGTGTTAGCGTTGCTATTAGCAGATTGGCGCCTAGCGCTATTGGCGCTGTTTCTGGCCAATTTAGTAGGCACATTAGTGATGTTGCCTATGATGTTAAGCGGTAAGCTTAAACGAGGGGCTCACGTACCATTCGGGCCGTTTCTAATTGCCGGGTGGCTACTATCAGGTCTGTTCGGTGCGCAAATTATTGATTGGTATCTGTTGTTTACTCTGGGCTCGACATAAAGCTTGTGCTATAATTTAACCAAATGAGAAGGGCATCCATAAGAGGGTTTACAGTTATTGAGCTAATGCTCTTTTTGGGTATAACTAGCGTCTTGTTCATAGGACTGATGGTAGGGGTGAATTCCAATATTAATCAGCAGCGATACCGAGAGAGCGTGTTTAACCTATCTACTGATCTACAGGATCAGTACAATGAGGTCGATAATACCCGTAATGAACGTGATGAGAACTGGCGCTGTGTTGATGGTAATGTTGCTGAAGATTCAACCAGCGGAGAGGCTAGGGGTACATCTGAATGCGTGTTGCTGGGTAGGGCAGTTGAGATATATGAGGACGGTACCAAGATTCGAACACTGTCGGTCATAGGCGTTGAACCAAGCGACCCTGATGAATCTAGCGATATAGGCGTGCTAAATGAGCATAATCCAAAGCTTTCGACGTTTAGTGAGACTGACGACTACCTAGATTGGGGCGTTTCGCTAAAAGGAGAGGATAACAGGCCTTCAACGCTATCTATGTTGATACTGAGATCACCTGCTAGTGGATTATTACGTGTATTTGCATCCGAGAACCCGTTACCCAGTGATTTGTCTACCATGATTAATGCAGCTTCCACCAATGATGTGTCGGTGTGTATTGATGGTGACAGAGGCACACTACCAAGGTATTCCTTGGCAGTTAATCCTAGCATCGCCGGTCCTGACGGAATTGTTGTACAGGAAGGCTTGGATGGTGAAGGGAATTTGGTATGTTAATACGTTCTCGTAGTAGAGGTGACACTGTTATTGAGGTACTATTCGCAATCACCGTCTTTAGCCTTATCGCCATAGGAGGTATGACGCTGATGAATAGGGGCGCCGCTTTGGCGCAACAGGCGTTAGAGATTGGTTTAGTGAGGCAACAAATAGACTCACAAGCAGACGCGTTGCGTTTTTTGAGCGCGGCATATTCTAATGACTATGGTAATGATGGCGAGGCGACTGATTTATGGAAAGAGGTGGTAGAAAATAATAATGCGGAAGGTGGCGCTGAGAGATTTGATGAAATTGTTTCGCAATCGACGGGCGAATGTAACATACCTAGTGCAGCAAATGGTGCCTTCGCATTAAACATTAAACGACTAGACACCGATCCTATACTGATACCAACAAACGACACGGCTACATATGCAAAGATAAGATACGATGGTCCTTCGCCCGTGGCAGAAGGAATTTGGATCCAGGCAGTTCGTTCTAGGACGGATAATGATAGACCAGGATTTTATGATTTCCATATTCGTGCGTGTTGGTACACGCCAGGTCAGGCCAGGCCCGTAACACTAGGAACGATTGTGAGGTTGTATGAACCGCGCGGTTAATAATAAAGCCTCAGGATTCACTATAGTCGAACTATTGCTGGCTATGACGTTCGTCGCCATTCTACTATTAGTAATCGCAATTACAGTTATTCAGATAGGCAATATGTATAACAGGGGTCTCACATTGCGAAGTGTTGACCAGTCAGGCAGAGTAATAACGGCAGATATAAGGCGTACTATCAATCAAAGTCAGCCATTTAGTTTGGAGAATAACTATTTATCACAAAAAAATCCAGATAGTGAGTTGAGTGAACCCGATGGGGGCAGGTTATGTACGGGTACCTATACGTATGTGTGGAATATCGGGAAAGCAATTGCGGCGGGTTCTCCTGTAAATGTATACGATAATGGCGAGGAAGAAATAAGGCTGGCGCGCGTAAAAGATAATGGGGGCGTGTATTGTCTATTGGCAAACGCCACAGAGCCAATAATTAAGGATGATGCAGTAGAACTACTGTCAGGAGGTGACGTTAACTTGGCTATCCAAAGTTTGTCTATAGAAGAAATACCTAGTACGTTCAATGTTGGCCAGGCACTTTACAGAATAGTGCTAGAGATAGGAACTAATGACCAAGATGCTATCAATCAGGATGTTACATTAAATTCTATCGACACTTCTTGTAAGCCACCGAGCGATGATGATTCGAATCTGGATTTTTGTGCAGTTAATAAGTTCGACTTTACCGCACTGGCCGGTAGCAAGGGGGGTCTGTAAATTATGCGTCGCGTGAATGGTGAAAGGGGTGCCGTAGCCCTATTTATTGTAATATTTTCAGCGCTATTGATAACTACTATTACGGTGGCCTTCGTTAGGATTATGGTTCAGAACCAACAGCAAGCTACTACCATAGATTTATCTAAAAGTGCATTAGATTCTGCCTTCGCAGGCGTAGAGGACGCAAAGCGCGCGATAGTCATATACAGATCAAATTGCCTCGATACAGATGGTGAGTTGATCGTAACCACCGAATGCGAGAATCTAGACAGGGCTATCAAGAGTCAGGGATGCAATACTATACAGGAGAGCGGAATTGCCGGTTCACCCGGTGATGATGAAGTCCTGGTTCGACAGAATGAGGGTGATGAGCTGTTAAATCAGGCCTATACATGCGTCAAGATTAAGCTGGATACTCCCGATTTTGTCGGCACCTTATCCACGAATGACACTAGACTGATACCACTAAGAGCCACAGGCGATGTGGATAGAGTGGTTATAGAGTGGTTTTCACAAAAAGACTTGCAGAACGCATTGTCTGGCGGTACGGGTGATAATATTAATTTGACCGATAATGAACAGTTGCCAAAAGAGAATGACTGGCCGGCCAACAGACCTTCAATAGTCAGGTTTCAGTTAATTCAATTTGGCGATAGCTTTAGATTGTCTGATTTTAACAATAACTCTGGTGATAAGGTAAACAACGGTACGCTGTTCCTGATGCCTAGCACCATATCCGAAGATCCTGACGGTACAATCAATCTAGACGATAAGGTTCGGCGTTCAAAAAATACAGATGTATTACGCCGGGTGCAGTGTAATGACGAGTTCTCGACTACTAGCCCGGGCAGTCAATTCGCTTGCAGGGCCGTGATATTACTCCCTGATCCGATAGGTCCAGATAATTACGAGAATAGAACGGCGTATCTGATGATTGATCAAATATACAGTACCGATACTACATTTAGTGTCAGCATGATGGATGGCCCTAACGTAGTTTCATTCAGTAGCGTTCAACCCATAGTTGATTCGACAGGCAGGGCCAACGATCTATTCCGTCGAATCCGTAGTAGGGTAGAGGTGGAAACTAGTAGTATTCCCCCTGTGCAGGCCGCGGTAGATATATCGGGCAGTCTATGCAAGGCATTTTTCGTTACTGATGACGAGGATGATTACACTCCAAGTACTTGTTCAAACTAGTCGTTGGTCTCACTATGGAATTTCTCAAAGACCTCTCTTAAATGTTCGTCCGTGACATGTGTATATATTTGAGTAGTACTAATATTACTGTGTCCTAGCATAGATTGAACTGATCGTATATCAGCGCCATTCATTAGTAAGTCGGTTGCATAACTGTGTCTGAGCGTATGTGGACTAACGTTTTTTGTTATTCCCGCGAGCCTAGCGTACTTGCTAAGCAATCTTTGAATGCTGCGACTTGTTAGGCGCCTGAAATCACCACTGGTTGTGGATTGTGCGTTGCGACTATAGTTGAGAAAGAGAGGGGGCAGACTGTCACTCCGTTTTTCAAGGTATTCGTTTATGTGCGATGCTGCGGACTCGCTGATAAATATTGGTCGATCTTTCTGTCCTTTTCCGCGAACCATGAATTCTCGACGCTTTGTGTTAATTTGGTCACGATCTAGCGAAACGAGTTCAGACACACGCAGCCCACTTGAATATAGTAACTCTATGATTGCTCTGTCTCGCAAACCTTGTTCAGTTGAAGCGTCTATACCGTCTAGCAATCGTCTTATTTCGTCATCATACAAAAAGGTAACTTGTTTGCGGGCTACCTTAGGGAGAATTATCTTGTTTGGAGCCAGACTTGGAATATCGCGTGATGATAGGTAGTGTAAAAACCCCCTTAGTGCGATTAAGTGGTAGCTTTGGGTAATGGTAGAGAGTTCGTCTCCGCTATGGTTTTTGTATCTGTTTAGCCATAGACGATATTTTCGGATTGTTTCGGTAGTAATTTTTTCTACTTCGATGTCGTCTGTGAATTCCACGAATCTTTCTATATACAACCTGTAGTTTTCGGCGGTCTTTGATGATCGACCTCCCTCCACCTCTAGGTGCTCGACAAAGTCTACCAGTAACTCGGATGTGTACATACTATCAAATATAGCGTAGTCAGACGAAAACCGGTAGAATAATAACAATGAGCTTTTTGGACAATATAATTTTGGGGTTAATACAAGGACTTACGGAGTTCATACCTATCAGTAGCTCGGGCCACTTAGTGGTTGCGCAGAACTTTCTATCCGGAGCCTCGAATCATTTATTCCTAGAGTGGATTAATATTGGCACTATGTTGGCCTTGGTAGTTTATTTCTGGCGTAAAATTATAAAAATACTAGTGGACATAACAAAAAACAAAAGATATAGATTAGCACGCAATATACTACTTACATCAATACCTGCAGGTATCGTAGGCTATTTGGCCGCGGATTTTATAGAAGGTAGTTCATTTTTCGGAAGTATGACCGTTGTTGCTGTAATGTTAGCCGTTGTTGGCGTGGTAATGATTGTACTAGAGAAACTACCGCGTGCTAGCGAAATGAAAAACGGCGAAGCCCTGACCATACCAAGGGCTATCGCTATAGGCATTGCACAAATGATCGCGCTTATACCGGGCACTTCGCGCTCGGGCTCTACAATAATAGCCGGACGGCTACTGGGCCTTAGCGCGAAAGAGGCTGCAGAATATAGTTTTTTGGCTTCTTTGCCTATCATGGCAGGAGTTACCGTAAAGGTGTTTCTGCATGATCAGACCTATCTGATAAATAATCTAGGACCGCTTTTGGTGGGTAACTTGGCGGCATTTATATCAGGATTAATCGCCGTGGGCTTTTTAATGAATTATTTATCAAACCATACGCTCGCGTTGTTTGGCTGGTATAGGCTAGCCCTTGCCTCTGTTATTGTGTGTATTCTTTTGTTACAATGACATTCGGTAAATAAGGAGATTTATGTCAGAAAACATTCAAAAAACATTAGTATTGTTTAAACCAGATACGGTACAGCGAGGTTTAGTCGGTGAAATTCTTTCTAGGTTTGAAAGAGTTGGCTTGAAGATTGTCGCTACAAAGATGATAGCGCCTGACGAGGCACATTACCATAAGCACTATGAAGAAATTGGTCAAATGATTACACGCCGCGGTGAGCATGCGTTTGACGTAACACTGAAGATGATGATTGAAGGTCCTGTCATCGCCATGGTCTTTGAGGGTGTTGAGGCAATTGCATTAGTACGAAAGCTAGTGGGGTCAACCGAGCCAAAATCATCGGCACCGGGCACAATAAGGGGCGACTATTCGCATATGAGTTTTGGCTATGCAGACTCTGCAGACAAGGGCATTCCTAATCTGATTCACGCGAGTGGTGATGAAGCAGATGCCGAAAAAGAGATATCTCATTGGTTTTCTGACGACGAGCTCTACGAATACCTGACGGCGCACGAAAAATTTACCAGATAGGATTGTCTTGTATAATAGAGGAGAACTTGCGAGGTGCTTGTACCTTGCATGTGCCTCGGTAGCTCAATTGGATAGAGCAGATCCGTCCTAAGGATAAGGTTGCAGGTTCGACTCCTGCCCGGGGTACCAGAATAATACGGCCAGCTTGCTGGCTGTTTTATGTTTTACCCCTGATGCATGATAAAATATAATCATGGCAGAGAAGAAGAGGGTGGTCCGAGACTTTGAGGGTCAAAGGGATGGCGAGAATCTATTGTTTGTTTTTCGTAGACATATAGTTGCAATGCGAAAAGGTTTTTGGTTGTTGACTCTGCCGTTTTTAGTGGCATCCATACCGGTTTTTATATGGCCAACCCTTGGTGTGGTCTATTTAATATCCCTGTCAGGCTTTGTGCTAGGCGGTATTCTGTTTATGTATCACTTTCTTATGTGGTACTTCACTATATACATAGTTACCGATCAGCGTATTAGACAAATCACGCAAAAGGGATTCTTCGGGAAAGACGTAATAGATTTAGGCCTTACGAAGGTGCAGAGCATCAGCTATAAGATCCCTGGATTTAGCGGAGAAGTGTTAGGTTTTGGTACAATAATAGTTCAAACATATGTGGGTGATTTGGTAATTAACAAGGTTGAACATCCAGAAAAGATATATAACAAGCTGCAGGATGCAGTATCCGCTGCAGAGGATAAACGGGACAAGAATGAAGAAATTGACGAATAAATTGCGCAGAAGAAAGACTAACGAGTCTGAACATAAACGCATCACAAACGAGACCGTTGCGGAACACCGTGAACGTGTTCTAGCGGGAGGCAGGAGGTTCAAATATCCTGTTCAATACGCCAGACATAAATTGGTCATAAACGCATCTATAATAGGTGTGCTAGCGCTTATTGTTCTGGCGGGTACGCTTTATTGGCAACTATATCCTGCACAAAACACGAGCACATTCTTTTATAGGGTTACGCGTGTTTTGCCATTACCTGTTGCGGTTGTAGATGGTGAGCCTGTGCCGTATAGCAGTTATCTAGTAGGTTTCCGTTCTCAGGAACATTACTTGCAGAATAAGGAAGGCGTAAACTTAAATACTGATCAATACCGCTCCCAGAGGGATTTTATTAAAAGACAAGCACTCGAGGACGCCATAGCTGACGCCTATGCTGCTAAACTAGCGCGGGAGATGGGGATATCCGTCAGTGATGCGGATATAGATGCCGCATTGGATAGGCAGAGAGAATCTAGAGACGGAGTAACCTCCAAGGAGACATATGACGCCATTGTTTTAGATCACTTCAACTGGTCCCCGGCTGAGGCACGTGAAGTGACCGCGGCTAGATTGTTACGACAAGAAGTCGCGTATAGAATAGACGAAACTGCGAACAAACTGGTCAAGCGTGCACAATCGCTAGTCAATAGCGATAGTAGTTTTGGTGATATTGCGAAGTCCTTGAAGTCGAGTGGCGGTGTGGATGTTGCGTCAGGCACTACTCCTTTGGTTCCCGCCAATAATCAAGACGGTGGACTGGCGGAGGCGGCGTCACGATTATCTATAGATCAAATATCAAAGCCCATAAAGTCCACTACGGGTGACGGGTATTATTTTGTTAAACTATTGGAAAAAGACGATAAAAATCAGGTAAGCTATGAATTTATCAAGATTCCACTGACGGAGTTCTCAAAAAGGTTAGTAGATCTTCGACAAAACGGTTTGATTACAGAATATATATCGGTGCCATTACCGGACACAACACCTAATAACAGCTAAGGAGGATACATGCACAAACTTCCAGATCTAGGGTATGGATATGATGCTCTGGGAAAATATATCAGCAAAGACATAATGACTTTGCATCACAGCAAGCATCACCAGACCTACGTAGATAAGTTGAACGCAGCGCTAGACAAACACGTTAACGTAAAAGAAAGGCCCGTCAACGAACTACTGACGAATCTCGATGCGCTACCCGAAGATATAAAGACAGTGGTCCGTAATAACGGTGGCGGTCATTATAACCACACCTTGTTTTGGCAGTGGATGTCACCCGATGGAGGCGGACAGCCAAATGGAGAACTGGCTGAAATAATAGACAGCCGATATGGTAGTTTTCAGAACTTTGTCGATGAATTTACGCAAAAAGCACTAGGCGTTTTTGGTAGCGGATGGGTGTGGTTACAGCCTGACGGTAGCATTATTACAACACCAAATCAGGATACACCGCTAATGTTAGGTATGCCCGAGCCACTTCTAGGCCTAGACGTGTGGGAGCATGCCTACTACCTTGACTACAAGAACAAGCGTGATGACTATATTAATGCCTGGTGGAACGTGGTGAACTGGAATTTTGTTCAGTCACGCATGCATTAATCCGAATATCAATGAGATATATTTATCCGGGGCCCTTCATTCTCTTTCTCCTTTGTTTCTAGTGGCTCATCGGCCGGTGGCTTTTTATCGAAATCAAACATATCCACAGGCTCCTCCTCGTCGAGATGTACGGAGCTACTGTTGGATGGCGGCGGTAGGGGTAAGTCATGTTTATGGGTTGGAGGTGTAGGCGTTGATTGTGTTTGGCTAGGTTTTTCGGCTGGCGCCTGATCCTTCCAATTAAATCCATCATCAACTACGACCGACTGAACACGTGACACTGGCGCGCTATCCATTTCAAATCTTTTTCTGCGTATAGTGACGAAAATAACGAAACCTACGCCAAGCATGACCGCGCCAACCGCCATAATGCCAATGAATGTTAGTAGTGATCCGCCCGAACCAGGGCCCTGGTCAAGGATGGAACTTTCTAGGTCGAAGGGATATGTCTGTGTCTCTGGCGGAGCATCACCCGGAGGTATGTCGCTACTTTGAACGGTGAAGTTAATGCTTAGGGTTGATGTTGTCGTGGTAATCGTACCGGAATAATCACCTGCCGCGAGCGCTAGGGCTAGTTTTCCGTTGGTATCTGTTAGATTATTGATGTTGCCGATTTGAACAGTTGCGCCCTTTACCGCGATGCCATTCTCTGTTATGTTTAGTACGACCGGATATCCCAGGGTGTAGATTGCGCTGCTGTATTCTCCCTCTTTTCCATCACCGCTACCCGTTATCGTGAAATAGTATCTCGATCCGGGGATCAGATCCTTTATATCGGCAGTAAAAACACCGTTTTTCTTTGTCGCTTTCGTTGTGCTAGACAGATCGGAGGAGTCCTGACCATATTTAATGGTGGCTTTACTGGATTTCAAATTGACCTTCCATGTCAACGTTGCCGTCTTGTAACTCGAGTCAACCGTTACATCTGTAACATAACCGGACGGATCCTCTACCTCTTCAACCTTTTCTTCCTCGTCAGAATTTACCGGAGCTGGTTTTGAAGACACCGTAGGGGCGGGGGGCGGTGACGATGAGGGCTTGGGTGAATTATCGGTGATAGTATAACTACCGTGATTATATGCCGTCGATTGGCCATTGACCTTGCTTGTACCTGTGAACTTGATTTGCGCCGTGCCGCCTGCGATGGCCTTGAATTTAACCGTGAATACTTGGGCAATCCCACCATCCATGTCGGCTTTCGAGGCGTTGAAGCTCAGTTTTCCCGAACTTTTTGTTACAGAGTGCGTGCCATAACTATTGCTGGCGCTACCGTTACAACTGTTTGATCCGGTTTTGATCGATCCTGATACTACCGATAATTTACTGGCTGGGTAGGTAATTGCTCCAACTGCTGTTCCCGGGTTGACATCGTTGTCTGCGTAGCTTTTTATATCTAGGCAAAATGTCGTGCCTTTTGACATCTGTGATGTGCTTGGTGTAACCAGAAGCTGATTAGATGCCGCGAACGCTGGTTGACTAGGAAACAGGGCTGTAACAAAGATCAGCCCGTACAAAAAACTTTTTCGAACTTTGTTTTGCATAATTTTTTTTGTTTTTGTAGGATATTCCCATATATAGATTATCACGCTAACGGATGGTGGTCAATTATTTTACCCCTGTTCAAACTAAAATCACCCAGGCCGGGTGATTGATAAATTGTATCGGTATATATTGCCGACAAAGTCTGTTGCTATGTATGCGGTTCCCCCCTGGGGCACACTCGACAGGAGTGCGTCCCAGGGGATGGGCAGTTCATACGGGCATGAGCTGGTCGTCCAGCAATCCCGAGTTGTTCTTGGCCGCGTGCAACGCGGACCAGGGATTCTGGCACGCCGCCTCGGGCGTATTGCGCATTACCGCGACAACAACCTCGTAGGTGCGTGATTCGTCGCCCTTTCTGAAGCGGATTACCTCTACAGCTCCGTCAACGAACTGATTGAAGTCCCGTCTGAGTGCCGCCGTAGGAAACAAAGAGAACGTCGAATCAAACCAGTCGGAATAACTCCCGACAGTCTTGTGCTTTGCTTTGTAGTAGGCTCGTCGTGCACGCTCTCGGGGCGTGGACTGCCATATGATGCATATTCCAGCAGCGATAATCAAGCTTAATGCTAGCATACTCATGCCCTTCGTTGTTGAACAGGTGCCACCTCGACCGAGGTAACACCTCTTTTGTCAAGATAGTATAATTATAGCATAAAAATAATAAAAAATCAATCCTTTGCGTATCCGACCGGATGACGTTTCGATGTTCACGCTATTCTAGCGTGAACATCGGCTATATCCTGTACAAATCACAGATTTGGCAGGATACGAACGTGCGTGGTTCGAATCACGAGTTGAAACTCTTCCACAAAAAATGCCCCATCTAAGAGGATGGGGTGTTTTTTGTGGCGGGCCCGACCGGATTCGAACCGGCGATCTTCTCCGTGACAGGGAGACGTGATAGGCCAGCTTCACTACGGGCCCGTGTGTGCTGACTTCAGGTATCATACCAGCTTTTCACCTCTGATGCAAGGTAAAAATCATACGTTTAATATGATTGCGGTAAATGCTATAATCATAGTACGGACGTGGGCTGGGGCTTGCCGCTGTAGCTCAGCTGGTAGAGCGGCGCTTTCGTAAAGCGTAGGTCTCCGGTTCAAATCCGGACAGCGGCTCCAAGGTATTATGAAGAATAGAGTACTAAATCAATTTCAGGAGATTGCGAATGACAAGCCACTGCTCATAGCTTTGGCGCTTTTTCTCGTTATCTGTGTTGGTATTTTGGTCTTTTTGGCATTAAGTATTTCACCGAGTGAACGTCAGATAGCCGTGCATTACACTAGTTTTGGTACAACGAACTTTTACAGAGACAAGTGGTATTATCTGATAAGTTTTGCTGGCTTTGTCGTGGTTATGGCAATAGTTCACTGTCTCTTGACCTATAAAATGTTGCGAGAAAAGGGCAGGGAGTTTGCAATCGCATTTTCATGGCTGGGCGTGATAATGGCGGTTATTGCTGTAGGATTCCTGGTTCAAATTATAAAGATAGCGTCGATTATCTGATATGCGAGATATAGAAATACCAATGGGAAAGCGTACGCCTATGTATCGCTTTTTTGAAATGGTTCCTGCCGTTTTCAGTTACGGCGCCATTTTGTTGTTAGTGGCTCTTTCTATATTTAACCCATCTTTGGCGGCCATATATTTATTGATAATAATTATAACAACACTAGTAAAGGCTATAGGAATAGCCTATCACACTACCAGGGGTAGGAACGAGATTGAGAAAGCACAGAGAACGGATTGGCATACTAGGCTTGGACACCTAGAAAACCCAAAGGAGCATTTGGATTTTAGTGATGGAAAAAAATCTTTTCGTCCTGGTGAGCACTTGGAAAACCTACACGATATTGTCGAAGAGCCAGACAGGTACCCAAAACCGTCTCAGTTGTATAACGCTGTGATTACGGTCATGTATAACGAATCATACGAGGTGTTACAGCCAACGATGCAATGTCTGGTGGACACTGACTATAACAAGGATCAAATGATAGTCATACTGGGCTACGAAGAGAGGGGTGGTCCCGAGGCGGAAAAGACAGCTAAACGAATACAAAAGGAGTTCGCAGGTCAATTCGGGGCTTTCGAGATAGTAAAGCACCCAGACGGACTGCCTAATGAAGTGCGTGGTAAGGGTGGAAACATAACGTACGCAGGGAAATATCTGAAGAGTTGGCTAGACAGTAAAAAAATTGCGTATAAGAACGTCATGGTAACCACGTTAGACTGTGATAATCGTCCACATAGAACATATTTTGATTATGTCGCATACGAGTATATTGTGCATCCCGATCGAAAGCACTTATCTTACCAGCCAGTTAGTCTGTTTTTAAACAATATATGGGACGTACCTGCACCTATGCGGGTGGTGGCTACGGGTAATTCATTCTGGAACATCATTAGTTCCATGAGACCCCATGTATTGCGTAATTTTGCGTCACATTCTCAACCCATGGATGCATTGGTGGAAATGAATTTTTGGAGTACAAGAACAGTCGTGGAAGACGGCCACCAGTACTGGCGAAGTTACTTTCATTTCAATGGTGAATATGGGGTGGTTCCTATTTTTGTACCTATCTACCAGGATGCCGTACTATCATCTACGTATTGGCGAACGTTAAAAGCCCAGTTTATACAACTACGTAGATGGGCATATGGGGCATCTGACGTGCCGTACGTTGCGACCAGACTATTCACAAAAAAACGTACAGTACCTCTGGGCCCGGGACTGGCGAGATTAATCAGACTATTGGACGGTCACGTCACCCTTGCTTGCATCGCAATACTGATCGCAATAGGGGGATGGATACCATTATTTGTCAGCATAGAAGCATCTCAGAGTATAGCGGCTCAACAATTACCGGAAATTATTAGTCGAATACAACAGTTCGCCCTTATAGGGTTATTTATTACGATTTTCTTTGCGTTTAAAATATTGCCTCCTCGTCCCGAAAGGTACAAGAAGCGTAGAAATTTTTGGATGTTGGCACAGTGGGTATTAATGCCGTTTACGGCTATTATCTACAGTTCTGCGTCCGCTTTTACGTCACAGACAGCACTGTTACTAGGAAAATACTTCGACAAGTTTGATTTAACAGAGAAGGCGACTGTCTCGCACGACGAGAAACAGGCGAAATAGCCCTGATAAAGCAGAACCTAAAGGGTTACCTGCTTTTAGTAGGCTTGCCTTGGCCGTTCCGTTTTGCTTCCGTCCAAGTATGATTGTACTCAAAGGACAGATGGAATTTGGCTAGTTCTGATTTGCCGTTGCTGTCAACGGTGTTTGTTCGGGTTTTTGTATCTGACTTCTTAGCCATAATTCCATTATAGCACAAGCGTAATAATATGTCAATGTACGCATAGAGGCCCGCGTATATCACGAAATGCATAAATTATTTATTTTTTGATTTATATTTATGTGGAAAAGTGGTGAATAAAAACAGACCCCTGACGTGGGTCTGTTTATAAATTCATGGTGGGCGATGAGGAATTCGAATCCCCGACCTTCTCAACGTCAATGAGACGCTCTAGCCAGCTGAGCTAATCGCCCATGACTAGTGTATTTTAACAGATACGGAGAGGTGTTGCAATAACGGGGATATGTACTGTATTATTGTTATGAGCGTAGAAGCGGCGTAACTACCCGCGGAGCTTCGTGGGAGTGGAAACGTACGTAACGTTCCTCACAAGTGCCTCGTAAAAGAGGAAGTCCGGTGGAACCGTCCGCAACTAAGTGGACCCGAGACATGCGATGAGTAGATTTAATGAATTGAATCTATATATCGCATGTTTTTATATATAAAATAACAGAGGTGAAACATGAACGAAGAGAATATCCATGCAATGAGACACAGTTTGGCGCACATCACGGCATCGGCCGTCAATCGGTTATGGCCAGATGCCAAATTTGGCGTGGGTCCAGTTGTGGAGAATGGGTACTATTATGACATCGATCTTGGTCCACACAAGATATCGGTTGACGATTTTGAGAGAATTGAAAATGAGATGCAGAAAATCATAGACGAGTGTCAAGATTTTGAGCATTTTGACATGCCTATAGATGAGGCAATATCCTGGGCTCGTGAAAATGGACAGCCATACAAGGAAGAGCTCTTGAATGATTTGAAAAGGAGCGGTACGACTGTTGCTAAAGATCTAGATGCCGACGAAATGGGTACGATAGCCGAGGGCGATGCCGCTATGGACACAGTCTCGTTTTATAAGAATGGTGACTTCGTTGACTTGTGTAGGGGTCCACATGTTGCGAATACGGGTGATATAGGTGTCTATAAATTGATGCGAGTGGCTGGCGCCTATTGGCGCGGTAGCGAAAAAAATCCGCAAATGCAGAGATTGTATGGAGCTGCCTTCGCTAGCAAAGAAGAGCTGGATCAATATTTGGAGCAAATAGAATTGGCAAAAGAGCGTGATCACCGGAAGTTAGGGCAGGATTTAGATCTATTTTTCATCTCTGAAAGCGTGGGCAAGGGCTTGCCGCTGCTACTACCCAGAGGAGAGAAGGTGAAACATACACTGATGACACTAATGAGACAGGAGGAAGAGGCGCGTGGATATACATATATTGCCACCCCCGTCCTGACCCAAGAAGAATTGTACAAGCGATCCGGTCATGCAGATTATTATTTAGAGAATATGTACTCCACTGCGCCCGATGAAGAGGGAAACAAGTTTTATATAAAACCGATGAACTGCCCACACCACCATATGGTGTTTGAAAGACTGATGCCTTCATACAAAGACCTACCTTTGCGACTGTCTGAACATGCTGGTCTATATAGATATGAGCTATCGGGCACGTTGACTGGCTTAATTCGTATGCGCGGTCCAATAACACAGAACGATTCACACATGTATATGACGGATGATCAAGTGACGGACGAGTTTACTAAACTACTAGATTTCTTTAAGTATATTTATAAAATTTGCGGAGTCGCGGACTACTGGTACAGGCTGTCATTACCTGATTTTGATAAGGGTAAATATGCTGGTGATAGGGAAAAATGGAAACATGCCTCAGAGGCAATCAGGGAGTGTCTAGAGAGTTCAGGCGAACCTTATGTAGCAGTGGAGGATGAGGCCGCATTCTATGGTCCAAAATTGGATGTACAGATAAAGAATGTGCACGGTAAAGAAGACTCCATCGCGACTGTACAGATCGATATTCTGGTGCCTGAAAGAATGGGCATCACCTATGTAGATGCCGAGGGCAACAAGCAATTTCCTATAGTCATCCACAAGTCCATCATGGGTGCGTTTGAGCGGTTTATGGGATTTTTGATAGAACAAACAGGAGGCTGGTTCCCGTTTTGGTTAGCTCCCGAGCAGGTACGCATCCTTACTATTAATGACACCGTCCTGGACTATGTAGAGGAAATTGAAAAGGTCCTAAATGCTACCGTGCTAATGGCACCGGTCAAGTACAACGAGATTCGATTTAGCAGAGATGCACGCAATGAATCACTAGGTAAGAAGATAAAAGAAGCAACGGCAATGAAGATTCCTGTACAGCTGATTGTTGGCCCCCGAGATAAAGAGAATAGCGAGGTGAGCGTCCGTACGCAGAATGGTGAAGAAAAAGTTTCTATTAGTCAACTCGGTGAGTTCTTGAAGGGAATGTAATGAGCGAGAGAAGCCTTTCTATTGGCTGGGATTGCGATGACGTGTTGATTCCATTTATCTATCCGGCAGTTGAGCATTACAATCTAACATACAATGCAGACGTAGATGTTGCGCACTTTTACGATGGCCCCGAGCACTGGGGTGTCGATGATCTTAGTATAGCCGCAGGAAGGGTTCAGGTTTATATGAGAGATAAAATCGTGAATAGTCCCCAAGATTTTATCAATCCAAATCCTGACGCTGTAGAGGTGGTACATAGTCTATCAAGAGTTCACAGGCAGTTTATAATTACTGGTAGGTCTGACTTTATGCAGCCAATGACGAATGAAATGGTGGATACGCATTTCGCGGATAAATTCTATAAAATCATACATACCAATCATTTTGACGAGCATATTAGTCGCACGAAGGGCTCGGTTTGTCTAGAAGAATCCGCGGATGTGTTGGTCGATGATGGTCTTCTGCATTGCGAATCTGCCGTGGAAGAGGGTGAAGTAGAGGTGGCGTTGTTGCTGGATGAACCGTGGAATAGAGACAGGACCCTGCATCCAAAGATTATCAGATGCGCTAATCTATGGGTGGTAAGGGAAGAGATACAAAAAATTGCCAGAAGTTGATTTTCGTAAACAAATAGAGACCTTGATAGCAAAAGTGCCCAAGGGCCGGGTGACTACATATGGCGACCTTGCTGCCATGATCGGTAGACCACGCGCGAGTCGAATGGTCGGTGGTGTCGCGCACTTTGGTGATAGCGAACTTCCTTGGCATAGGTTGGTAAATAGGTTTGGAGGGTTAGCTAGCGGATTTCATGGCGGACGACGCGTACAAGAACAGTTACTAAAAAACGAAGGAATTAGCTGCACGGACTATGTCGTAGATAACTTTGAGGAGGTGAGATGGCTACCCAACCTTTAATAGTTATCGTTGGTCCAACGGCCAGCGGTAAAACAGAACTGGCTATTAACGTCGCGAAAAGAATAGGCGGTGAAATTATATGCGCAGATAGCAGAACGGTATACAAGGGCATGGATATAGGTACAGCTAAGCCTACATCAAAGGAGCGGGAAGAGGTGAGGCATTGGGGTTTAGACCTTGTTCATCCAAATCAGCGCTTTACGGTTGCCGATTTCCAAGATTATGCAAAGCGTAAAATACAGGATATCCGCGAGAGAGGGCTCTGCCCTATAATAGTGGGCGGTACCGGACTATATGTCGATGCAGTAGTTTTTGATTACGAGTTAGGACCGAAGTCTGACGAGCATGTGCGGGATAAGTTAGAAAACATGACAATTAATGAGTTACAAAACTATTGTTATGAAAACAACATAAATTTACCTGAGAATATCAAAAATAAAAGATACGTTATACGGGCAATTGAGCAAAAAAGCGTAAACAATAAGAGACGATCTAAACCAATTAAAAATTGCTACATTGTAGGAATAACTACGGAAAAAGAAGTATTACTTGAAAGGATTGGTAGGCGTTCGACTAAAATATTTGATCAGGGAGTGATAGAGGAGTCGCGGAGGTTGGCTAGTGAATATGGCTGGGACCATGAAGCTATGACCGGTAATATATACCCACTGTGTCGTTTATATATAGATGGAGCTGTGTCTCTGGATTATATAAAGGAAAAGTTTAGAACACTAGATTGGCGACTAGCCAAACGTCAGATTACATGGCTAAAGCGTAACGAATACATTAATTGGTTCACGCTTGATGATGCAGAACAATATATTTTATCGTTATTCAAATCTGAATAATAATCGTGGTATAGTGGTTACAAGAGAGAGGTTTGGAGCATGATTGACGCGTTATTTGGTTCAAAAACTAGAGTAAAATTGTTATACCTATTCCTGAGTAGCCCTGGTAAGTCTTTTTATGTTCGCGAGATTACGCGTCTAGTGGGCGAACAAATTAATTCTGTGAGGCGTGAACTTTCAAATATGCTGAACATAGGAATAATTACCAGCGACAGTGCTGACCACAAGCTGTACTACGAGGTTGATCAAAAGTATGAACACTATAAAGCGTTAAGGGCAATCTTTACGGACGAAGAGTTCGTAGCTACTGGTCTGCCCAACAATGAAAAGCAAAGAAAAACATCCAAAAAGTCGGTTGCTGGGTCTAGAGAGAGTGCCGCATGGAAATCATCCGTGGCAGGTGTATCAGGTGTCAGGGTTGCTATAGCCTCTGGATCCCTAGTCAATGGCTCAGGATCCAAGGTTGATTTACTGATTGCTGTTGACGGGGACACCTCCGCCACGCGTAAATCACTACAGCAAATTGAAAAGAGCGAAGGTCGTGATTTGAACTATAGTATACTACCGTATGATGAGTTCTATTATAGATTGAGCATTCGTGATAAATTTATTACAGACATTATAAATAACACACACATGGTAGTGGTGGATACCGATAATATGCTGAAAGGATAATATGTTTGACATAGAGTATAAAGGCGGAAACAGTGTAAAAATTAGCACAAAAAAAGTAGATTTTGTATTTGATCCAAAACTATCGATGTTTGGTCTGAAGGATGTTTCTGTAAAGGAAGCAGTGGAGCTAGTCACGGAGGAGAGGTTTTCGGTACAAGATGATGCATCAAAATTACTTATAAACGGTCCTGGTGAGTATGAAGTTGCAGAGGTTTCAATTAGGGGTACGCGGGCTTTGAGGCATCTTGATTCTCCCGAGGCTGAACCTCTTAGTACGATCTATCGTTTAGAGATAGCTGATGTTAGAATTGCAGTATTAGGTAACATAGCTCCTAAATTAAGTGATGAGCAGCTAGAAAGCATAGGTGTCGTGGACATACTGGTTGTTCCAGTTGGCGGCAATGGCTATACTCTTGATTCTGTCAGTGCCTCAACCATAGCGAGACAGATTGACCCTAAAGTCGTCATACCGGTGCATTTTGCTGTCAGTGGCATAAAGTACGAGGTGCCACAGGACGAGGTGGGTATATTTGTAAAGGAGATCGCGGCCCCAGTTGAAGATGCGGGATTAAAGTATAAAATCAAATCATCGTCTTCTATCCCTCAGACCCTCACCGTAGTCACAATAGACAGAAGCTAGAATATATAAATACAGAAAAACACCCCCGAATTATTGGGGGTGTTTTTATCAGCAGTCGTCTATTTAGACGGGTTTAGTACGCCCTTTTTCTTTAGTGTGCGTATAGCTTGCGTGCTAAGAGTCATAGTGACCTTTTGGCCATTTACAACGAATGTTTTCTTTTGCAGGTTTGGTTTGAATACGCGTTTTGTGCGTCGCAAAGAGAAGCTCACATTGTGGCCGAACTGTTTCCCTTTACCGGTCAAATCACATTTTGATGCCATAATTTTTCTCCGTAATCTGTA
Source organism: bacterium (assembly GCA_030429975.1). Lineage (GTDB taxonomy): Bacteria > Patescibacteriota > Saccharimonadia > Saccharimonadales > Saccharimonadaceae > UBA2112. The sequence goes on along the minus strand of JAUIGB010000001.1, from coordinate 2,066 downwards.
CCAGTTTACGCTATTTTCTGGTATCTGTCAATGCTCTTACAGATAAAACTGGTGTTATAATAGTTACATGGCAGAGGAAGTTATTCTGAATGTAGTAGTAATAATAGGCGTAGTTCTATTTTCTATGACTTTGCATGAGGTGATGCACGGGTTTGTAGCCTATTTATTGGGAGACGACACTGCAAAGCTACAGGGTCGGCTAACCCTGAATCCTGTAAAACACATCGATCCATTCCTAACTATTTTACTACCCGTAGTACTGTACGTAGTAGGCGGACCAATATTTGGAGGTGCGAAACCGGTGCCTTTTAATCCAGCCAGGGTTAGATATGACGAATGGGGAGCCGCCTTAGTTGCCATATCTGGTCCCATGACTAATTTAGTTATAGCGTTTCTCTTATTCGGAGTGGGTGTGGTAACGGGTATAACGGCTGGTGCAACCGGTAGTGTAGTGGAATTAATATTCTTTTACGGGGTCATTGTTAATCTCGGGTTCTTTGTCTTTAATATGATTCCGATTCCGCCCCTAGATGGTTCTCGTGTGATGTATGCATTTGCACCTGACTTTGTTAGAAGAGGTATGGAGATCGTTGAGCAATACGGCATAATGCTCGTATTTCTGCTAGTCATTCTTGCCAGTTCGGTGATTGGACAATTCATGTTTGCAGTAATAAATTGGCTACTAGAAGTATTCTACGCAATCTATATGGTTTGATTGAGTTATAATAAAAGAGTCCCATAAAAACCGCGGTACGTATGATTTTCCTACATCATACATATTGGGACTCCAAATGATCTACTTTCGAGGAAGTAGTTTGAGGAGACCCACCTTGCGCAAAAGCGGGGAATATCGAAGTATCGTGGTTCTATGGGGCACAGACCGCACGTCGGGATGTGGCGCAGTCTGGTAGCGCGCACGGCTGGGGGCCGTGAGGTCGCTGGTTCAAGTCCAGTCATCCCGACCAAGAGTAATTATGAATCAACGTATATCCGTTAGAGCACTGGTAAGTAGGGACGATAAGACCTTATTGTTAAAGCGGTTAACCGGTAGGGAGTCTATACTGGGACTTTTCGAGATACCCGGCGGCAGGGTAGATTACGGGGAGCAGCCCGAAGATGCCCTTAGGAGGTATCTACATGACGACGTGGGCCTACATATAGATAAGTCTACGCTTTTTGATGTGGTCACATATATCGATCATGATGACAGGGATATACAGTATGCTGTGATTGTATTTCAGGCCTCGATAGCAGGGGGTCATCATGATTTGAAATTGAGCGAGAACTACAGCGAATCCGTTTGGCAGTCCATAGACGAGGTGCAATCATCGTCCGTTACCGATCTTACTCAGTTAATACTGGGGATCATGCATCAGGAAGACATAACCGACAAAAGCATCAAGAGTATAAAAAAAGAGCACGTTGACACAGGACTAGCAGATGTAGTTATATTTGCGGATGGCGGATCTAGGGGCAATCCCGGACCCTCTGCCTCTGGTTTTGTTATTATGGACAGTGAGAATAACGTGCTTGCCAGGGGTGGAGAATACCTAGGGATAACTACCAATAATCAGGCTGAGTACCACGGGGTTCGCCTGGGGCTGGAAAAGGCATTGGAGATGGGGCTAAAAAGTGTGGATTTTCGTTTAGACAGTATGTTGGTAGTAAATCAAATGAATGGTGTCTACACGATTAAGAACAGGGACCTTTGGCCAATAAATGAGAGAATTAGAGACCTAATGTCAAAATTCGATCATGTGTCATACCATCATGTCCCTAGGGATATGAACCAGCTGGCAGACGGTGAGGTAAATAGAAACCTTGATGCACATGACAAAGACACTAAATAATGGTATAATGTTTATGCAGTTCGTTAGACAGTCGCCCCAATTTATCGGGGAGGAAAGTCCGGGCAGCATAGGACATGACAGTTGTTAACGGCAACCGGGGGCAACCCTAGGGAAAGTGCCACAGAAACAAAACTACTCTATAATTTTTAGAGAAAAGGTGAAACGAGTGGGGTAAGAGCCCACAGCGTCGTCTGGTGACAGGCGAAGAAGGTAAAC
>JAUIGB010000033.1 GCA_030429975.1 bacterium | reverse complement strand
GAGCTGTGGCAACTACCATCAGAGATCCAGAACGTACTAGACACAATGCCAGAACAGATAGAAAAGATAGCGAAAAAGTATGCAAAATATGAGCACTCTTTCTATTTAGGACGAGACGTCATGTTCCCGACTGCACTAGAGGGCGCGCTAAAGCTAAAGGAAGTCAGCTATATTCACACGGAAGGCCAAGCGGCAGGAGAGTTGAAGCACGGATCACTAGCATTGGTAGACGATAGGTTTTTCGAGGTAATGTTGGTTCGCGATGACGAGCTATTAGACAAAAGCCTCAGTAACCTAGCCGAGGTAAACGCACGTGGTGGACATGTGCTGGTTATAACGAATAGCGATCGCAAGATTGACGCAGATGACGTACTGTACGTACCAACCAAGCTAAAGCGACTTACGCCACTGGTAATAAACGTGGTGCAACAATTACTGGCATACTATATTTCTGTTGCTCGCGGTACGGATGTTGATCAGCCTAGGAATCTAGCAAAATCCGTTACCGTTGAATAGCCACAACTACTCACCACGCCAAAAAGTCGAGAGCTACCTGTTATAGGTATCCGAAACAATCTTTTTGATTTTGTTGATAAATAGTGACTTTTCAAATCGTTTCGCTTTTCGTCGGCATGTGGCCGGCAGAAATGTTTTTTCGCGAGCTTTGCTAATTGCGGAAACGACGGATTCGGTTGTTTGTTCGTCAAACAAGACACCGCAATCAGCGTCAACTATATCGCGCGAACCACCGCGATCGAATGCAATTACCGGCGCTCCGGCTGCTAGTGCCTCTATCGCGACGATTCCAAAGTCTTCCTCGCTGGGGAATATAAATCCTTTAGCGCCGTTCAAAGCCTTTGTCAGCTGTTCATCGGAAGCGTCACCGAATCTGTCGGAATAGAATGTGACCATAGGCCCAGCCATTTCATACAGTTTTGTATGTTCACTGCCGTACCCAAACACCTTTAGGGGGATGTTTAGCTTTGTGGCGGCAGAAACAGCAAGATCAATTCTTTTATAGGGGACTTGTCTGCCGGTTACGACATAATAATCATCACGCTCGCGCGCAGGCGAGAAGCGTCCGGTATCGACGGGTGGATGGATGACGGTCGAGGACTTTTTATAATACTTTTTAATTCGCTTTTGTACTTCAGTACTGTTTGCTATAAAAACATCCACGTTTTGCGCAGCCCGGTAGTCAGCGCGTTTGAGTGTCGGTACAAAAAACGGCATAGCCAGACGTATGAGCCAGTTCAGTTTGCCAAATCCTGGATCACGTTTGTACTCACGATAATGCGACCAATAATATCGAATAGGAGTATGACAATAGCAGATATGTACCTGGTCTGACCTGGTTTTGCGAACTTGTTTTGCCTCGGCGCTGGCGCTACTAATGATGATGTCGTAGTCGGATAGGTCTAATTTGCGGAAGGCATGACCGCGCATATGTGGAAAGAACTTGTGAAGTTTTCGCAAAGGACCAGGTAGATTTTGTAGGTAGGTTGTTCGGACGTCTAGTTCGGAAAAAGGCGGCATATCGGCGGGTGAGTAAGTGCTGGTGTAAATAGGCGCGTCGGGAAAAGCATCGTGTAGTGCCAACACAACCCGCTCGGCGCCACCCATTGTCGTTAGCCAGTCGTGTACAATAGCAATCTTTGGATTGCTATTGTGGGCTATTGGAATTTGGCTATTGGAATTTGGCATATTATCTCCTAAGTCCCGCCTTGAATGCATTAATTAGCTTTTGGCACTTTATAGACTGCTCGATGAGTTGATTTAAGGTGTTGTCATCAATGTAGCCCAGTTTTTCAGACAAATATAGAAAGTTTTTTGTTTCTAGAAGTGAGCCGTATGCAATTGTGTAAAAATGAAGTTTATCCTTTGTAGCGGTTCTGCCAAAGCCCTCTGCTATGTTTGCCGACACAGAACTGACAGCACGCCTTAACTGGCTTGTCAGTCCGAACTGTTCATCTTTAGGAAAAGATTCTGAAGCTCTATAGACGACAACCGCAAGATCTTGGCTTTCTTGCCATACCGTGAGATTCTCAAATGAGCTTATTCCTTCTTTTGCCATATTCTATGAGCCATATTCCAATAGCTATTTTGCTCCAGTGCGCTTAAATACTACAGTAACTGTCTTGAGCAAAATCTTGATGTCCAGCCAAAACGTCCAGTTACGGGCATAGTAAAGCTCCAACTCGATACGCTCCTCAAAGGATAGTTCATTGCGACCACTAACCTGCCATAGTCCAGTAACGCCAGACTTTACGCTGTGTAAGAGAGCGGTTTTTACAGGGGAGAACTTTGCTTCTGACGGCATAATTGGACGGGGACCGACCAGACTTAGATCGCCCTTCAGGACACTGAATATCTGAGGCAATTCATCTAGTGAAGTATCGCGTAAAAATTGGCCGAACCTCGTCACTCGCGGGTCATTTTCTACTTTGTGGTCCCTTTCGTATTCCAACGCCAAGTCTTCACGCCCCATCTGGCGAAACTCTTCGGCGGCGTTTAGGTGAGCCGTGGGACGGTCTTTCATGCTACGAAATTTCACTAGACCAATCGGTTGGCTGAATCGGCTAAGGCGTTTATGGGTGTAAAATATTGGTCCGGGATTAAGAATCTTTTGCAACACGATGATCACCAAAAAGACAGGTGATAGCAACACCACTAATATTAACGCTGCGAATCTATCGAATACGCCTTTGGCAATCGCTCCCCATCCAACCAGTGGCGTCTCGCTGACTGTTATCATGGGATATCCCAGAAATACGTCAACGGTATTCTTGCCGGCGTAAAACTCTGGCTCACCTGGTATGAAGCTATAGCTAATATGGTTGATCTGAGCTGCGTTCAGAATCTTTTGATTTCGTTTCTCGCTGTCATATAAATCAGTTTGGATAATGGTGCTGACACGGAGCTTTTTTATCTCTTTTAGCGCGGATTCAACGGAGCCGAAATGATGGAGATCTAGCGACTTTGGAACCACCTTCGCCGGCCCAGCTATCGCGACTATCTTGTAGCCACTACGTTTGGTGTCGGACATATTAAACGCTATATCACGGGTCGCGTCACTGTTGCCGATTATTAACACGCGACGGATTCCACGACCAAATCTAAACAACAGGCCTCGAGCGATACGTAGTATCTCGCGCTCTAATATCAACACAGCGAATGATCCAAACAGTACGTAGACCATGACGAGTCGAGCCGGGAATATATGCTCTTCAGTAATGTATTCCCAACCTATAACGAGCAATATTCCTATGAATGAGCCTAGCGCAAGCTTGCTCCATTCCACCAAGCGTCTGTTATAGGTGCTGGCGCTATACAGTCCAAAGGACGCGAATATGGCGACCCAAGCGGCAACGATTATTATCGACGAAATCAGGAAATCCACCGCGTATATATTGGCGACCAAGGGACGGTTGTCGATTTGCACGCGTACTATATAGGCCAAAGTAAAAACAGCCATCAATACGAAGATGTCGGCTAGCAGAAGAATCAAACTGTACAACTTGGTATTTTTTGATGGCATATATAGGGTAATTATACCATTTTATGAACCGAGGCACCGTTGATTAATTCGCAGTAGTCCCCTCTTTTGTTTTATATAACTTTTTATATAATAAGTTATATAATAAAAAAGGAGAACAATTATGCCAAGGCAAAAAATAGGCGAAGAAAACGTGCGTAAACTACAAAGAACCGGCAAGGACGCGCGAAGCTATATGATTACGTTGCCGCTCGAAATGATATACGAACTAGGTTGGCAGAAAAAACAAAAAGTCATAGTGAAGAAACAGGGCAATACTCTCGTTATCCAGGACTGGAAATAGATTCATCTAGATAAGTTATACTAGGCACATGTATTCCGTTTTGGCCGTGCGAGTTTTTGCTGTAATTCTGATGGTTGTAGTTTTTGGGGTAGTAATCCATACGCCGGCTACTATATATCTATCTACCCATCTTCCTGACTGGGAATTAGTTATCAAATCCTGGAAAGAGCTGTTGCTGGGTGTGGCCACGGCGATACTAATAGCAGAAGTTGCTCGGCGTCGACTGTTCGGCGAGTTTTTGCGCGATCGAATAGTACAGATATTGCTAGCATATGCATGTCTGCACTTTGTTTTGGCGCTATTGATTCCAAACGACTTACAGGCCATAGGCGCCGGATTGTTGATTGACCTGCGGTATCTATTGTTCTTTGCATTAGTCTACTGTGGCGTGAGATTAGCGCCGAATCTACGGGTGACATTTTTGCGCGTGGTAATGGTGGGGGCAGGCGTGGTACTAGGCTTTGCCTTGTTGCAGATGTTCGTTCTACCAAAGGATATTTTGGCCAATATCGGTTATGGGCCTGACACTATCGCGCCGTATTTGACGGTGGATGACAACGAGGGTTACCTGCGTATCAATAGCACCCTGCGTGGTCCAAACCCATTGGGTGCGTACGCGGTAATTATTTTTGCCATCGTGGTAGCGGCGGCGGCGAAGTTTGGTGGGCGCTTAAGGAACGACCAGCACTTAGTGACGGGCATCGCGATCGCGGCCTCGTGTTTGATGCTGATAGTTTCCTACTCAAGAAGCGCATTACTGGCTCTGATAGTAGCCACTGGCGCGCTAGTCGCGCATATTAGCGGGTCACGGATAAATAAACGATTGGTTGGATTTTGCGGGGCTGTTTTGGTGGCTGTGTCATTGTTATTTATAGCTTTTGCTGGAAATCCGGTAGTTTCGCACATAGTCTGGCACGATGACCCGAATGGTGGCGGTAGGGTAGACTCTAACCAAGAACACATCAACTCTCTCGTAGACGGGACCGAGCGGATGATTAGTCAACCTATTGGCGCTGGCATAGGTAGTACGGGGTCGGCGTCGCTATTGTCAGACAAGCCATTAATTATCGAAAATCAGTACCTGTTCACTGCGCACGAGGTTGGTTGGCTGGGACTCGGGTTGTTCATATGGCTGTTCGTGATTATTATGCGACGACTTTGGCGCGCACGAACAAGCGCGCTGGCGCTTGGTGTTTTTGCGAGTGGTCTAGGCTTGGCCGTCATTGGAATATTGCTACCTGTTTGGGTTGATGATACCGTGAGTATAGTTTGGTGGGGATTAGCCGGACTGGCAATTGGAGGATACGGTGCGCGAAAGAACTAGTAAAAAACAACAAGAACTACTGCAGTTTATTAGTGATTTTTTGGACGAGCATAACTATGCTCCTAGTTACCGCGAAGTGATGACTGCGCTGGGATATAAATCAGTGTCGACGGTCTCGATTCACATCGATGCTCTGATCGCCAAAAACTACCTCACGAAAACAGACAAGTCGGCCAGGTCGATACGAGTCGTAACTATGACGAATCCCGTCAGCACAAGCCAAGCGGATCACTTGGCGTGGTTACAGAGCGAGATTTCAAAAAGGGAATCTGACGGTGCGAGC
>JAUIGB010000032.1 GCA_030429975.1 bacterium | reverse complement strand
CTTGGACACGCTATGAAAAATGTCGAAAAAACAAGAATTTGCGGTAATTGTCCTATTCCGGACGATGATTCCGCGGTGCTATGCGAATCGGCCGCGAACATTGCTAATGTCGAGGAAACAACTGGCATAATTCAGTCGACCTTTCAGATGATTGATACACAGGACAGGATAGCAATCGAACAAGATTATATGGACGACCTAGACGTATCGCCACAGAATTTTGAACTGGTAAAAAAGTGTGCCGACAAGATATTATCTGGTACATGCGAGTTCCATAGCCTCGATTCCCAATAATTTATATTCTATACTGAATATATGAGATTTGATCATACAACCATGATGGCGATACGCCATACCGCGCATTGTTTGGTAGGGTGTGGTATCGGCGAAGTGGCCGGAATGGTCATTGGCGCTAGTTTAGGCTGGGAGCCTATGGCGCGTATTGCGCTGGCTGTAGGCTTGGCGTTTTTGTTTGGATATTCACTGACATACTGGAGCGTGCGAAAACACGCAAAATCTACTGGCGAAGCGGTGCGAACTACACTGGCGACCGACACGGTATCAATTGCCACGATGGAGTTTGTTGCGAACTTGATTGAATATGTAATCCCCGGAGCATTGATGGTGGGCGTGCTGGATCCAAAGTTTTGGTATAGCCTGAGCGTTGCCATGGGAATCGCCTTTATCGTTACCGTACCAGTCAACAGGTATCTGATTTCGCGTAATCCAGAAGCTCATCACGGACATCACTAGAATTGGTATAATATCTATATGAAAGATAAAACTGGACAGGTAGACAAATATTTAGAAAAGTTCACGGGCGAGGCGCGGAAACGTTTGGATACTATACGCGAGATGGTGTTAGACACGGCGCCGGATGCCACCGAGGGATTTATGTATGGCCTAGTGGGCTATAAACTAAACGGCAAGCCTCTAGTGTACTTTGGCGGGTTTGCCAAACATACTGGATTTTACGCGACACCAAACGGCCACAAAGCTTTTGTAGATGATTTCGCAAAATACAAACAAGGCAAAGGATCGGTACAGTTTCCATTGGATCAACCGCTCCCGGCCGAATTGATCACAAAGGTAGTAAAATACCGCGTAGCGGAACTAAAAAAGGATTAACGGCGATATGAATGGCGTAGAGGTAACTAGAGTAACGGGCGATGAAAGGGCTGACTATGTGTTTGCCGTCGAGATGATGGACGGGCATGCGTATACTGTCATGTTATCCGAGGAATACTATATGCGATTAACATCAGGCAAAATCACGCCAGAAAAATTAGTAGAACTGTCGTTTGACTTTTTGCTTCGCCACGAGGGGCCGGATTCCATAATGAGCGAGTTTGAACTGCCAACGATACAGAAATACTTTGTCGATTACGAAGACGCCATAATGAGTCTTTGACAATTATACGAGATAGGTATATGGTGGATACATGGCATACTGCTTGGGCAATACAAACGACTATCGCACATGTGCGATTTCGATGTTTGTGCTCATTAAGCATACGTATTAGCGGTATTCCAGTACTCAACAACTAACCCACCACAATAATCAAACTAGAAGCACTCGGAATACCAAATCCGAGTTTTTTGTTTCTAGAGGAGAAAAGGAGAACGCAATGTCTAAATCTCCAGACATGGGCCCAGCGGCGCCCGAACCATCAAAAGACCAACCTAAAACACTAGAAAGCGTGTGGAATCCAGACACAAGTATCGTGTCGGACGAATACGAAAACAACTCTCTGGTCATGGAAGCGGAAAAGATCGTGTTTGACGTGTTTCGTAGCTGGGTAAAGGAGTCGGGTGTGCACGAAAGTCGAGTAGACGATATCGTGAATAGGCCAACGGAAGTCCCAAAAAGCCTGTTGTTGGGCAACGAACGAAACCGGGTGCTTCGCACCGCCAACATCGCTCTGGCTGAATATAGTGCCGAATAAATCGCACTATTGATACAATAAATACATGACAAAATCGCAAAGTATAGAATCTATTGAAAAAGCAACTGGGCGGTCATGGGACGAATGGAACAAGTTTTTTGCTGATAATAACGCAAAGGAATTAGATCACAAATCGGTAGCGAGTCTGGTGCACAAAGAACTAGAGGGTAAAATCGATAGTGCTGGCTGGTGGTCGCAGGCTATTACCGTGGCGTACGAGCAGTATATCGGACGACGCGAGCCGGGACAAAAAAGTGACGGAACGTATGAAGTAAGCGTGAGTAAAACCGTCGAAGGTACGCGCGATGAAGTGTACGCTAGCTATGCCGAAAAACTGTCACAGGCAAAGCAGTTCAACAACCTGACCACTGATAACGAAAGAACCAGCACGACTCCTGTCCGTAGCTATTGGAAATGCGATTTTAGCGATGGCAGTAAAATAATATGGTCATTCGAACAAAAAAATCCAGGAAAAGTATTACTGGTCGCAATGCACACGGGCCTTGCATCGTCAGAATCTGCCGTTAAATGGCGTGATTTTTGGAAAGAATATTTAGACTAGGCCTAACAAAAGAAAAGGCCCCCTCCGCTGGCCTCTTCGTGTTTCCGTAAAAAATCAGAGGACGGAGTAGGGCTTGGTGTTGGAGTGACTAGGCTAAGCCTAGCCGCGGCAGATCATTCCCTGCAATGCGAGAACGGGCTGGTGCTGATTTGATCCAGCGACTCGCCCCTGGGTGGAGGTAGCAAGTCGCGCTTATCGACGTCGCACGTGAAGTTGGTGGTGTTCCACTCGCCGTCGCTGTATCGGGCCAATCCCAGATCGCCAACGTGGTGGTCGATCACCGACTGGGTCGCCTTGTCGCGTAGAGCGACATATATGGCTGGCTGCTCGTTCCACTCTTTCAGGATCGGGCGCGGTAGCGATACTACCTCATACTCTCCCAGTTCGCCGTATATGACGTTGTAATATATCACACTCTGACCGGGCCGTAACTCGACAGTTGTGAGTGCGTGCGGGCTCAGCGGACTTCTGTGCATTTTGCACTCCTAAAGGTTCGATTCCTGTGGTTTACAATAATATACTATAACATAATACAGAACAAAATCAACCGTGGGAGCCGTGTATAATTAACGTATGAAACACAGTGACGTGCAATCGGACTTACGTAAAAACGCCAATCCAGAAAAGGCGGCTTTTTATCCCAGATTCTTTAAATCGGGACCTGGCGAATACGGCTATGGCGACAAGTTTATTGGCGTGACAGTTCCGCTAACACGCAAAACCATCAAACCGTATCACAGATTGCCACTAGACGAGGTTTTGAAGTTACTGCATAGCGAATGGCACGAGGAAAGGCTGGCCGCGTTGTTGATACTGGTATGGCAGTACGCGCATGGTGATGATAACGAACGGCAGGCCGTATACGATACGTACCTAGCGAATACCAAGTACATAAATAACTGGGATCTGGTAGATAGTAGCGCGCACAGAATAGTTGGTCCGCACCTGAACGACAGGCCAGATAGGATGAAAGTACTGACGCGACTGGCGAAGTCGTCGTCGTTATGGGAACGACGCATAGCTATACTGTCGACACTGCACTACATTCAAAACGGCAGGGCCGACGAGGCACTAGAGATAATCGATATGTTATTGCACGACAGCCATGACTTGATACACAAGGCGACAGGATGGATGCTACGCGAAATAGGCAAACGGGTAGACAGAGAGATACTATTGGACTATCTGAACAGACACGCAGGTGAAATGCCACGAACGATGTTGCGATATGCCATAGAGCACCTATCGCCCGAGCAAAAGCAACGATACATGAAGCCAAAGGAGAGCGCTAAATGACCGAACAGTATGTAAAGCGCGCCGATAGCTATACGAAAGAATCAGGCAAAATATATGACCTAATTTATAGCTATAAAGATTACAAAGGCGAGTCAGCAAAGATTGCTGAATCACTAAAGCGACGAATCAAAACGGGTGGGAATGAATTGCTGGAAGCCGCCTGCGGAACTGGCAGTTACCTGGAGTTTTTGCAAAAGGACTGGGATGTCACGGGATTTGACCTGTCGGAGGGCCAAATAGAATACGCGCGAACCAAACTACCAGACGTTAATCTGCAAGTGGCCGATATGATCGATTATGACGACGGACAGACTTATGACGCGGTTATATGTTTGTTTAGCAGTATCGGTTATCTAAAAACAGTCGAGGCGCTAAACAAAACAGTTAAAAACTTCGCCGATCATACCAAAACGGGTGGCGTGGTAATAGTCGAGCCTTGGTTAAAGCCGGACAAGTTTATAACCGGTCATGTATCAACCGAATCCCAGGGCGATGGCAACGTAGGCGTAACCCGCGTTGGCGTGAGTTCTAAACGTGGAAACATATCGGTAATGCACATGCATATGATGTATAGCGAAGGTACCTCGGTGGAACACTATATGGAAGTGCACGAACTAGCTATGTATACGCATGAACAATTAGCCTCGGCGTTTGAATTGGCGGGACTGGAACTAGAGGTGGACCCGAAGGGTTTGACAGGGCGCGGACTGTATATGGGTACAAAAAAATAGAGTCCGCTGCGAGTCGAACTCTATTTTATCTAGCACGCGTTAACTACTAGCCTCTATGGAATTTATGCCAGCTGTTATGTTTGTGGTCTTTTTTATGATATTTTTTGTCGCTTTTGTGCTGTTTCCAGCTATTGTACCAGTCTTTCTTTTCCTTGATGGCATTGTATGATCGTACGATACTGCCATCATCGACGTTGACGACTACTTTCCATCCATCACGGAAATAGAATTTGTAGTAAGCTTTGCCATCGTGGGCTTTTAACTGCACCATGACGACAGTCACGTTTGGGTGTTCGGCTTCTGCCACTTTTAGAGCCATAGGTATGTCGTATGGACCGACTGGTTCCGGTGTTTCTTCGGGAGTGGTGGTTTCTTGTTCCGTGTTTTCCTCTTCGTCATTGACTAATACGATGACTGGACTTTCTTTTACTTCTTTTTGTTCCTTGTCCTCGGCCACTACTGGTTCGTTGACCGGCGTTTCATCATCCGTCGGCATGGCTTGAACCATCGCCGGCAAGGCAAACCCCGCTACGAACGCGACCGCGATAATGACCTTGTGCGGTTCTTTTAATATATTTATATTCTTTTTCATGAAACCCTCCTTTGGTTACACAATATGTAACGAACCGGCAACACAAACGTTACATACTATGTAGGGCAATTAGCGCGTGATGTATGATAGAACAGAATGCGAAAGAAAAGAAGGTTCGAAAAGATGTATAAAACATACACTGACGATATATTCAGGTTTTTTCTGGCTAATACCAGGGAAGTAGAACTGTCCGAGGATTTAACCGCGGATACTTTCGCCATGGCTTGGGACAAAATAGACACGTTTGACGGTAAGCATGAACGAGGCTGGTTGTATAAAATCGCCAAGAACAAGCTAATTGATCACTGGCGACGCAAAAAACCATTACCACTGGACGAGAGTATCGAGATAGTTGACGACCGTAAAAGCGTAGAGAAAATGACAGAAGAAGCAATTGAACGCGAGCGAATATAT
>JAUIGB010000011.1 GCA_030429975.1 bacterium | reverse complement strand
GCGCTGCCTCTACTGTATTACTCCCTGCTAGAGCGGTGTATTGGTGTACAAGGATGGCGTTTGCTTCCTCGAATGCTTCACGAGGAGTCATAGTTCCATCTGTATCTACTGTTAGTAGTAGCTTGTCCAAGTTTGTTTCCTGGCCAACACGAGTTGGTTCGACTTTGTATCGAACACGGAGAACTGGGCTAAATACTGCGTCTAGAGCAATCATGTCGCTGTGAAGTCGCTTTACGGAGCTCTCATCGATAGTTCGGTAGCCACGTCCTGATTCAGCTACTAGATCCATCAGTACTGATTTCTTTGGATCGTCGATAGTTGCGATTACTTGGTCTGGGTTTACGATTTCTACGTCAGCAGAGGTCTTGATGTCAGCTGCAGTCACAGTACCGGCACCCTTCTTCTCTAGTCGTAGTTCTACTGGTTCGTCAGTGTGTACCTTCAAACGAACGTTTTTGAGGTTTAGCATGATGTCTACGACATCTTCTTTTACGCCTGGAACGGTCGTAAACTCATGAGTAGCGCCCTCGATACGAAATGCAACGATTGCTCCACCCCTAATGCTAGAAAGCAATACACGGCGAAGGCTGTTGCCTAGCGTGTTTCCGTAACCAGCGTGCAAAGGCTCTATGACAAACTCAACACTTGTAGCATTGTTTTCGTTCATGCCGGCAAGTAGTGGGTTGTGTATGACTTTTGACATTTGCTTTAGCTCCTTGTTTAGCGCGAGTAATACTCGACAATTAGTTGTTCGTTTATATCCGGCTCGGCTTCCTCGCGTTTTGGAAGTCCGGTGATATCGATCTTGAATTTTTTGACGTCTGCCTTCAGCCAGCTCAGGGGTTGTTGGAATGAATTGTTTACTACGTCGTCAATGTTGCTGAAATATGCAGTTTTTGCGCTCCGGGCACGTACTTCTATTTTGTCACCGATCCTTACTCGGATAGATGGGATGTCTACTCGACGTCCATTTAGGGTAAAGTGACCGTGGCTGACTAGTTGTCGTGCTGCGCGTCGGCTAGTCGCTAGCCCTGATCGATAAACTACATTGTCTATTCGAAGTTCCAGTAATTGCAGTAGGTTTTCACCTGCTAGACCAGGTCGACGAGACGCTTCGTTCATCAACTTCGCGAATTGTTTTTCCATTAGACCGTATGTGCGGCGTACTTTTTGCTTTTCTCGTAGTTGAGTAAGGTATAGACTAGGTTTTCCTCGGCGACCGTGTGCGTGTTGACCCGGTATACCAGTCTTTTTAACCATAATCTTGTGCGCTTTTGGATGTAGCGCGTAACCTTCGCGGCGAGACTGTTTAACGATTGGTGATGTATCTCGTGCCATAATCTATGCTCTCCTCGCTCGTTTAGGTCGAACGCCACCGTGTGGTACGCCCGTTACGTCCGTTATGCTTTCGACGATCATGCCGTAGTTACTAACGGCACGGACGGCAGAATCTCGTCCAAGGCCAACGCCTTTTACGAATACTTCTACGTTTTTCATGCCATATTGAGTGCTGGCTGCCTCGGCGGCTTTTTCCGCGGCGATTTGCGCGGCATAAGCTGTGCCTTTTTTGCTCCCACGGAAACCGCAGGCGCCTGCGCTACTAGCGGTAACGACGTTGCCTTTATTATCCGAAAAGCTAACTATAGTGTTATTAAATGTTGCTTGAACATGCATCTGTCCAGATGGTACTGATCGTTTTTGTTTCTTTTTCTTTGGAGCGGCAACGGTCTTCACTGCATCTGTTTGTTCAGGTGCTTTATCTTCTGTAGTAGTGGGTTTAGTTTCTTCTGTCATATCTGCCATTCATCCTACGTCTTTGACGCCGCCTTTGGTTGTGCGCCACCTACTGCAACTGCGCGACCCTTACGTGTACGTGCGTTCGTGCGAGTTCGTTGACCGCGAGTAGGCAAACCTGCCTTGTGTCGTAGTCCTCGGTATGCACCGATGTCACGTAATCGTTTAATATTGTTCGCTACCAGACGCTGACTGTCACCTTCTACGGTGTATCCTTGATCTATAATTTCACGAATACGTTGTTCCTCAGCCTCGGTGAGGTCTTTCACCCGAGTGGTCGGCTCTACATTAGCCGCCGCAAGGATGTCTCGAGAGTACTTTCGTCCAATGCCGTATATATACGTCAAAGCGATGTGTACCTGCTTTTCTGCTGGGATTACAACCCCTGCAATTCGAGCCATACTTAACCCTGCCTTTGCTTATTCTTAGGTTTCTTCTTGTTGATGACGCGAAGACGGCCCTTTCTTCGGACCAATTGATCATCTGGACTAATCTTTTTTACGCTCGCACGTACCTTCATGTTTTTAACAGAAGCTCCTAATTAATTTATTATTTATCGGACTTGAGCCGGATTCGGCCGTTCGTCCTTCAAGCGAAAGCTGATTCTGCCCTTTGTAAGATCGTAGGGGGTCAACTCAACTTCCACTTTGTCGCCCGGTACCAGTCGGATATAGTGCTTTCGCATCTTACCCGATATGTGGCACAGGACCGTATGGCCATTCTCCAACTCGACACGAAACTGGGTGTTCGGCAATGCCTCCACAACCTTACCGACCAGCTTAATGACTTCTTTTTGACTTGCCATAGTTAACAAGAGACCATTATACACAAAAAATCACGGTAAGTAAAGTGTTTCTAGCAAAGATTTTCGCGTTTTTACCGCGAACCCTCTAAATGTACCTTTATTGTAGCAAATCCAGTCCGCTAGTCAAGATGGTTATGACGATCTGTATCAGGGGCAATGCTATCAAGATCAGGCCCATACTCAGGAAAGGCTTTATTGTACTTGCCCGGCATTACGTTTTCGGGTTTTCTGCTGAGTATTGTCACGCTGTCGTCTTTTCTGTCGAATATTAAGGCATTCAGCTTAATGAGGTTGTACAGCGCATTATTTACGCGAAGGTAGGGTTCTTCGATATCCTCGGCTAGCTCGGTCAGTGAAAATTCATAGCCGTCAGCAGGTAGATAGTCGTCAATTAGCTGTTTTAAAAAGATCTGTGATTCTGGGTTGGGTCCTGTATCCCGTTGCTCAAAGTCTATTATTTCGGACATGTATACACCCTAACACCTTTAAATCGGTAGCACAAATTCGATTAATCTACTTTTGCGACGGCCCGTATTAACGTGCGGGTGTCGTATAGGTTATCCTTTGGTATCCATGATCCAGTCACTACAATCAACCCCAATCCTTCTTTGGTCTCGTCATACGGCGTAAACAATCTCTTTAATCCCGACTGATTGGCTTTTGCAACTGATTCAGTGTTATTCTCGACCACCTCGTACTCAACAATAGTTCCATCACCCCTCTCTATGGCGATCACATCGCCACTTTTTAGCTTGGAAGCACCGCTGAACACGCCTCCGTCCATAACGCCGTCTCCGTATCCAGTTAGTGTCACTGTGCCGTATTCCTGTCCGGGCTCGGCACTCTCGTCAAACCACGAAGCATCATATAGGTTCTTTGGGGCAGCTGGATCGCCAAGCTTTCCTTTACCCATAGCGAAGACTCGTACGTTCTCTATATCCAGCGCGGGTATGCTGACATACCTCGGCTTACTATCGTCCGCTTTGTGTTGCAATATTTGTTCACCAGATACGTCTTTGCTGTCAATACTAGGCTGAAGTATTGTAGCTGGCACGGCGAGTCCCAATGGCGTATAACCTGTGTTATACCAATATGCTGCTAGGCCACCTAGACCCACGACGAATACGATACCTAAAAAGAACAAGAGAACAACTTTGAAACCTGGCCCACTTTTTCGTTCGAGTTGTAATCCTGCCACCTACAGATTTCCTATTTATAATCGTCGTATGTAACCATGAGCGCGCGCGAATTGATCTGACGCAAGCTCTCAAGCGCGACCGAGACAACAATCAGTATGCCAGTACCGCCAATCGCGAGGTTTTGAATGCCTGTTATACCCGCCTGAGCGAACGCGTACTCCGCGACAAAAGGCAGAACTGCTATCAGACCAAGTACCAATGATCCAAACAATATGAGTCGGTTTACCGTGCGCGATAGGTACTTTTCCGTCTGCAGTCCGGGACGAACACCCTCGATGAATCCACCTTGCTTTTGCAGATTTTCGGCAATCTCGTTGCTGTTGAATATGATACCGGTATAGAAGTATGTAAACAGAATTACGAGCACGAAGTAACTAGCTGGATATATCAATGCCCCGAAGGTGTCACCAGTAAATGCGCCTGGCTGTGGCGCCTGGAACCACAGGATGAGATTGTTTGCTAGTTCGGCATAGTCTACATTTCCCGTCGCCTTTAATACCTGTCCAATAAAGGCCGGCAAGCTAAGGAACGCGACCGCGAAGATGACTGGTATAACACCTGCCGCGATAAGTTTGATTGGAAGTATGCTCTTTACTCCACCATAGCTACTGTTACCTTGTACTCGTTTCGCATAGTTAACCGTTACCACGCGCTGGGCTTCGTTTATCTTGACCAACAAATACAACACAACTAGCGACGACAGCGCAACCACTAGTGCCACCCAGAACGCAGTTGGATTCAGCGGCAGTTCAAACCAGCCAAATACGCTAAGCATACCCGCGGACGTATCGAACAATGATACGCCCAAGGTCGTTAGAGTCGACGGTAACTGGCTGATAATACCGGCAAAGATCAGCATTGATATACCGTTTCCGATACCCTGTTCGGTGATTAACTCACCCATCCACATCAGCAGTATCGCTCCTGCTGTCATCGCCGTGACGGCAACGACCCATTCTATAGGTGTAGCTCCATCTAGAGCTGTCGTGTTGCCCGCTAGCACCGTTTGTCGCAAGATATATATAAATGCAATAGACTGAACAATCGCTAATGGAACTGATATCATACGTGTCCACTGGTTGATCTTTCGTCGACCAGATTCACCGTCTTTGTGTAGCTCCTCTAGTTTTGGAATAGCCTTGGTCAATAGCTGCGTGATGATGCTGGCCGTAATGAAAGGACTGAGCCCTACTAACACAATAGAAAAGCTAGCCAGCGCACCACCGGATAGCAGATTTAGGAAACCACCAAAGTCGGTTGAGCTAACAACGCTTTCAATAACTTCTTTTAGGGCAGTAGGCTCTGCTAGTGGCACGGGGATATGAGCCAAGAATCGATACGCGACCACGATACCTAAAACAATCGCAAAACGTTTTTGCATTTTACGGTTTTTGAGCGATTTAAAGATTGTCTTCCAATTCATATGTAATAGGCCTATTCCCTGAAACTAAGTCTGTATTTGTATTAATTATAGCAGATTCATAGTGGTATTATCCATACAAAAACCACCCCTGTAAGGATGGTTTTTGATGCAGTCGTTTGTACTATTTATCTGCTTTTTTCTTTGTTGAAGGTTTGATCGGTGTATCAACTTTTTCAAAAGTACCACCAGCTTTTTTGATTGCTTCTTGGACAGATTTGCTAGCAGCCTGTACTCGTAGAGTGACTTTTTCTGTCAGCTCGCCACGTGCGATAACCTTGACCGTATGGTAAGGAGTCGAAACTAGTCCAGCCTCGAACAGTGACATATTGTCAGCCGTTTTACCTTTGAAGGCATTTAGATGATCTAGGTATACGACTTGCGCGGGCGTGCGAAGCGACTTAAAGCCTCGAGCCTTTGGAATCGCTTGTACTAGAGCCCTCTGTCCGCCCTGGAACATTGCGTTTAGTTTTTTACCTGTTCGAGCGCCTTGACCTTTGGTACCACGACCGGCAGTCTTGCCACCACCAGCAGAGATTCCGCGACCGACGCGTTTCTTGCTTCGGTTAGCCGATACCTGTAGTTCGTTGTACTTCATTATTTAGCCTCCTTTTTTGCAGGCTTTTTTGCTGGCGCGTTGAGCCACTGGTCTTTTGGTACTAGACTCTTCAAGGCATCAATAGTTGCATATGCGATGTTTACCTTGTTTGTAGAGCCCAGAGACTTTGAAAGCATGTTGTGTATACCTGTGACACCAATAACCTGTCGTACGACGCCACCGGCGATGACACCTGTACCAGGGGCGGCAGGCTTGATCAACACTTGCGCGCCAGATACCTTGACTTCTGCGTCATGCGGAATAGTCTCGTTTACGATAGGAACTACTATCAGATTCTTCTTGGCTACGTCAGTTGCTTTTGATACGGCAGTTTGCACGTCTTGGCCTTTCGAAACACCAACGCCAACCTTACCTTTGTTGTTACCGACAACTACCAAGGCTTTGAATCGGAAACGGCGACCGCCCTTTACGACGCGTGCCACGCGATCGACATTGATAACAATCTCTTCAAATTCTTTTGGTTCTTGAGGTACGTCACGGCGATCACGTCGTGGTGGTCGCGCTGAGCGTGCATCTCGTGGTTTTGTAGCTGCTTGTTGTTCAGCCATGATTAGACCTCCAGTCCTTCCTTGCGTGCCGCCTCGGCCAACGCGCTCAAACGAGCAGCGTATTGTCGACCGTTTCGATCAAACACAACTTTCTTGATTCCTGCTTTTTTAGCTTTCTTAGCGATATCAGTACCGATAAACGTAGCTTGTTCAGTTAGCGTGCCGTCTTGCTTGCTACCAACAGTAGTGCTAGAGGCTATCGTAGTTGATGTATCGTCGTTGATCAGCTGTGCGCTAACGTGGCGATTACTTATAGACACGGACAGACGAGGTCGTTTATCCGTACCACTAACCTTGGCTCGAACTCGACCTTTTCGCAGGCTTTTGTTCAGTAGTTTTTTTGCTAGGTTACTCATGATTATTTACCTGCCTTTCCGGCCTTGCGCAGGATATGTTCACCTACGTACTTAATGCCCTTGCCTTTGTATGGTTCTGGTTTCTTTAGCGCGCGGATTTCTGCCGCGACCTGACCAACCTGCTGTTTGTCAATACCGCTGACGGTGATTTCCATCTTTTGGTTAGAAACCTGTACACCCTCTGGTGGAGTGTATTTAACAGGGTGGCTAAATCCAACGTGTAGTTCCAGGGCATTCCCGCTCATACCTACGCGGAAGCCAACTCCGTTTACCTCTAGTTTCTTTTCGTAGCCCTCGCTGACGCCTTCGACGGCGTTTGCTAGTAGGGCACGCTGTAGGCCGTGCTGGGCCTTTGCTGTGCGCTCGTCATCCTTGCGGGTGACAGTTGCGACTCCATCGTCGACTTTGACTGTCACGTCGCTCAGATGTGGTACTGTCAGCGTGCCTTTTGAGCCTGCAACAGTGATAACATCTGAGTCAACCGTGATTGTCACGCCTGATGGGATCTGAATTGGTAGTTTTCCGATTCGACTCATGATTTATCCTTTCTTATTTAGTAGCCTTTTCGCCGCTCTCGTAAGCGCGTCTGTGATAGCTTTTTTATCAAGTTTATCTAATGTCTCAGCCGCCCAGTCAGCAATGTTATCTATCTGGCTTATTGAGTCCTTTGCTGCATAGCTTGGTGTATCCTGGGTCTGTTCGACACTACCGTCATGGCGTTGGTAAAAATTACTCCATGCAACTCCACCGTCAGTCTCGTGCCCAGTACTTCTGCTCATATTAGTAAACCTTTAGTAATAATTCTCCGCCAAGCTTTTGCTTGACTGCTTCGTGGCCAGTTACCACGCCACGTGACGTGCTGACTAGTACCAAACCTCGGCCTGATTTTACCTTTGGAATTTCATTTGCTTTTACATATACACGGCGACCAGGTTTGCTCATACGAGTAATCTCGTTGATATTACAGTTTTCACCTGTTTTGTTGATTGTAATAACCAACGTATCGCGTGGCTTGCCAGGTTCTATCTTGACGTCAGTCAGGTAGTTGTTTGCTTTTAGTGCTTCTGCGACAACCTTTTTCAGCTTGCTAGAAGGTACGCGTACCTCAGTCTTGCCGACAGCTGCTGCGTTTCGTATGCGGGTCAGAAGATCCGCGATTGGGTCTGTAGATTGTAGTGACATATCGTTTCTCTCCTTTCCTACCAGCTACTCTTTGTTATTCCTGGGATATTACCGCTCGATGCTTCTTCGCGGAAGCGTATACGGCTCATTCCAAATTTGCGCATATATCCTCGTGGTCGTCCGTCCAATAGGTCACGATTTTTCAACCTGGTTGGTGACGAGTTACGTGGAAGTTTCTGTAGGCCGTCTAGGTCGCCGAGTTCTTTTAGTTCGGCTCGCTTTTCAGCGTATTTGTCATGCATTAGTCGTCGCTTTTTGTCGCGAGCTACACTTGATTTCTTTGCCATTTAGCGTCGACCTCCTTCTTTTGCGAACGGTAGTCCAAATTTTTCTAACAATGATCGACTATGTTCTGGCTCTTCGCCATCGATCACGAAAGTTATTTGCATACCGTGGGTTACTTGGGTTTCCTCAAAGGTTAGTTCTGGGAAAATTGACTGCTCGACTATACCTAGGTTGTAGTTGCCTGTTTTGTCGAACTTCACACCCACACCATGAAAGTCACGAACCCTAGGCAGGGCAACGTTTACTAATCGATCTAGAAATTCGTACATACGATTACCTCGCAAAGTAACCATTATGCCGATTGGCGCACCCATACCTGCGCGGATTTTGAAGCTAGCTATAGATTTCTTTGCCTGTCGCTCTACGGGAGCCTGGCCAGTAACCTTTGTAAGGGTGTTCTTTACGGCTTCTAGATGCCTTTTGTCATCCTTGCTTTTTCCAGTTCCCACGCTGACCACAATTTTTTCTAGCTTTGGTACCTGATGTACGTTTTCTAGTTTCAATTCGGCCTGTAGTTCCTTGCGATACGTATCTTTATACAAGGCTTTCAAGCGAGGAGCCGGAGACGTGGTTTTTGCTTTTGTCATTACTTAATCTCCTTTCCTTTTAGCTGACGCGCAGTTCGTACCTTCGCGCCTTCCGTTGTTCTCTTGTGTCCTATTCGGCTAGTTTTACCGGTCTTTTCATCTACTACTAATGCAACTTTATGGAGCGGAGTTGGAACATGAATGTCCTTGCTACCGCCAGTTGGATGTAGTCGCGATGGCTTGAACTTGCGATGCTTTACGCCTAGTCCTTCAACCAAAACTGCATTTTTACCTGGAAGTACGGCTAAAACCTTGCCAGTCACGCCCTTGTTTGGGCCACTAATCAGTTTTACTACGTCGTTTTTTACAATTCGATTTGCCATATTATAGTACCTCCGGTGCCAGGCTAATGATCTTTGCATAGCCCATATCGCGCAGTTCGCGGGGCACAGGACCGAACACACGAGTAGCCCGCGGTGTCTTGTCATCGCCAATAATCACGGCTGCATTGTCATCGAAACAGATAGTACTGCCGTCACGACGCTTGATTTGGTCGCGGGTTCGTACTACTACGGCCTTTACTACCGACTTCTTTTTTACCTGTCCAGTTGGATTGGCGTCTTTGACGCTGGCAACGATGATGTCACCAACTCGAGCGTATCGACGTCCAGTACCACCCAACACACGAATGCACAAGATTTCCTTTGCACCGCTATTGTCGGTAACTTTTAGTCTAGATTCCTGTTGGATCATATTTACGCCTCCACCTCTTCTTTAGCGGATTCTTTCTCTTCACGAGCTTTCGTAGCTTCCTCTACTGGCACTACTTCTTCTTTCAGTTCAATACTGCCCTTAGATTTCTCTTCGATTAGGTCCAACTGAAAGCTTTTTGTCTTGCTGACCGGACGAATGCTCTTGATTCGTACTTTGTCACCTACTTGAGCTTCATTTTTTGGATCATGCGCCTGATATTTTCGGCTAATCGTGTACTGCTTGCCGTATAGGGGATGAGTCTCACGAGTTGTTACGGTAACCGTGATTGACTTATCACGAGAATCGGACGTAACGATGCCTACTAGATACTTAGTCATTACTTATCTCCTTTCAGTTCATCTGCGCGAATCGCGGTCTTTAGACGAGCGATTTCGCGTCGGCCAAGCGTCAGTGCACGTGGATTAACTAGTTCACCAGCACGATGTGACCTGCGAGTTTCTAGCATTTCCTGTTGCTTGTCGGCTAGAGCTTTTTTCATCTCATCTACCGTTTTTGGCACAACTGCCTCTTTAGCCTTTTTGGGGGTTGTTTTAGCTTTTGCCATGTTAACCTTCCTCCCTACTAATGAAACGGGTTTTGACAGGAAGCTTATGGCTCGCTAGGCGCATTGCCTCGCGTGCTATTTCCTCGTCAACGCCCTTCATTTCGAACATTACGGTTCCAGCCTTTACTTTCGCTGCGAAGAATTCAGGATTTCCTTTACCGCTACCCATCTTTACGTCTTGGGGTTTGCGGGTTCTAGGAGTATGAGGAAAGATTCGAATCCAAATCTTACCACCACGTTTGATGTATCGTGTCATGGCCTGACGAGCAGACTCGATCTGGCGAGAAGTAACGTCGTTGTTGCTCAGGGCTTGTAGGCCATAGTCACCAAATGCAATGTAGTGACCGCTGGTCGCAACGCCTTTGTTCTTGCCTTTTCGGACTTTTCGATACTTTGTCTTTTTAGGTAACAACATATCTACTCGCTCCTCTCACCCTTGTAAATCCATACTTTGACACCAACGATACCAACGCCGGGGCAGTTAGCACGTGCTACGTGAAAGTCTATGTCAGCGCGCAGTGTATGTAGAGGCACGGAACCTTCGATAATCTTTTCGCGTCGAGCCATCTCGGCACTATTCAATCGTCCGGCTACCTCGATACGGATACCTTTTGCGCCTGCGTTCATGGTATTTTGAGCTGACATCTTTGTCGCGCGTCGGAAGTTAATTCGTCGTTCCAACTGGCGAGCAATATTCTCGGCCACTAGTTTTGCGTCTAGTTCTGGTCGTTTTACCTCTTCGATATTGATTCGAACAGGTAGGCTAGCAATCTTTTCAATCTCTACCTTTAATTCCGCTACGCCTGAACCGCCTCGACCGATTACGACACCTGCCTTTGCAGTGTGAATAGTCACGGTGATTAGGTTTGCAGATCGCTCAATCTCTATTCGGCTGATTGTTGGACGGCTAGCGAATTTAGCTTCGACATGTCGACGAATCGCCGCGTCTTCATTTAGCCATTTCGCAAAGTCTTTTTTACCAGCAAACCAACGCGAATTCCAGTTCTTGTGGACCTGCAGGCGAAAACTTAGTGGGTTAACTTTTTGTCCCATTATTTCTTCTCCTCTTTCTTCTCGTCGGCCTTTTTAGCAACCGGCTTCTTTTTAGGTTTCTCTGTTCCAGATACTTCGACTAGGATATGGCTGGATTTCTTTTCAAATGGCAATGCACGTCCACGGCTAGCTGGTTTATAGCGTCGCATTCGTGGGCCAGTAGTCACGTTTATAGTAGTGATTACGAGGCTTTTGCTGTCTAGTCCGTGATTGTTCACGGCGTTAGCTTGTGCGCTCTCGATTACTTTCTTTACAGGAGTTGCCGCTCGGCGTGGTACGTGCTCTAGAATGACTAGCGCGTCTGCAACTGTACGATTTCGTACAAGTGCCGCAACTATGCCAACCTTACGCGGGGTCTGGTCTACGCCTTTGGCAATCGCCTTTACTTTCAACATATCAGCCATATTACTTCTCCCTGCCTCCGTGTTTGCGGAACTTTCGAGTTGGCGAAAATTCGCCTAGTTTATGACCAACCATGTTTTCGGTGATAACAACCGGTACGTGTACTCGGCCGTTATATATAGCTATTGTGCGTCCAACCATTTCTGGTGTGATGGTGCTCGCACGAGCCCATGTCTTTATAACAGTTCGATCCTCGAGACCTAGAGCAGCGACCTTTTTCGCCAGCTTGGCATCGACAAATGGACCTTTTTTCAGTGATCGACTCATGTCTTACCTCTTCCTCTTCGCCTCGTGGCGAGTTCTTACTATTAGACCGGCAGTATCCTTGCGTCGTCGAGTTCGATAACCCAGAGTTAGCTTGCCCCAAGGTGTCTTTGGAGTTCGTCCTACACCGTGAGATCCACCGTCACCACCACCATGTGGGTGATCAACCGCGTTCATTACTACACCGCGAACGGATGGGCGAATACCCTTGCGTCGCTTTCGGCCAGCACTTCCGACCTTGATGTTCTGGTGCTGTACGTTGCCAACAACACCAATGGCGGCTGTTGCCTCTAGGCGGACTCTTCGTACTTCGCCAGATGGTAGACGTACTTGTGCATGATCGCCTTCTTTAGCCATCAACTGTGCACGAGCGCCGGCAGCACGAACCATCTGCGCGCCTTTGCCGGCAGTTAGCTCTATAGCGTAAATCTGGCTACCAACTGGGATTTGTCTCAATGGTAGGCGATTTGATGTTTCGATAGGAGCTTTTTCGCCACTTTCGATTACCTTGCCTTGCTTCATGCTCGTATCCGCAATCACGTAGTGGTATAGGCCATTTTGGTCTTTTACACGAGCAATACGTGCACTACGATTCGGATCGTACTCAATGTGCTCGATAGTTGCTTTCGTGCCAGCAGGCAAGTTGTGATTTACCAATCGGTAATGTCGTTTCACGCCACCACCACGGTGTCGAACGGTAATTCGACCGGTGTTGTTGCGTCCAGCTTGCTGTTTTTTGCTCTTTGTCAGGCTCTTTACTGGTTTTCTAGTAGTAATAGCGCTGAGATCCTGCGAGGTCATGCCACGGCGGGATGGAGTTGTCGGTTTGTATGCTTTGATTGCCATTACTTCTTCTCCTCCATCTGTTGTTCTTGTTCTGCAAAGACTTGAATACTATCACCCTTTGCCAATGTGACGTAGGCTTTTTTGCTGTCTTTACGGTTGGTCGTGCCAGGGTAGCGCTTTGGACCGCGGTTATAACGAACAGCTTTGCCGTTTTGTACGATAGTCTTCACGCGAGTTACCTTCACGTCATATTGCTTTTCGACACTTTCCACGATGTCGTTTTTAGTTGCATCGACAGGGACGTTAAATACATATACGCCGTTCTGTGATTGTGCATAGGCTTTTTCTGTTGCTCGGGGGTATACAAATACGTTTGCCATATTATTTAACCTCCCGTGTTAGCCAGTCCTTGATGACTGGTACAGATTTCGTTGAAAGTACGATGTGATCTGCGTTTAGAATGTGATAGACGCTTAGGAAAGTTGCCCGTACTAGCACTACGTTCTGTAGATTTGAAGTAGCACGGATTAGTTCCGGAGACTTTTCGTCTACTACCAGTAACACCTTTCGGTCAAACTTATTCGTCTCCAGGAATTTAGCGATTTCCGCCGTCTTTCCAGTAGTTTTTACGTCTTTTACCACGACCTTCTTAGCCTGGTTGGCTAGTGTTAGCGCTTGGCGAAGTGCGACACGCTTTGCTGTGGTAGATAGACGCTTACTGTAGTTTTCGTTACCGCGAGGGCCGAATACTACACCACCACCACGCCAAATTGGGTTTCGAGAGCTACCAAATCGTGCTCGTCCGGTACCTTTTTGACGCCATGGTTTTTTACCACCACCGCGTACTTCACCACGTTGTAGCGTAGTGGCGCTGGATAGTCGGTTGTTTGCCAGGTATGTATCATACGCTTGCTTTACCAACTCGTGATTTTCGACTTCTACGCCGAATACTTCCTTTGGAAGGCTCACAGCTTTTGCAGCTGCTGGTTTTTTCGCAGTTTCAGCCATTATGCCTTACCTCCGATTTCTATCAGACCCTTGTTAGGTCCAGGTACAGCGCCTTTTAAGCCGATCAGATTGTTCGTCGGATCAACATAGGCTACGACCAGGTTCTTGACCGTTACACGATCATGACCCATGCGTCCAGCCATGCGCTTGCCTTTAAAGACCTTCTGCGGATACATAGATCCGATCGAACCAGGGCGACGGACGTAACCGTTGCCACCGTGGGTCTTTTTACTAGTGTTAAAGTTGTGCCGTTTTACGTTACCTGCAAAACCTTTACCTTTGCTGGTACCGGTAGCGTCTACGATGTCACCCAGTTCAAACTGGCTAACGTCGAATTTGTCACCGACCTTCAGCTCTGGTAGTTCTGCAACGCGAAACTCCCGAACATGTTTCGGGGTCACTTGGGCTGGTTTTGTGTGACCAGCTACGGCCTTGCTCAGGTTCTTACCCTCACCAAATGCCACTTGGACTGCGTTGTAGCCGTCTGATTCGACGGACTTGACCTGAGTTACAGTCACAGGGCCAGCTTGAATCAACGTCACAGGTGTTGCAACGCCGTCCTTGCTGATGATTTGGGTCATACCAATCTTGGTACCGAGAAGTGCTTTCATCGCCCTTTTCTCCCATTTAAAACCTCCGGTGGCGAGTAGTATCCGGGGCTTTTCCTGGACTTGCTCATTCACGCGGAAGCGAATTTATATTTCGTACTTTCAATAAGTTACCAATCAATCCTATCATAAAAATAGAGGTAGGTCAATACTTTTCTATCTGTAACGCTTATTTTTGTAAAACTTACTTTTTTGGTTTAGCATTGAGGTATGGAAAAATCTACAGAACACAAGCGATACAGTCATGACGAGGCCGTCGCGCTGGACGCCAGAATAGAAGAATTGACTTTACTCAATACCGAGACCGAGAACGAGACGGCGGAAACGAAGCCTGAGGTCGACATTGACGCCGTAACCGCTAGAATGGCAGAGATCGCGACTCGAATGGAAGAAATGCTAGCTAAATACTCTCCCAAAAGTACCGACACAGAGTCTGAAATTCAATCAGATACTGCAACGACCGATGAAGAAGACATCGATGATACTGATGACGATGACGCGTACGATCACCCAGATTTTGAAGATATCTACCCGTATTTCCGGTAGCGTATAATAATACTAGTGCTCGGAATCAGCAAAAAAATACAAAACAGACACCTGACCTTGGGCGGGTCTTTGCTGGCATTATCCATAATTACCGTCGGAGGCGTGCAAATCGCTAAATATTATGCCCATCAAAACACCCAGGCAGAGGTAACAAAAACTGCCGCATACCTGAAGGACATAGACGAAAAGATAGCAGAGGTCCGTGAAAAACGCATAGCCGAACAAAAGGCCAAAGAGGAAGCTGAACGCAAGGCAAAGGAAGCCGCCAAAAAGGCAGAGGCTAAACGAAAAGCTGAAGCCGAAGCTGCCCTACAAGCACAATTGGCTGGCCAGGTGGTCACTCCGTCCGCATGTAAAATAAGTGGCACGCACGGCAACCCCAACAACATAGATGTCGTTGTTAACAAAAAACGATGTCTCAATCCCGTAAACTTCGTGCCTTCTGATCTGGTATCTTATAGCGGCTATCTCGTTAGTAACAAAATACTCGCAAAGCTAACGGCCATGATCAGCGCGGCATCAGCAGCCGGTGAATCGCTAGGTCTCACTAGTACCTATCGCTCGTATGACAACCAGGTTTCTACATACAACTACTGGGTAAACTATCACGGTAGTACGGCGGTTGCAGACACGATTAGCGCGCGACCTGGATATAGTGAACATCAGACAGGTTTTGCCGTAGACTTGTCTGGTAGCGGTCAAAATTTAAATGGCTTTGCAGGTACTAGTGAATATGCATGGATGAAAAAGAACGGGCATAAGTACGGCTTTATCCAACGATACAAATCTGGCTATGAATCTATCACTGGTTATAGCGCGGAAGCATGGCACTGGCGCTATGTCGGGGTCTCGGTCGCTACGGACATGAAGAACAAGGGTATTCATACACTAGAACAATACTGGGGAATTGGTGGCGGAGGCTACTAGTTCTCGGGTTGCGCTGTATTGATTTTATTATCTTTTTGTTTTATAAGAGTGCTTGGTGTACTGTGCGGAAATCCCGCGCAGTCAAGACCTTTAGGAGTATTCGGTGAAGTTCACGGTTGAGGTTCGCAAAGTCGAACCGTATCTTGAGTATAAAAACGATGATGCGCCACGTAAGGAGTGGGTGACGCTAGAAATCTGGCCTAACCTGCTCAGCATGGGGGACGGCTTCGCTTCTTGTATTCCCTTTCAAGACTACAGGTCCCAAAAGTACGAATGGATTATGTCCACTGACGCATTTACCCTGGTTCGAGTAGACGTACCCATTCGACGAGCGCGCGACGCGGCATGGCTGATTGCGCAGAATCTCTCAGAGCTGACAGGGACAAGCTGGAATGACGACATCGACGCAGTCATTGACCAGCTATGGAGCGAGTTTCCGAGACTGATTGCGACTAGCGAGCCCCATACGCACGGTCAACACCTTCATCAGTTAATCGAGTGGGTTTGTCGAAGCCACCAACCCGTGATTCATGAAGAGGAGCTGGTCGCGGCGATTGACTTTGTCCATCCGGGCAGGTGCGATCGCAAAGCTCTACACAGGGCTATTACCGACCCCCGAACGGAGGCCGAAGCGCCCGAACACCGCGAGAGGCATCGCAGTTCCGGTATCTATGCGTCTTTCGTTCACTCCAGCCGTCATCACACTGTCTGACGAGGTACCAATCCAGTACCGGAGGCTGTCACATAATCGACAGCCTCCGGTACGCCCGCCTATGTATTGGCGGGTTTTTTTATTTCTAGATAACTATACCTGCAGGAACAAAGTAACTAAGTATAGTCACAATAACTAGTACCGCGAACCATATTTTGCGATCCAATTGGTTTTTTTCGAATAGCCTAATAGCAACTAGGGCCAATAGTGTGCCTAGTGGAAAGGCTGCAACAATTATCCCGTTCCACTCCATAGGAATTGCCAATTTTAGCCATAGCGTACCCAGTAGTACAACAGTGACCAACTTTAAAAAATATACCCCGTCGCCTTCTGACAAATGATATCCCACATTATTACGACCCCTGTTACGAGCATATGTGCGATGACGCGGTTTTCGATATTGTGTTTGTGTTTGTGACATTTTCAGCTATTTTAGCATAATCGTTGTGCATATGATACTGACAAATAGAAAAATCCCCAAGGAAATCCTTGAGGATTTTTCATAGTACGGAATTACATTCGAATTTCAGCGTCTACACCTGCAGGCAATGACAGATTCTGCAAGCTGTCGATAGTCTTTGGCGTAGCATTGGTGATATCGATGAGACGCTTGTGTACGCGCATCTCAAATGACTCACCGCCTGTTTTGTACACATGAGGGCTTTTGACCACTGTGTAGTTACTGCGACGCGTAGGTAGTGGCACGGGGCCAGCAATACTGGCACCCGTACGGATAGCCGTGTCGATAATTTGTTTTGCTGATTGGTCGATAACCTTGTGGTCATAGGCCTTTAGTCGGATTCGGATTCGCAATCCTTCTGGTTTTGCATCTGCCATGATAGTAGATACCTTTCTATTGTGCTATACCGTAACCTTGGTCAGGTTTTGCGACTTACGTTTTGCGCTCACAGCCAAGTTCTCGGTATGATTATTTAATACACATATACTTATATCACAGATGTAGGCTATCGACAAGTCGTACACATGATGTTATAGTTGTGCAAGTTTCCGAGTCTAGGAGGAGATATGGAAATCGCACAAGCTCTGCCCGGTAAAAGCGCCAGAGGCGTCAGAGGCCCGTAGGAGGCGACAATGATGGACACACAGGAAAAGTACGAGTACGAGTTCAACCACGCGTACCACAACGTAGCGATGCTCCTCGTGGTATACGCCGGCGTTGGCTTGGCCGATATCAATGTCACCAGAACCCTATCCGACCTGGGGCTGAGCCATCTGGAGCGCATCCAGCTACGGCTGAAGCTCCAAGAGCTGTTCGACGAGATGGATGAATTCACGGACGAAGAGTTCAATGAATTTCCCAATATGTCGGTGGGCAGACTGGTCGACACGATTCTGCAAAAGAGCGGGATCGAAATAGCCCCTCCACAGTAGGGGCTACACCCGCCAAATCACGCGAGAATCCGCTGGACCTCCGTGGTCTGGCGGGTTTTTGCATTTTATGTTATAATCGATATTGTTCCCGATTCTAGGAGGAGATATGGAACTAACACAAGTCGCCCCAAGCACGGCTATCACGGTCGGCAGGTTTGACCATTCACACCGAAGCACCGTCATGCGTGTCTATCGCGAGTTCATGAATCCGCGGGACGCGCGCAACGCGGACAAGGTGTACAGCCTCGGTGTCGGTGAATCAAGGCGCGTGCTGGAATGGTCCAACAACATTCCTTTCACCCGCGTTCATTTCCCGCTACCCTGTCGCATCACGAACGTGGACGGCCAGCTGGTCAAAACCGTGTGGCGCAAACCATAGGCACTCCTTAGTGCCATAATACCCCCTTCATTTCCCGTCAACCATGTCGAAGCCCGTCAGGCCTCCGTGGTCTGGCGGGTTTTCGCATTTTGTGTTATAATAATACCATTCAAGGAGTTCAATAATGGCATTAATAGAGTCCAGCAATTACCGCAAGCGTGAACATGACGAACAAAAGGCAAAAGAAGAATACGATAGTAAAATCTATTCCATTGATCGTGAGATAGATGCGATATTTTGTCAGTCGACTTTTCAAGATTATGCATTTTCGGATTTGATTAAATCATTTAACGATGATTACTTGGCATTTGGTGGTTATCATCCTCCGCGACATCGTGATGATTACGGTTTCGAGGGTGTCGTCGGAACGTATAGCAAAACCGACTGGTGGGGCAAATGGAAAAGTTTGATAAATCGAGAACATGGCGCAGAAGCCTTTAACATACTCGCCCAAAAGGTCGAAAAGTCACTAACCGCCAGAGACCCCTTATTCCATTATATGGTTCGCGTTTCCTACGGTCCACGTATACGAGAAGACGGTACGAAAGATGAAGAAATTAATTCAATAACAATAAATGCAAGGGCTGCCCCTCTGCCAACACACTCATTGAATACACAGGCTACCGCTCCAACACCAGTAATAATCACCCCGACCGAGAAATCTACAATTATAGATAGCAGCGATTACTGGGAGAACGAGGACAGCTACCTAGATTTAGATTGTAGACTCGAGGATTATCCATCAATACCATCCAGTTTTTTAATCGAATTCGAATTAGAAAATTACGACAGAGCTTTTGAATACGAGCTGGACGAAGACCCTGACGCTAGAGTATCGGAAAGCGCAGCGTACTGGGACGACATGAATGTCATTCACCATAGAGCATTAAAGCGTTACAGAGGCAAACAGGATTATCTAGTAGAGCAGATGTTGGGCTTACAACCTGGCGAAATGCTATATGTCGACAATCCTCGAGATCTTTAGTATTAGCTTTTATAGCCAATTTGTGGTATAATGAAAGGATAGAGGTACATTATGTCACCAGAGCGGGAACCAAGAGGACACGTAGAGATTACACAGGACGATAGAATTCGCCTGTCAAATGACGTCCTCGAGGTAATCCAAGCTCACTTCGGAATAGGCACGGTCCAAGAGATCGAGATTGGCTTTCAGCGCATACTGCAGGAATCCGAAATCGAAGGATTAACGGATGCAGATGCGTTTGACGTACCATACGAAACCTTCAAGAATATTGGTGCTATGCTACAGGAACTCTTGCGTGATTATGGTGATCAACGCACTGTCAAAGTTCGCGCCGACCGTATATTTCACATACTGTACGACCCTACTACCCCAGAAAAGGCTACTATGGGTATGCCAAAGCATATTCGCAACCTCCTGCCCGGTATGCGACCTCCCCGATAGTTTGCAATCCATCATGCATATGCATATACTTGCTAATTATGAATGACCTAGAACCAAACACAGACCCTGCGCAGGCCGAACACGACGAAACAGAACTACCAACTATAGAAGAGTTAGAGTATCCAAAGCACGACCTAGCGACAGCCTCGCGCGTCCTAGGTGTATTATCGAATCCAAAAGTAGCCGAGATATACAATGAATGCGTCATACATGTCAATGACGAAGAAAAGTTCCAACAAACCTTCGCCGACCTACGCCAAGTTTGTAACGTGGCACGCGACGAGGTAGACGAAAGACTGCATACATTAGCCCCAGTTGGACTGGCTTTTTGCTATGCGTCTGCATATCAAGAAACGGGTCACTCGCATGAACGTGACAGCGAACTAAAGGCACTGTTACCTACATTCGCGCCATTCGACAGGAACGAACAGCGATTACACGACTACACAAAGCAAGCCTTGGGTATATACGAATAAAATAACCTACAAATAGAAAACACCGCCATTACGGCGGTGTTTTCATTGGTGATAACTCTGATTATTTAGTAATCTTAGTTACGACACCTGCACCAACGGTGCGGCCACCTTCACGGATAGCGAAGCGTAGACCATCATCCATAGCGATTGGAGATAGAAGCTTTACGTTAAACGTTACAGTGTCACCAGGCATGACCATTTCTTTGTCTGCTGGTAGCTCAACTTCACCAGTTACGTCAGTTGTACGGAAGTAGAACTGTGGTTTGTAACCCTTGCTGAATGGTGTGTGACGTCCACCTTCTTCTTTCTTCAAGATGTAGACTTCTGCCGCAAATTCAGTGTGTGGAGTCAATGTGCCAGGTTTTACGACTACCTGACCGCGCTCGATTTGTTCGCGCTCGATGCCTCGTAGCAATAGTCCAGCGTTGTCGCCAGCCTGACCTTGGTCTAGATTCTTCTTGAAAGCTTCGATACCTGTTACGACAGACTTTTGTGTGTCGCGGATACCAACGATTTCAACTTCGTCGTTTAGTTTTACGATACCTTGTTCGATACGACCGGTAGCAACTGTTCCACGACCCTTGATTGAGAAAACGTCCTCGATAGGCATTAGGAATGATTTGTCTAGGTCGCGCTTTGGCTCTTCGATGTAGTCGTCAAGTGCTTTTACTAGTTCCATGATAGCGTCTTCGCTTGCAGCGTCGCCTTCTAGAGCCTTAGTAGCAGAACCCTTGATGATAGGAGCGTTGTCGCCATCATAACCGTTCTTGGTCAATAGTTCACGTACATCCATTTCAACTAGTTCGACTAGCTCTTCGTCGGCTAGGTCCATCTTGTTTAGGAATACTACGATCTTTGGTACGTTCACCTGGTGAGCCAATAGTACGTGCTCACGAGTCTGTGGTAGTGGGCCGTCGTTTGCTGCAACCACTAGGATCGCGCCATCGATTTGTGCGGCACCAGTGATCATGTTCTTGACGTAGTCAGCGTGTCCTGGCATGTCAACGTGAGCGTAGTGTCGGCTCTCTGATTCGTATTCTTGGTGAGAAGAAGCGATGGTTATACCACGTGCTTTTTCTTCTGGTGCGTTGTCAATTTGGTCGTAAGCGACTTGCTTGTTGACATCGCTAGGTAGTTTTTTTGCGAGGACAGTCGTAATTGCTGCCGTCAGTGTTGTTTTACCGTGGTCAACGTGACCCATGGTACCAACGTTGACGTGCGGTTTGCTTCGATCGAAATCTGCCATTGAGATTTTTCTCCTTCGCTGCCTTGCGAATTATTAATAAAAATTTTGACGCACAAATCTAATAGAGTTTATGCGACGTATGGATTAAATTATACACGCATTTTAGGGGTGTGTAAAGTGTTTTCTAGTTTAACTTTATGACTGGCAAGTCGCCCGTATAGAACTTCGCGATTACCTTTGCAACTGGGGCGAGTTCCGTGCCCATCACGTCTAGGGCCTCTTTGCCTATATTGGGAATGTCATTGTACTTAGTATACAAATCAATCAAAAACAGCGCCTTTTGGCCGGGTCTCGCAGCACAAAATGCGCGCAAATACGTCGGATTTTGCCTAGAAAATTCAAACTTACCGTCTTTTAGATACTCGTAACAATCGCCAGCTAGGTGACCGTGCATTAGGTCTGGCCCGTCTATTTTGGTTACGACGCCGTCTGGCGCGAGTACCCAAGGTACGGCAACGAATTCATCCGAATCAGCGAAGTTTCCGAATTGTACGTGAGCATGAGAAATAGCCTCGACACCGGCGCGTTCTAATACTTCCGTATAGTTCGTAAAGCCGCATACATCCGTTAGCTCATCCCCGGAGTCAGAATAATACTCGCCCACTACGTCAGTACAATATATTGAAGCATCTCGTATACGTGGAAAGTGGTCGTTGTGACGAATATTATCACGTACAACGTCCATATACCTCTGGTATTTCGATTGCTCACTCATACCTTCATTATAGCATAAGCGACACAATTTGTCAATATTAGTGTATGATGTCTGCATGGCAAATAATGAACATCGTATCTGGGGCGTGAGGGCAACTGACATAGGTTGGAAATATGAATCTGATGGCGAGGCACTCGACCCCGCCGATGTATATCCCGTCCTTGATCCTATTTTGAACAAGCTATACGGCATTATGAAAGACGACGAGTCGAACGTGCGTACTATTCAGTCCTATCATCCAAAAGCCCAGCTGGGCGCATCCCTAGCTTTTGCTTCGATGTTATGGGGGCGTGATTATGACCAATGGCCACGACCGAACATAGATAATAGGACAGTTCGCTGTCTAGGCGCTCCAGCGTGCAATGTCTGCAGTCACTATGACATCAACTACGCTGAAGCCCCTGCGAATTCATGGCGCGTAGAAAGTGACCAAGACCTAATATACGGGGAATTGCGCGCTCATATACTAGAAAACGAAGGAGACCCCCTGAATGAGTCTCTGACCGACGCCCATTTGATTGACGACGTCGAACTCGAAGCGACATTCGACAAATACGGCAGAAGGACTTTGTCGGACAGAATGATGCGCACGATCGTATCGAAGTTTGGTCCACTATACGACGTCAGTCGTCAAACCGCTGCAAAACCCGTCAGTATGTTCCTAGGCATACTACCAAACGAAGATTATGAATCCCAAGATAGATTAGAACATCCCATGCTAAAGAATATATCCGAAGATAAGTTTGGTTTTATATATCGTCGTTTTGGCTAGGCTGGTTTTTTCTGCCAAATTGCGCGACGTTTTTTGTTTTCTTGATATTTGCGAATAGTATTGCGGATATCCAGCGTCATGTATTTGTCGCGATTCTTGCCTTCCAGGGCATCTACTACACCCCTTGGGTTCTCGGGACCAGTTGCATGTGAAGTTTCTTTTCGCGTTAGGTCGTAACGAAATTCCACCGGTATGTCGTACGAGTCGCTAATAACGCCGGCCGATCGACGCGTGTTAATGAGGTGATCCTCAAGCGATGATAGTACAATAATTCCCTCGTCTAGTTCGGCGCCCGCCTGTGACAAATCCATTTTTGCCATGTTTTCGCGGTGCATGAATGGTATTTGGCCCTTTGCCGCCGCGTACCTGACCCTACGCGTAGACCACAGGCGCTCTTCGGCCTCTTCCCGCGTGACCAATTCCGGATCAAAGTCCAGTGATTCGTCGCCTAGACCCAATTGATTCACGAGGTGGTACACTCTGTCCGTGCTAAAAGTTGCCGGTAGCAGGCTCCCTGCCAGTATCCCCAGTCTGGACACTATATCTAGATCGCCTTTTCCGGATAGTGGGCTGTCTAGTACTTTTCGGTGTATTTCACCCATTTCATGACGAACGCCCTCGTCAGACGCTATCTTTGCATCTAGTAACGCCCCCATGGACAGTGCATAAATTAATAATGGACGATGTCCGTCCATTTTTCGTGCTTTTAGTATCTCATCCTTATACGAATCGAGATTCATACCACGCTCTGGATGCACAACAAAATGGGTTGTACCCAGGTGTTCTAGGTGCTTGTCAAAGTTTTTCGCTAGTATCTCGCCATCTGCATGATATCCGGGAAAGACCAGGACGGAATATTCTCCAGGACGTTGGGTAGTTAGCACGCGCGCTTTGTCGCTTTTGTCCTTGTAGGTGTGGCGGTGAACGGAATAATCAGTGGCAAAAGCAGCAGTGGCCGCTAATGAAACGGCACCCAGCGTCAGCAGGGTGCCTTCTTTGATGCATCTTTCGTTTGGTCTGATAATTTCGTGAGTCATCTATAACTCCTCCGTCATCGTATCTTTTTCCGCTCATCCACACTATATGTGGTTGGCTTCATTTTACACCTAATGGTCAGAAAAATCAATACTTTTTAACATTTTGGGAATTTTTCAAGAACTTATGCTTGTTTTTCAAAGCTAATTCCAAGGTTGCCTCTCATACAAAATCGGGTGGAAATTCCTCGGTTACACCTTCGTGGAAAATAGCGTACTGCGACATTCCACCGGTTAGCACCGCGTATTTTGCGTCAGGAAAATCCAATGACATTGCAGTCATGGCATCACGGTGCTGATCTGATAGCATTTTACCCCTTGGAACGCGCAGATATACTGTCGGCCCTTCTGCGTGTTCCAACAGAATGGCTTCGCCACTAATTACATCCATCCCGCCAGCGGACCGAAAACCATACTCCTCGGCCCGTTCATCGTAGGAATGATAATAATAATCGTCCACAATGGCACTGTGATAGCTTCCAGTCACATTTCGATTGGATCGGCTCTCATAATCCGAGTACATCGGCAGAGCCCTTATGTCATCTTCGTCATCAAAGCGCGCAAACATCACGAGAGCGTAGCGGACTGCCCGGACTCCAATATCTTTTAGGTACTGTATTTTTTGGTTCGAATCTGACCTGTGCGAGAAGTGGTCATATCCCTCAGGTAGCGTAAAATCATTCGAAATGTGAGTTCTGTAATAGTTCTCTATAGTGTCAATCGTGAAGTCCCTTACTTCATCGATAGGCCAATACACGTTCGTGTTGGCCAGTCTCTCGTTAGACAAGCTACTTAACTGCTCGTACGACGTTGCCATTCGTTTATTTTTTGCGTTTTTCGATGATTTCCTGCGCGACGTTTGGCGGAACTTCCTCGTAAGCTTCTAGCTCCATTGTGCTCGCGGCGCGACCTTGGGACATAGATCGAACATCATTCGTATAACCGAACATACTCGCTAGTGGCACCATTGCTTTTACTAGCTTGGCACCGCCTTGTAGGTCTTCCATGGCCTCTATACGTCCACGACGGCTATTTAGGTCTCCAATTACATCGCCCATAAACTCTTCCGGCGTAGTAACTTCGACGCGCATAACAGGTTCTAGTAGTACTGGTTGAGCCTTTGGAATACCTTCTTTTACAGATAGCACACCAGCTAGGTTAAAGGCTAGCTCGCTCGAGTCAACATCGTGATAGCTACCATCATAAAGAGTAGCTTTGACGCCAATCATTGGGTATCCGGCGATAACACCGCCGGCCAAAGTATCTTTGATACCTTTTTCGACGGCTGCTCGGTATTCTTGAGGCACAACGCCACCCTTAATTTCATCGCCCCATTCGAATCCTTCGCCAGATTCGGTAGGTTCGAAACGAACCCATACGTCACCGTACTGACCACGACCACCAGACTGCTTGGCGTGCTTGCCCTGTGCCTGTGCCGTGCCACGGATGGTTTCGCGGAATGCAACCTGTGGCTCACCGATGTTTGCCTCCACATTAAACTCGCGCTTCATTCGGTCTACTAGGATATCCAGGTGCAACTCGCCCATTCCAGACATAATTGTCTGGTTAGTTTCTTCGTCGGTGTGAATACGGAAGGTTGGATCTTCTTCGGCAAGTCGCTGAAGCGCGATACCCATTTTTTCTTGATCGGCCTTTGTTTTTGGCTCGACGGCAATAGATACAGGTGGTTCTGGGAATGAAATACTTTCTAGTGTGATTGGGTTCGCCATATCACATAGCGTATGGCCGGTAAACGTGTTCTTTAGGCCTACAACGGCTGCGATGTCGCCTGCGCCAATGCCATCGATTTCTTCACGCTTGTCGGCGTGCATTCGGACTACGCGTCCTACGCGCTCTTTTTCGCCGGTAGCGGCGTTAAACACATAGCTACCAGACTTTAGTTCGCCACTGTAAACACGAACGAATATCAGTCGGCCGACAAATGGGTCGGTCGCAATTTTGAATGCCAGTGCAGACATAGGTTCTTTGACATCGGCATGTCGCTCCATGGCGTCGCCAGTTTTTGGATTTGTACCCTTGATAGAACCAACGTCTAGTGGTGATGGTAGAAAATCTGCAACTAGGTCTAGTACCTTTTCGACGATAACACCACGGCCATCGCCACCTGTCACTAGGTAAAAGTCACCATCTAGGACTCGTTTACGCAGTGCAGACTTTAGCTCTTCGACACTAATAGAATCTTCGCCCTTGTCCAGGTATCGTTCGAACAACTCATCGTCAGCCTCTACAGCCGCTTCGACTAGTAGGCTTCGTGCGTTCTTGGCCTTTTCCTCCATGTCGGCAGGAATATCGCCAGCTACTAGGGCTTTGTCCGTGTATTCTTTGTAGGTATAGGCTTTCATTTCAATCAGGTCAACTACACCGTTGATTTCTTTTTCAAAACCAATCGGTAGGTGTACAGGCAACGCGTGTTTTGATAGACGACTATGAATAGTCTCTAGTGATTTGTAGTAGTCACCACCAATTTGGTTGATTTTGTTAATAAAGCAAATACGAGGGACGCCATATTTGTTAGCTTGGCGCCAAACTGTTTCAGTCTGAGCTTCGACGCCCATTTTACCGTCAAACACCACAACAGCACCGTCTAGCACGCGTAGTGATCGTTCGACTTCGGCAGTAAAGTCGATGTGACCAGGGGTGTCAATGATGTTGATTTTGCACTCGTTCCAAAAACAAGTAACCGCGGCGGACGTGATAGTGATTCCACGTTCTTTCTCCTGCGCCATCCAGTCGGTTGTCGCGCTGTCGCCATCGGCACCACGAACTTCACCGATTTTGTGATTAATACCCGTTCGGTACAAAATACCTTCGGTAGTAGTTGTTTTGCCCGCGTCGATGTGGGCGATAATTCCGATATTTCGATAGTCCTTAAGTGGGACGTTTTTCACTGCCATGATTGCTAATATTCCTCTGTTATTACTTAATTTAGTTATTTTTTGACATAAAAAAATAACGCTCTCGAGATATT
The DNA here is from genome assembly GCA_030429975.1 of bacterium. Classification (GTDB taxonomy): domain Bacteria; phylum Patescibacteriota; class Saccharimonadia; order Saccharimonadales; family Saccharimonadaceae; genus UBA2112. The sequence goes on along the minus strand of JAUIGB010000011.1, from coordinate 6,526 downwards.
GTAGCAGATTATAGGTGTTTACGCTAGTAGCAAAAGGGTTACATGCCGCGCATAGACTGGATTGGGTAACTGCGATCCAAGTAATCGGCGATCTTTGCAATAGTTTCAGAATCAAAGCCGGCGGTATGAGCGTATTCACAGACAGATCTGTTCCTGCTAGCCCGACCGTTCTTTTCTGCCGAAACCTCATAATGATCCGAGGCTATTTCTTGGATAATCTTTAGCGAGCAAGATATTCTGGCGTTTTCTATAGACCGAACACTAGGATCAATTCCCAGTATTTCTTGCATATAGGCATAAACCTGCTCGTCGTGCTCGCGCCGCTCGTGAACATGCGCGGCGAATGCCTCGGCTTGCTGTGTATAGATTAGGTCGTCAAAATTGGTCGGATCAAACGACGCGCCCGGAACGGACTCGGCAAAGAATTCCTGCCATGATTCAGTGAACTGTTCTGGAAACACAGCGGCGAGCACCACCTGCGAGTTCTTTTTGTAATAGTCCGAGGTTATCAGTCCCGCGAACTCCGTGTCTTTTTTGCGTGTGTTATAGATAATACGTGATCCCAAAAACACGAGTACGTGCTGAAACTCTCGTTCTTTAATGTATTTATCCAGGCTGACAAGCTCCCTATAAGGCACGAAGTCGCTAGTTCCATACAATCCCGACCATTCCGGGTCAGTCATCATTTGGTTTTCGACGCTATCCGTAATCGAAAACATGTAGTTGGTAAACTGTTCGTCCGTGCATTTACCGTCCGAATCAATAATCAAGTTCATATCAGGATGGTGCTGAGCCCACTCGGTCAGCATTCCTACCATCTCCTCGACTGATTCCCGTATTAACTGATGCTCTTCGTTCGTTTCCTCTTCTTCGATGACTTTCGGATGCTGTTCCAATAGCAACCAAAGCTCGTCATCCAAATCACTTGCGCCCCAGTTTTCGCCCCTGTCATGTTTCATAGTGTATCTATAAAACCACACGGCAGTCACAGACTCAAACATGAGCGTGAAAAAAGGTGTATACTATTAACATATGCGTGACGGCTACTTTGGCAAAACATTCTGTTTTTCACCGCCGGTAATGTTGGTGACCTTTTTGTTAGAGTTCGCGATGGCCTTTTATGTATTGTGGCGATATAAACTAACTACCGTTACAAAGATCGTCGTTGCCATGCTGTTTTGTTTGGGTGTTTTCCAGCTTGCGGAATATATGATCTGCGGAGGCCTAGGACTTGGTCATGCAGAATGGGTACAGCTGGGTTATGTCGCGATTACACTATTGCCAGCTCTTGGTATTCATCTAACGGCAGCACTCGCGAAAAAGAAAGCTAGGCCACTGATATTCGCGGCATACGCGACGGCTCTAGGATACGTGCTGTATTTCATTGCCTATGGCGCCCAGGTAATCAGCAGTCAATGCGCGCCAAACTACGCCATATTCGATATGGATGGCCAGGGTTACCTATTCTATGGAACATATTACTTTGGCTGGTTACTAGTAACGATTGCCTTGGCGACATTATGGGCGCGTCAAAAGCCCAAACAAGCTGCAGCGCTACGCTGGACGGTTATTGGTTATTCGGCCTTTATCGTACCTGCAATGGTGGCGAACATGATGGATCCAGCCACTATGCGCGCCATTCCGTCCATCATGTGTGGATTTGCGATCATACTGGCAATTGTGCTTGTATGGCGCGTAATGCCCCTGTCCAAGACCCCGCTTCGCAAGCACTAATACCTATCGTGAAAGAACTCGACCAAACATAGTAGCGTCTGTTTACCGTATTTCTCGTCTACGTGAAGTTCTTTTCCAACTTCGAACAAGCCCTTGTAAAGTTGCGGGCTCATGTCATTGGGGGCTCGTTGGCACAATGCCTGCATAGCCTTTACGGCGGACACGATTTCTAGCGTGTTGCCTAAATCCATCAGCGTGGCCCCGACTTTATCACATGCGTCACGAACTTCTTGATTAGCAACTATTCGTTCATTCATACTCTCTTCAACCGTCAACAACGATTCGTTCAGGTATGTTTGGTAGTACTCGTCGTCGGCGCGGAGTCCTTCGACGTTTGGTGTTTCTAGGTCTATGAAACGCTGCCAAGGTTCATCCAATGCCAGTCCATGATGTGAAATCAATTCCGCCTGCAACTGCTTCTTTTTGATTGAGTTTTCTTTTGGCGTTATGTCGAAATCTGGGTTCAAATCTATGAATTTTATCGTAGTGACAGATGACACTACGTCTGACTGAAACTCATACAAATCCATCCATGCCATATAGCATTCCATAGCGCGTTCGCCTATGGACAGATGGCTGTTGCGGTCGCTGTCCATGTATTCTTTGACATAGGCCAGCCAGGATTCGCTACGCTCTTGACTATCAAAACGTATAATTGCTTTGATTCCGTACGCAGGCAATCTGTCATACAGCTCTCTGGCGACATCATTAAAGCTCTGTTGCAATTCGTGAGGCTCGTTACCCGTATACTCTCTTTCCATATACATACTTATACCACTTTTCATGGTATAATCCATACATGACGGACAAAGACAGAGAACACAAAAAAGCCTTTGAACACGAAAAATATAGCGCGGACGTACAGCTCCTGCTAGCAAACGAACGAACCTTACTAGCTTGGATACGAACCGGATTGGCAGTCGTAGCCGGTGGAATAGCCCTAGCAGCCTTCTACAAAAGCAGCCCCTTACCGGGACTGCTTATTTTAATACTAGGTATCTTGATTGCACTCATTGGTAACCGTAGGTATAAAATGGCCGAAAAAAGTATTCGTGCTGGCAAGCTACCCGCTAGCGACAAGGCCGCTCCTCAGCAATTGTTTGTAATCGCGGTATTGGTACTTATTATCGTCATACTTCAAGTCACGCTACTCAGCGAATAGAATTCCATCGATAGTCAGCTATACTTGATATATGCGAAACTATATAAACAAATTCGATCGCAAGATGGATTCGTCTATAAAAAGTATCCCAAAATGGGCATATCCAATAATGCAGTTCTTTACCCTTGTCGGGCAACCTCCTTTTACTATAGGCGTGGCGGCAGCGATATTGGGTTACGGTTTTGCCCTCAACAAAGACTTTTATTTAATCGCTGGCTTTATCGCAATTGCTACTATTACCGTTAGTAGTGTTCTAAAAATCGTACTTCGCCGCTCTCGTCCCGTTAATCAGTACGTGGAAAATATGCTATTCAAAACATTCAGTTTTCCTAGCGGGCACGCCGCGGGATCACTCGTCAGCTATGGTCTAGTGGCAATCGTTATCTCATATAGGTGGCCCGAACTAGCCATTGCTGCATTGGCGACCGTGGCTATCGTAATATTTTTTATTGGTCTGTCGCGCGTCTATTTGGGAGCCCATTACGCGAGCGATGTCATTGGTGGTTGGATTGTTGGACTGATAGGTGTAATCGCAATTATTTTGCTGGACAAATAAATGAAAGTCGTCGTTGTATACAATCCGAAGTCCGGTAGTTCAGTTGGCGAAGCTTCCCTCAAAGACAAGTTCGAATCGGCCGGTATCAATGTAGAGCAAATGATTCCCATAAATCGAAATATTTCGTCGTCCCTGCGACCATTCTTAAAGAATGACAAAACAATCATTGCGGTTTGCGGAGGTGATGGAACGATAAATAGTGTCGCGGGCATCCTAGCGGGGACAAAGACTATACTCGCGCCACTACCGGGTGGAACGCTAAACCATTTCACGAAAGACCTCGGCATAGAACAAGACCTAGACAAGGCTATAGCCAACCTACATAACGCTCGGCCTCGACATATCGATCTCGCAAAAATTAATGACAAAGTCATCATCAATAACTCGAGCATCGGCCTATATCCTGCCGCCCTTCGTTTTCGTGAGGACTTGCCAAAATCTCCTGTCACGAAATGGTTTTCTATGGTAATTGCCTCTATATGTTCGTTCATTCGTAATCGCACATATTCACTCACTATCGAAAAAGATTCCGCGCAAACACCCCTCCTATTCGTTGGGAATAATGACTATGGTCTAGAACACGGTATCATCACCGGCAGAAAACGATTAGATCAAGGCGTGTTATCGGTTTATGCCATTACTTCTACCGGGCGACTCCGCGTAATAAAGGTCTTGCTACTGTTTCTTATCGGAAGGGCCAGCAATTCTACCGATATCAGGACGTGGAAGACTGACAAACTAATCATACGCACGCCAAGGCGTAATGTTCGCGTCTCTAGAGACGGAGAACACGAAAAAATAGACACTCCATTACGATACGAGATGGTAAAAAAATCATTATTGGTTATCGGAGGCGAATAGCATGGCCTTCAATCACTACAGCAAGATACAACGGATATTATCCGAACAGCCCGCAGGCTGGTATGTGGTTCGCATCAACGAACCTACCGTCGCGCAAAACTTTCGCGGCGAAAAAGTTCATTACGACCACTACTACCGTATATATAGCTCGTCAAACCAACCGATAAAGTTTTGCAAATTTCAAAAACTAGATAAATTCGCCAGTATAATGCGAATCCCGGTCGAGGAAATACCTATCATCGATAGTTAGTAAAGCTCGTTACGAAGTTTAGATCAGCTTCGCGTACAGCGGACATTACAGCCTGCAATTCGTCTTTGCTAGCACTTGTTACGCGCACGGCCTCTCCTTGAATTTGAGGTTTCGCTTTTGGAAACTTTTCACGAATCAATTTGGTAATAGCTTTTGCCTTGCCTTGGTCCAAGCCTTCGACGAATGGCACTTCTTTGGTTGCCTTCATATTGCTTTCGTTGACTGTCTTCGATAGGTCCAGCACCTTACTGCTAACATTTCGTGACGCCAGTTTTTTGCGAACTATATCCAGTACAGCATCTATCTGCCATTCATTACTGCCCGTGATCTTTAGTCCTTTTTTATCCTCTAGCCAGTCTATGGCCGCTGGGGTGCCTTTAAAATCATACCTATTCGCCATTTCGCGTTCGACTTGCTGAAAAACGTTATTCATTTCGGCCTTGTCGTATTCGGAAACTATATCAAAACTAAATGTCGCCATATATCTATGGTAACATTTAATGTAAATGGAAAAACGCCGAACAGCTAGAAACGCTCTTGTAACGACCAAAAAATTGCAGACTATTCATGACATCGTCGCGGAAAGCGACGCACTGTACGAGAAATATGGTGAGCGCGGGCAAAGAGTAGTGAGCAACACCAGTGTTACGAACAGGGGTTATTACTCATTCTCTAGATTGCCAAATTATAGGCCCCTAGAACATGTACGAGCGGCGCGATTAGCAAATGGCGCAATTATGAGTTTTCGCATGCTGGACAAAAACAACGAACCGGCACAAATAGATTTCACTTATGATGACAGGGTTGGCGAACCGCATATACCCGAGGTCATCCAAACACGCTTAGAGGATGTAGGTTTCATGCTTTTGCGCAGAGGCATGCCCGAATGGTATGAAAAGAAAGATCTATACAGATCCAGCTTTCAACCCGTTCTAGACCGCGCGATCGACATACTCCAGGAAGAGGCCAACCCAAGTGACGGTAGCGAACCATGGCTCAATGCATACTCGATAAAGGAAATACTGCAAGTTAACGGCTGGGTTATAAACGGCAAGGGTCTTTAGCGCCCAAACCAACTGCGGAATAACTCATCGCTCCAGCTACTATAGCTACGCTGCCTATCCTCGTCGTCTCTGTCATCGGAACGGTCATACCAACGTTTGTACGACTTCTTTTCTCTTTCATCGCTTTTGTCGTTATCATCCTGTTTTTTATCACTCATGGTGTTTTTTGGATTTTCGTCAGGCTTTTCATAAGTTTCTACGGTATCGCTCACCTGGACTTCCGGTATATCCTTCATATCCATAGTCTTTAGCTCTTTGGTTTGCTGTTCTGCTAGGTCATCATCCTTGGTTGGTAACACAAAAGCCTGAATATTATCGGTAACTTGTTTTACGGCATATAACGCCGATCCCGGGGTTGAAAACTGTGCCACTGCGACGACTAGCATGGCCACGGCAAAGCCACCAGCTAGCGACAAACCAGCAAACCGTGGCATCGCGAACGTTGGCCCAGATATGGCACGAATTTTGCGATGAGTAGCATCTGATGCCGTGGGTTTTTTCATTTCGTGCAAATCCCGCGCCGTCATCAGCAACTGCTCTATCTTGCGCTCATCCGCGTCGTCCTCGGTCAGCTCTTCTTTTAGTTTCTCGTAGTTCATTCGTCTCATGATAATTTACCTTTTAATTTCTTTAGCGCGCGGTGTTGCAGTACACGCACGTTGCTTTCACTAATATCCAGTGCCTCGGCAGTTTGCTTGGCTGAATATCCTTCTATAAATCGTAGTGTCACGATTGATCGCATTAATGGCTTTAAAGTCCCGATAGCTTTATATATTCGCTCGCGTTCAATTGCTTCTTCTGTCATTTTCTCTACGCTTTTACGGTCGTCAACTATCTCGATACTCTCGTCCAGTGGTAATGGTTTTTTGCGTCGCCAGTGATCAATTAGCTTGTTTTTG
>JAUIGB010000010.1 GCA_030429975.1 bacterium | reverse complement strand
GTTGATTATCTAGGAGCAGTATTGCTGGCAGTAGCCCTGGGTACCCTAGTGCTCGCAGTTGATAACACCGAAAACATCTTTGCGGGACTTTTGTCGGGTACTGGCTGGAGTATTGAAATGCTACGAACCGTAATGTTCGGCATAGTCATAGCGGCCACGGTCGCTTTCATTCGGGTTGAACGAAAAGCCCACGAGCCCATCATCCCACTGCGATTCTTTGACAACCGGAATTTTGTGCTAATCATAGGTATAGCTACACTGTTCGGCGCGGCATTCATAGGCTCCATACTTTACCTAACGCAGTTCAACCAACAAGTATTTGGCGCGTCACCAACCGAATCTGGCTTGATGTTGTTGCCAATGATAGGTGGATTGATGGTTAGCTCGATTACTTCGGGTCAGATTATTGCGCGCACCGGCCGCTACAAAGCATTTATGCAAATTGGCATCGTGCTCGCAACGGCCATGATCGGACTATTGGCCACACTAAACCCTGAATCACCGTACGTATACGAAGCTGTCATCATGGTAGTACTCGGCGCCGGACTTGGTATTGTAATGCCAGTTATGACCCTAGCTGTACAGAATGAATTCGAACAACATGACTTGGGTGTCGCGACCAGCTCTAGCCAGCTGTTTCGTAGCCTGGGATCTACGGTTGGCATCGCTATATTCGGCGCGGTTCTGACCACTAGCGTCACAGGAAGCCTGACAGATATTCAGGATTCACCGTACCTGCAAACACTTCAACAGAGCTCGGCGACCAGAGGGGTTGGAAATCTGGATGATTATAATACCTTATTGAACCTCAATATGCCCGACACCAAGGGCAAAATTACCGAGAGCTTCCAGCAGAGCATAGCAGAACTTCCACAAGCACAGCGCCAGCAGTTGACGAATCGGTTTGACCAACAACAGTCTGAATACGCAAATAAAATTACACTTGTGTTCAGCGATGGCCTACAACGAATTTTCTTAACATCCACCGTTCTTATGACTGTTGCTGCCGTTCTCGTATTCAGCCTACGTGAACGCACCCTCAAGTCTGCTTCGCCCGACAAGACGCCGGGACTTGCATAGTGTAGTAATGCAAGTGAAGCTCACTTGCATTTTGTGAAATATTAGTATACTGTAATGCAAATGACTACCGGCGAATCTATACACGGCCGGGTGGGACAACAGCAGTCAGTGGAGTACCAAAACCCTCCGCTTTATTCTTCGTCTGCCGACGATATCAAAAGCTATATCAATCGCCTAAATCTAGAAAGTTACCCAGAAAGCAAAATCGATAACGAATATATCGACAAACTGCTTTTTGGAACCGGTATAGTGACGATGGAACGTGGCCTATACGGCGCGCGCTTTAGCACCGGTGACGAGGCAGACGAAGCCAAAGCCAGAATGAAAGACCTCGATACTAGGCATCCCAACGAAAGATCATGGGCTGGCGGTGGCGAGGGCATATGGACTCCGTATAATTTATGCAGGAATTTCATGCAGAACCTAGACATAGATGAATCGCACACATTCGAAGATTGGGGCGCCGGATGGGGTAGGGTCGTGCTATACGCAGGCATTACCGCGACCGCCAAGTGCCGAGGTATCGAACTGGTAGGGGATCGGGTCGCCAGAGTCCGCGAAGCAATAGACAAACTAGAGCTAGACAACACGGAATTTATAGAAGCAAAGATACAGGACCATGACTATACGCAGGCCGACGTGATACATATGTATCTGCCATTTTCACAATCCACGTTCCGCACTGTTCACGGCATGATAGAAGACCTATCCAATCAGAAACCCCTAACAATAGTGAACCGAGGTAGTAATATCAACCAAGAAATGGCGCAGGGACGTTTGCAGAACCTGCGTTTCGTAAAATGGGACAAACATTTAGGCGCTTGTTACTACGAAACAAAAGACATAGCCTTTACGACCGAAAGCAGAGTCAAAGGACCGATAGACTTCGACGCAGTCGATCGGCACAACAGACAGTTCAACGGCTAAGCTTTTAGGAAAACGAACGAATAAATTATCTGCTTACAAGAGTCAGCGCTTTGCCGGCCTTGCCAGCACGGCCAGTACGGCCGATGCGGTGTATGTAGTCATCGTACATTTTTGGCGGGTCAAAGTTGATGACGTGTGACACGTTTGGTATATCCAAGCCACGAGCCGCGACATCGGTTGCCACCATAATGTTCACGTGGCTGTTTTTGAAACTTTTGAGGGCACGTTCGCGTTGCGACTGTGATTTGTTACCGTGTATTGCTACGGCAGGCAAGTCACTTTTTGATAGCCTGTCAGCCAGACGCTGAACGCCAAATTTGGTTTCGCCAAATATGATTACCTTTTCGAACTCGTCCTGTTTTAGCAGTTCGGTGATGTATTCGATTTTGTGCTCTTTGTCACGAGCATGGAATACATCTTGGTCGATATGATCGTTCGTTTGGTTTCGCACCACGGACACGGATACTGGGTCGTTCATAAATTCATGAACGATGCTTTTAACGTCCTTTGTCATGGTCGCGCTAAAACAAAACGTCTGACGATCCTTGGAAAGCTCGGACTCTATAGAGCGAATGTCACGAACAAATCCCATGTCACACATGCGGTCAGCTTCGTCTAGTATGAACACTTCGACTGTCTGTAAACGCAAAACCTTACGCTCTATCAAATCCTTGATACGTCCGGGTGTACCGATAACGATATGAGGACCACGTTTGATCTGACTGATCTGACGTCCGATATTGGCACCGCCGACGACTAGCGTAGAGTACAGGTTTTGGCCACCGGAAAACTTTTTAAACTCTTGGTCGATTTGCTGTGCCAACTCGCGTGTCGGTGCTAGCACTAACGCGCTCATAAGTTTTTTGTCAGTAGCGAGTTTGTTAATAGTCGGCAATAGAAACGCCGCTGTTTTACCAGTACCCGTGTTCGCGAGACCTATGACGTCCCGACCCTCTAGAGCAGGCGGAATCGACTGATCCTGAATAGGAGTAGGCGAACTGTAACCTAGATGTCGAAGCGTGTCCTTTGTGCGTTGGCTAATATCAAAATCATCAAAAGTATTTGTCGGTACGTACGGAGTTTCATCCGCTAGCGCGACGGCCTTGTTGATGTATCGGCTATAGTGGACCGATGGTGATTTAGATTTATATTGCTTGTTAAAGCGTCGTTTGTGGGGCGCATTGTTGCGCCGGCGGTTATTACCGCCAAATCTGGATTGATTTTGCATGTAGACCTTTCTTATCGTTATGCAGTGATGAACGACAAGTAAAAGTTTCTTCTAATGCGTGTATTCATCCAGTAGAGAATTATTCTACTACCTCTATAATAACATGTTTCATATGAATTAGCAATAGAACTATCAGTTTATAGTACTTTGTGGTATAATTAACCACGAATAGGAGTTTATATGACTAATGCTCAATCCAAGCAAGCATTCATAACATCTGACGAAGGTATCGAGTTGCGCAAACAACTGGAAGCCTTGGTAAAAAGTCCCGATTATAACACTCGGGTTTACAGTTTGGTCAGTGACTCTGATGGGTCTTTGTTTGTAGACAAACATATGAGCTATATGAGCTCCCATAAAACAATGGACCACGCCCAGTATGTTTCCAATGTCAAACTAATGACAAAAATCCGCAAAAAATAAAAAAATCACCCCAGCGCAAACCACGCTGGGGTGATTTTTGCGCCGGGGCTTTAGACTCCGACTGCTTGTTCCTTCTCGTAGTTGACGTACACGCTGTTCCGGTGATTGACGTAGAACGACTCGCACTCGTCGAAGCTGATAGCCAAGACCTCGGATTTGAGGCCTCGGTTCTCGTCCGGCAACAAGTGAAAGATCACTTCGAAGTTCAGGCGGAGTAGGCCAGAGACCTCGTCGCCCCATGCCGATCGCGGAATGGGGATGGGTTCGTCGTGCCAGAACGGCCCGCCCCAGCCAGCAAAGTCCACGTAATCGATATCGGTACGCGGCTCGTTCTTGGAGAACCGTTGAAACCGAGGGATGTACTTGTAATCGTCGGCCACGTAGGGATGGATGACGCTACCCCACCAAGGGAGCACCAAATCGGGCCTCTTATTGAAGAATGACGGCATGTTGGGAAAGAAACAGTTTGTTGAGGACATGACGTCCCCTTTCTACTAGTAGCTTGGGTCTCGTCTTATAGTATATTTTAACATAATATGCTAAATTTTGCAACAAATATACTAGCACCAACAACATTTTATATCTGTTATACTACTGTCTATGACTAGAACACGTTTCGCACCATCACCAACTGGCTATTTGCATGTTGGCGGTATTCGTACCGCTCTGTTCGCATGGCTGGTCGCACGGCATGACAATGGACAATTCATACTACGGCTAGAGGATACTGACAAAAATAGAGAAGTCGAAGGGTCAGCCCAACATTTGACTGATAGCTTGAACGCGCTGGGACTAAACTATGACGAAGGACCAGACGTCGGTGGCGATAGTGGACCATACCGCCAAAGCGACCGGTTAGATATTTATCGCGAATGGGCGCAGAAACTGATTGATTCTGGACGAGCATACGCCGATCCATATACCGCCGAGGAAGTACAAAAATTCCGCGAACAGGCACAGGCTGACAAGCAACCATTCTTATATCGAAATCACCGTCCGGACACTACCGAGCCTTGGGACGGCAAAACACCCCTGCGTTTCAAATCAGACCCGAAATCATATGAATGGCACGACGAAGTCATGGGCAACCTACACAGTGGACCAGAAGTCATCGATGATTTTATATTAGTAAAATCCGACGGCTATCCTACATATAATTTCGCACACATAGTGGACGACCATCTGATGGGCGTCACGCATGTCATCCGCGGACAAGAGTTCATATCCAGCCTGCCAAATTATCTCAACCTGTACGAAGCACTAGGCATTGAACACCCTGTTTTTGCCACGATGCCACCAGTCATGAATGATCAGGGCAACAAAAAATTGTCAAAGCGCGACGGAGCCAAAGACGTGCTGGATTATATCAAGGAAGGCTATCTGCCCGAGACGCTAATCAGCTTTATCGCGACCCTAGGATGGAACGATGGAACCGAACAAGAAGTATTTACGCGTGACGAACTGATCGCGAAATTCAGCCTAGACCGCGTGCAAAAATCTGGCGCGCGCTTCGACGAAAAACGCCTGTTGTGGATGAATGGGCAATTCATCCGACAATTGTCGCTAGACGACCTCTGGGATAGGGTGGCGGAATTTTGGCCAGACACGGCAGATAGCGCGGACCACGAATTCAAGCGACAGGTTTTAGCACTGGCGCAAGACCGCATGAAAATATTGCACGACTTGCCGGCATTAACGACCTACTTTTTCGCCGAGCCTACGCCAAACTGGCAGATGATTGACGATAACAAACAGCTAGGCAAGCTAGAACGCACCAAACATCTAGAACTACTAGACAAAGCAAAAACCGCCCTGGAATCAACCGATTTCAACGCCGAAGCTATTCAAAGCACGCTCAATGACCTGCTAGAGCAAACTGGTGAAAAACCAGGCACATTGTTCAGCTTGATACGTTTTGCAATCACATGGGCACCATTTAGCCCAGCATTACCAGAGACCATGGAAATCCTAGGACGTGAACACACGCTAGAACGTATACAATCCGCCATCGATAGTGGTAGGTAATTGACTTTTTATAGTTTTTATGTTATAATGAAAGTATGAAGATAGAACGAGGTCGACCTCACATAGACAAGGATGACCATCCTACTACGATTTATCGTGCATTAGGTCAAAGCATGGATGCTTGGGATGAAGAATATACCGAAGACCAGGCAAACTGGTGGAGTCACATCGCGCAAAACGAACGCGAATCTTTACGTGACGCATTTTGCTTCCTGTACCCCAATGAAAAGGAAATTTGGAAACCTGAGGGTGAATACACCTTGCTAATGAGCATGGACCAGTTGGAATATGCTCTGGTGTCTTACGCTTCGTATCTACTAGAAAAAGACGATCCGCTCAACGCAGACGAAACCAAAGCTTTGCTAGCCGATACTGACGAGATTCTGCAATCTATCGACAAAGCTCTGAATCGTAAAAAAATATCATCGAATTCATAACCACCCCTGATATTCTATTGACATAATAGTTGTTAATTGATATAATATATAATAATATTTGCCTGTACCTACTACGAGAGGAATCGCCCATGGCAAAGGGTAGCAAGCAGCGGGGCAAGGTCCGGTCTGGTGGACATTCCACCGTACTGGAAGGCTTGCCCAAATTCTGCGAAGAGCTCGAGCAGTGGCCCGAGATCACCAGAATCCACTTGGGTCCGCTATCGCAACGCAATCGCGTCGGCCGTCGATCGGACAAGCTAAGGCCCAAGCAAGGAGAAAGAGGCTTCGAAACCGTTCACGGCATCAAACGACGCAGGGGAGGTGGAGGCTTCAACTTCCGCGCCACCCGCGACGCTATGACAGGCAGTGTCGTGACCGGTATCAAGTGCGACGCCAGCAACGGCACCAGCATGCAGGAGGTCATCCTGCGCAGTGACGATCTGCCAGCACTCTGGGCACGCCTGAGACACGAAGGCCTCGCCTAGACAACCCGCCAAGAATGAACCCGTCAAGGTTCTCCACTTGGCGGGTTCATTCTTCTTAGCCTATTTCCTATTTCCCAAACCCCCGTCCCAAATGATACAATAAGCTTACGTATTGCGGGGGAAATAACTAGGAATGCATTCCATACACAAACGGACTATTGACCGTATCAAAAGGTGGGCAAAAGCTCACCCCGTGCTGTCAAAAGTCGTACTAGTAATAGTAGCCACTCTGGTAGTTGGCTTGATCGTGCTATTATCCCTAATTCTATCTGCACGCCCCGCCACGGCACCGGTATCAAAAGTAGTCGAAGAACCCGAGCCTGTCATATACTATTCACCCCTAACGGGCGTGGAGGTCGCAAAGGAATCCACCACCAAGGCCGTCGTCACTGGAATAATGATAGAAAACAGCCCCGAGGCTAGGCCTCAATCAGGCCTAAAGCAAGCCGGGGTAGTATATGAAGCGGTGGCCGAAGGTGGAATCACGCGATTTTTGGCACTGTACCAAGAGGACAAACCGAAACTTATCGGGCCCGTCCGAAGTCTACGAACTGGTTTCGTTGATTGGGTGGCGCCTTTTGACGCTTCAGTCGCCCACATAGGTGGTAGCGCGCGCGCATTGCAAATTATCAGAAATGGCACCTATCGTGACATCGACCAATTCTTTAACCCGGCGTATTACTGGCGAGCGACAGATCGCTGGGCCCCACACAATGTCTATACTAGTTTTGATAAACTCAACGCGCTAAACAAGGCAAAGGGATACAAAACTTCCAAATTCAAGTCATGGCCACGCATCGATGGTGAACCAGGCGAAAAACGAAACGCGACCAAGATAAACGTCACAGTCAGTGGAACACTATTTAATAGTGCATATGTATACGACAAGAAAATGAATAAATACAAGCGTTCGCAGGGTGGTGCAGCACATGTAGATCGCGAAAAAGGTCGGATAACGCCTAGCGTCGTTATAGTACTGCACACCACCCAGACAGCTTCTAGCGAGGATGGATACCGCGAGAATTACAAAACAACTGGCACTGGCAAGGCATTGATATTCCAAGGTGGCAAGGTTACGAAAGCCAATTGGAAAAAGACTAGTCGTAACAGCCAGCTACAGTTCTTGGACAGTGAAAACGAACCGATGGAATTATTCCGTGGCCAAACATGGATAACGGCAATCGGTACAAATAGGGGTGGGAAAGTAACGTGGGATTAGATAGCGAACAAAACAAAACGGCGCCAAAACCGCTGATGCGGGATTTTTGGTCAAAGTATCGCATGAGGATGTACGTTATCGTTACGGCTGCGCAATGCGCCTTTGTGTTGACCGCATTTGGGCTGATGTGGGTGACCGGTATCATGCATCTAGACTGGTTAGCTTTCATACTAATTTCACTGCTTTCTGCCGCGTTGCTAAATATAATGACAATTCCGCTAATCTATGCGCAGTCTAGGCAATTCCGTGACCTAGTGCATGCCGTGGTACATGTCTCCAACGAACCAAACGCAGTAAAACCACCCAACCCAAACAGTTACGAATCTAGGCACGACGGGTTCAAGGAAATCCTACAAACTATTTACGAAAGGGGTGCCGACAAAGCCGAGACAGAGACAAAGGAAGAAAAAGCACCAACCAAAGGCGAAGAAATAGAGGATGGGGTGGTCAACATGGCATCCGGGCTGGCAATATTTAACGGCAAAGACGAACTAATATACGCGAACCCTCGCGCGCCAATCCGCACCGATAGCAAAACCAAAAAAGAAACCCTAGACCTAATATTTCCGGATGATGACAGCCTAGAGACATGGATAGCAGACGTTCGCGAGAACGAGATTCGAGCCGAAAGGGAGTGGACTAGAATATCCAACAAGCTTCCGGGCGAAAAAGAGCGACATATTTATGACATCACGGTCAGTTATCACAAGGACAGAAGGGCGGAAGTGGTAGTGACGCTGTTTGATCGGACGACATTGTACACACCAGAGGAAGATGAACTAGACTTTATATCATTCGCGGCGCACGAACTCCGTGGGCCTATTACCGTTATACGCGGATATCTGGACGTAATTAGTGATGAGTTGGACAAGGATCTGTCGGACGACCAAAAAGAACTGATGAGCAGATTGATAGTGAGTGCCAGCCGACTATCTAGTTATGTAAATAATATCCTAAACGCATCGCGCTATGATCGCAAACACTTAAAACTACATCTATCCGAATCAAAAATGCGAGACATCTACGACACGATATCCGATGACATGCAGATGCGAGCCAGTGCGCAGAACAGGATCCTGGTCGCCGAAATTCCAAAATCACTGCCAACGGTTGCGGCCGATCCAAACGCCGTCGGCGAAGTGCTATCAAACCTAATCGACAACGCCATCAAGTACAGCAACGAGGGTGGCTTGGTTCATGTCACGGCAAAGGCGACACCCGGATTCGTCGAAGTATCCGTAATCGACCGTGGAATAGGTATGCCTGAATCGGTCGTTCGTAATCTATTTCACAAATTCTATCGTTCGCATCGTAGCCGTGAAACGGTGGCTGGTACTGGTATAGGACTATATATCAGCAAAGCAATTATTGGTTCGCACGGGGGCACAATACAGGCGCGAAGTATCGAAAACGATGGATCGACTTTTAGCTTTACACTACCTATATATGACACTGTTGCCGAAAAGTTGAAATCAAGCGATAATAGTAACGAAGCCCTGATCGAACACGGCAGTGGCTGGATAAGAAATCATTCAATGTACAGGGGATAATAGGGCATGCCAATCAAAACAATTCTAGTTATCGAAGACGACCGATTTATCGGTGAAATGTACGTACGAAGCCTAAAAAAAGCTGGGTACGAAGTGGACTGGATGGTCGGAGGCAATGATGGCCTAGTGGCTGCACGTAACAAACAGTACGACCTGTTGCTCATTGACATTATGTTGCCCGAACGGCGTGGCAACGAAATTATGGACGCCTTGCGTGGCAAGGAAGATTTGATACCGGAATCAAAAATAATCGTGATAACTAATTTTGAACAAGACGAGGAATCACGCATGGCCATGGAGCGTGGCGCCGACGCCTACCTGATAAAAGCCGAGATTACTCCCAAAAAACTGCTAGACGTTATCGAAAAATTAGGATAGCAAAACGCCCCCTTTCAAAGCATTTTGTTTAGTAGCCTCTACTCGGGGGCGGGGTCTGGATATCCCCAGTGAACACCGACGTTGTTGCGATCGGCCAGTTCGTGCAGGTCGAATACCCGGTAAGCGATGTCCACGTGATCATCGCACAGTGGTCGCAAACGATGGTGATCGACGGAGTCGCGGTTATATAAGCTGACCATGAATGACTCGATGCTGACGGACGCCAGATGATCGGCCGGTTTGATACAACGGTCACAATCCGGAGGAATGAAAACGTCGCGAACCGTCTGGTATTCGGCGCGATAGCCGTAACTACTGACGTCGCCGGCCTCCACCGTACCTTCTATCACTCGTCCGTGCAGGTCAACGCGTTGCATGACCCACGCAGGCGGTAATTCCGCGAACGGCGTTCCCTTGTACATATCTAGGCGTTCTTTGTAATATTTCAATACACCATCAACCGCGCGCATGGCCGTCGGAACATCCGCCCAAGCGTTAAAACCACATAGGCAATGTACGTAGGGGGACGGCTCCCTCCAGTGCTCAAAATGCGCACAGTAGGCTTTGTCTTCTACGGCATGCGTAATCCCTCGTCCATTTAGGGCACGAAAACGCAGTTCGCCGTTGTCGGCGCGGACATAGCCATGCGTCAATTTCCAGCCAACTAGCGACCCAGAGTATATCTGGGGCAGTGTTTTTGCCTCACCGTATCCGGTCATGCCGGTACCGGTTCGGCCGGTGCGGGCACCTTGACAGGTTGCGCTGGCTTGGCGGGGGCAGTACGACGAGGCTGATAAGGTGGCGAAGGCCTGTTCGGAACCTGTGTTTCGCGGGTCGGGTTTTCGATTCCCATCGTAACTCCTAATGTTCTATTGTCTGGGGACTTTCATCTGTTATTCTACTTCAAATCATTGAAAAATGCAACATTTTATGATATAATAAAAATATGAGCAAAGAAGGTTATCCTAGCAGTGGAAGTACCGAAACTTACGCCAGTGAATCGGCAGAAATATTCGAAGTACTAGATATCCTAAACGAAATCGAAGCTATCATCAGCTGGTTGGTTGAGGTAGGGCCGTCAGTAAATCCACTAGCACGAAGTATCAAACGCGCCCGATTGGCGTATTACTACGAACAACTAGGTATAGACCCTAGCGATCCGAACGCCATACAAACAGCCCTAAGGCTACGCAACGACGCGAATAGTCGCGCCCGCAAACCTAGGCCAGCAATCAACGTGCCGGATGTTGCGTATTTTGACGAACACATCGCACGGATACGTAGCGGACGCCCAATTGCGCCACCATACATGTTGAATGTTGGCGAGGTGCCGTCACTAGACCAAGTTTCACGCTACGTCCGCACAGACTGGAACCAAGTAAACTCTAGAACCTCTGCAAAAACAGATGGCGAATACATGCATGGTGTCGCCACAGTAATGGCAGATCCTATCGCGTATCACGGCGTTTTTCTAAGTCGCCGACCCGCAGGGAGTGACGGCATGGAAATCGACACTCAGTGGGTAGTCGGCAACGGCCGACATAGGTCCCTAGCTGTCAAATGCCTCGGACCAGACTATATCTACGAGTCTGGCATGTCCGATTGGGTTACGGTAAATGTCGCCGAATACTAGTGGACAACCCCTGTTAAATCTGGTACAGTAGAGTAGTTTTCACGATATTCCCGATGGCCTCATCGTCTAACGGTTAGGACACAAGGTTCTCATCCTTGCAATCGGGGTTCGATTCCCCGTGAGGTCACCAGGAATGTTGTGAAGGATTATAAGAACAAATGGCTATTCCAGAGACACCGAAACATATAGAACCACTACAGCTGCCACTACCGTGGGAGCCTTCTAGGCGCATCAAAACACTCAACAAATACTGGCGAGAAAACGCGCTAGATTGGAGCGATGACGAAAACGACGATAGTCTACGTGATTATATTGACCTAGCCGACAGCCAATACATCATGACAGGCAAAGTAGTGCAGGCGGTACAAAGCGCCGTCACATGGCTACACCCCAATTGGCCACTCGTCGCAGAAATATACACCGATGATTATCCAGTCGAGCACGATGATCTAATAGAATCTTTTGAAACCGAGGCTCTGGGTGTGGAACCAGGCAAATCATGGCGGGAACTCCAGTCCGGTTTTGGGGGCGGAGAGTACGACAAATCGACGATTGCTGCGCTAGTCGGAATTTGCGCGGATGATTACGACGAATACATTGCCAAGACCAGTCCACATCCATCGGGTGCGGTATATATTAGATCGGGCAATTATCTAGTGCTTGCATTGACACGGTCGGACAAGGCGGGTCCAGAAAAAGTATTCATAGGCGAAGTCAGTCGACTAAGCAAGATAGGTATTGCCGTACTAGAGTCCACACTGGGTGCATACGAGCTAGGAAAAAACGAAACGGAACAACCATGAGGCTCGCGTCGTTCAACGTTTTGGCAGATGCGTACCTCAGCCATGGCAACTATAGTCATGTCGACCCAGGTCTATTGCAACCCGGCGCGCGCCAACGCCATATTATTCGTGAAATCAACAGCCTAGGCGCGGACGTCATAGGACTCCAGGAAGCTGATTATTATCTGCATGAAGCGTTCGAAGATGACGGACGATGGCAAACGCTGTGGACTCCGAAGGGACGTAACAAACCCGATGGGTGCTTGACACTAGTGAAAAAGGGTCTAGAGATAACGGACCACGAATCATCAACCTATGATGACGAAACTGGATCGGTTTACCAAATAACCATGGTTGGTCGCCTAGCGGTAGCCAATTCGCACATGAAATGGGCGCCTGCCGACGACCCGGACCATGTTGGCGTAGCACAAACAAAAGAGTTGTTAGTAAAATTAGATAATTACACACCCGCGGCTATCCTGGCGGACTGTAATGACAGGCCCGGCGGACCGGTCAAAAGGCTGGTCGACGAGGCGGGATTTTTGAATATGAGTGACGAACGGCCGACAGCGACGATAAACGGTGAATTGGCGGCGCTCGACCTACTGGCAGTGCGTGGCGTGCGCGCTAAATGGATAAATCGCGACTATGATTTGACCACGATTCCGAACAGGCAATGCGCGTCCGATCACATTCCACTAGTAGCAGATTTAGACATATAACACCTTTCAGATATTGCATTTTTATACTTTTTATGGTATAATGAAAATATGAGTAGTCGAGTGGAAATAGTCCGTCCTAGTGTTATCAATACGGATAATACTGACGTATTGCGTAATCATATAGACGCGATTCTTTGTGGCCAAGAAAATGGTCTGGTTTTTTCGTCGGACGTATTTGGACGCAGCATAGATTACGCCGAACGACTAGGTCTGTCAGGTGGCGTAAACAGCACCACTATGCCGTTTAACTATGACGATTCCTCGGAGGGCTTCAATGATTCTGATCGGCCCTCGCATGAAGACTGGGAATCGCTAGGTGTTACGCCATTGCATGCCGACGGCGCAGAGGGGGACAGAATTCTATCCATCTCGAAGTGCCATTCGGGAGCGTATTCTATCTATATAGCAAACCGCGGACCAGCCATAATAGATCAATCTCCCGTGGAGCTATGGGACAGTCTGCATGAGGACACGGTCAACATCCTTGCACGCGGAACCGTAAACACAGAAAACCTGGATAGCAAAATCACCAGACTGGACATTGCCATGGGGCAAACTGCTATATTCAACCCTAGTCGCCCACACATGGGAGTTACTAGGCAAGCACCGCGACGCGTAGACACGACCTTTTATACGGACAAGAGGCAATAGACATGAAATCAGTCGCTGAATTACATGCGCAATATCCCTACGACAGGAGCGAGCGCTGGTGGAGCTACAACACGTCCCTCGAAGAATCCATAGCCATGGCCGAGAACTTACATGAACAACCTGACATGGTTGCATATCTCGATTCAATGCTAAATGACATACACACGGAAGGTGACTCTGATGGTTATACCAGGGCAAAGGCCATATGTCGAGCACTACTTTTTTTACCACCCGAGGTAGTATATGAAAACTTTGGTCACGAACTAGCCGTCTGGGCATCAGTTAACACCCCGATAATGGGCGAAAGCGATGGGGTCAACAAGGTTCTAACCGACCGTGGCGGTTATGATACAGACGATCTAGAAATCAGCCGACTGTGGCAATGGAATAATCACCACAATAGCCATGGCAAACCAATTTTGTCTAACTATCAGCTAATGCAATCTATAAAAAATGGAGCGTTGGACAATATAGATTTACCGAATTTATTAGAAACAAACGCCAAACCAGATATAAATCTCAGTCAAAAGAGGCTGGCAGATTATGCGTTATTGCCAGTTGAACTAGAGGAGGATGGCTACAACACGCTTCTCAAGGGAGGCTGGACCCGCGAATGGACCAGAAGGGTAGCAGGCGACATACGTTACGACATATGGATGGATGCGCCTATAGGAATTATCTTGGCCTACAAGGGTCTACCAAACGCGATAGCAGGTCTAGCGATGCGTGGAACAGATGAGATAATGATGTACCAAGTGCAGGGCATTAGGGGTAAGCGAATTGACCCAAGCAAAAGTGCGTATGACGACAACTACGTGAAAGGCGAGGCTAAATCAAGGGGACTGATGCCTATAGATTGGCAAAAACTACTGGTCGAGGTAACTGGAGCCATCGGCGAAAATGCCGGTGCTCGAAACATAGGTATACAAGCCGGCAAAAACAACGTTTGGGCCAAAGGTGACGAAGGTGATGATCATTATCTATCACCAGATAATGCGGAACGTTGTTATGATACCCCTGCAAAGCGCCTAGGATTCACAAAACATCCGAGCGATCAAGAAGACAACTGGCACAAAGCAATAGTTTAGCTATACTTGATTTTATTATCAAATTATTGTAAAGTATATACATGGAACACCGTGGACATGTGTTCTACGGACCTACTAGTGTGTAGAGGAGAGCCGTGAAACGTCGCAATAACAGCGCCCGACTCATCGGTAAAGATTTTCGGGGTGGTTGGTACTACTTGGAAGACATAAACACCGGTCACATGATGCGTGGCATAATTTATCGCGTGCGAGGCGGCTTTTGGCGCAAGAGCGTGATAGTCAACTTCGTTACGCGCAATGTCGTCAGGGGCAATCCCGACAACATGCCAGACTTGATTCGTGGCGTCGAGTTCGGCTCCGATTATCGGAGCAGTGTAGGGAACAGTGTCGCCGAAATCATATGGTCTGGCCCTCAAAGTTCATCGCCAAATCAACCACGTTGGCGACTGACCATGTACGTACCCAGTCCTCGTCCACCGTGGTCACCACGTCCATAACCCCCGAGTAACGAGACCGTCACGGACACCCTCGCTACGCGGGGGTGTCTTTTTTTGTATTGCACGCTTTTCACACTTCTGCTACTTCCCGGTGTGCTCAGGGGCAAGCGAAAACTTTTTTATCCGGCTGAAGCGTAGCCGTAGCTACGTTGAAGACGGAAAAACAGTTTGCAACCGGCCTGGTGTGCAGCGGGTGGAGTGAGAAGTGTGAAATGCGTGCATAGCAAATCCCCGCACCATAATAGCGAGGGGAGTCGCTTTGATGCGGGGTTCAAGCAGAGATAACATTCTGCAGTTCGTACAGGCGTTGGCGCTCCAGTTTGGCGGCGGTTTCGAAAACCCATACCTCGATAGAGCGGACCAACGGCTCTGACGTTACCTTGGCCGACAGAGATTGCGACGCGACCACGGTAGCGACGCGCAAAGAGCTGGACGGATCGGTGATATGAATCGATTGCGACGTGCGAGATTGGATAGCGCCGATGGTCTCGGTAGTGCCCAGTCGGCACATCAGGCCATCAATGCAAACATCACCTCCACGCGGCCTCAAGCCGTAATCGAACCGAAGTTCATCTGCCAGTGATCGAACCGTGTGACACAGTCCATATCCAGCCTCGGGACTCATGCCGAACCGATAGCACTCGGCATATCCGGCGCGATCCGTGACCATTAGGTCTCTGCTCAACGGTAGCTCGCGAATCATCACGTGACTGTCCGTCTGATCTTCTAGAAACTGGCGAACTTCATCCAGTTTGCTGCTGTTCTCGCTCATCTGCGCTCCTCTTCGTCGGGGACAAGCGTTGATATTATTATAATATAATTTTCATATTTTACAAGTCCAAGAACGGAGGTGTATTGACAAATACTGATATATAGTGTAAAATATAAATATAAGTCCAAATTCGACGTTGATTGGAACGGAACATGACCAATTCGAATACCGCAATACCATCCTGGTTGGATAACCAAGCCCTAGCGCACTACAACTACGTCAACGTAGTTCCCGTGCAGGGCGGGGAAACCCAGAGGATCGAAGTCGATGACATGAGCATCTTCAACGATCACCTGACCGCGATTACTCCCGAGCGCAAGGCGCTCAGCTGGCAACTCCATCCCTCGTTAGGTCAGCCCAACATGTTGTACGGCGGTACCATCGCCTGGGACTCCTCGCCACGAGTGACGGTTTCCCACGGCATGGCCTTGGTGTCGATTTCAATCGCCTGACAGGCATTCCCGACCCCAGCTAGCGCATAGTCCAGAAAAGGACGCCCGCGCTAGCTGGGGTCCTTTTCTTTTTGATATACTACAACTAATGAACGAGAGACCGCGCCCCTATGTGGGAATCAGTGGAGTTGTAAACGAAAAAAAGGTGTTACCTAGCGGATTAGTCGTGACAGAACCGCAGCAGCTATGGCTAGAAGCCTACGCACAAGATGTCGGTATGTTCGACAAGACCAACCGTCAGTTATTGTTGGGCGTAAAGGGTATGCACACAAATCAGTTTTTAGATAAAACACACACAAGAGACGGCGAAGTACAGGGACCTGAATGGTTTCCGATAGGCGAGGAGTCTTTTGCCGATGCGCTAGGTGATAGCGATAAGCATCCAAACACCCTAGGAACCGCCCAAGTTTGGTTACATCCACGACATGCCGGCAACGCTGTTTATCGTGACCGTTTCATGAATCGTATCGCTTGGCGAGGGCGTAAATGGCTGGAAGCCGTGCAGTTCGACGCGCTGGATTGGCATCTAGACGATAATCTACTGAAATATGCACAGGAAACTCGCCAACAGCGCGGCTTCAAGGTGATCCTGCAATGTACTGGCGAACAGATGTATAGCCTAAAACCCCAGGGCGTAGTGCGAAAACTAGGCGAGTTCGCTGCCAGCATGGATTACGTGCTATTCGACGCTTCACTGGGATTGGGCAAGGATTTAGAAGCCGACCGACTGAGTCCGTTTTTGGAAGCTGCATATGAATCAAACGAGCTATCTCATGTCAATTTCGCCATCGCCGGAGGATTGAGTGGCGAAAACGTAAACCGACAACTATCAAAGCTAGTTCAACGGTTTCCAGAAATCTCGTGGGATGCAGAGGGCAACCTACACAGACTCAATAACGCCGGTAAAAGACCTGTACAAATGGACGAGGCAAAAGACTTGATCAAAAACTCAACCGACCTCATAATCGCCAGCTCTGCAAAATAACAAAAATCCCCGGATCAATCCGGGGATTTTTGTTGCATGGCCGGGCTAAAGTCCCATCAGCCAGTGCATGATACCAAAGGCAACCATCGGTATCGAGACGAAGAGGGCAAGTCCTACTGGTGAACCCCAGCTGAACCAGCTGCCCCAAGCGCGCCAGTTCTTATGGGTGAGTTCGTACCACTCTTTTCCCATAACGGCTTCTTCTTGTTTCTTTCTTGCTTTTTCGTTATCGCTCATGTGCGTAACCTCGTTTAGTTTATATAAACCGGTTATTCGACTATTTCCGGTGCCCCGCCGGTGAATACCGCGTTCCCTGATTAGTCGTGGGCAAGACTGGGTTTGCATTGGCGGATTTATATCGGCCTCATTATATCACATCTGTTGCATTATTGATATTTATCGAAAAATATGTTATTGTATATATCAGTTTTTACACGCGACTAACGACCGTCGCACCTACACAAGAAGGGACATGATCTATGTCGAATACAGCCGTAATGACTGACGCGCCCGCGGGTGCTCAGCATGACATACCGTCAACGTACTTCCCGGGAAGGGAAGATGTCGTCGACTGGCAGGAACGCTTCAAGCGAGAAGACGACCAATTCCAAGTCGGCGAAAAAGTCGCCGCCAACGTTACAGTCGTTTGCGCGCCCGGCGCGCCTCCCGAACTACACGTAGTCAGCCAGGGATGCGCCAAGGACATCTTCGTTCCGGAATCCATCACCGCAGACGATATCACCGCGTTTGGTGAGGTATCACAGCAGACGGGTATCGCGCTAGTCACGATCGTCGACGTTGGCGACCAAATTCACGTCGGTCATCGATATGTCGTCAGGGATATCGAACTAACCCTGACGCCCGTGAACCCAACGCCCGATAAAATCGTCGCGATGCCCGATGGCATGCCAGTGACCATCGAGGGCACGCTCATGGGTGTTTACGATAGCAAATGGAGCTACGGCCGGTTCGAGGGCTACAAGCAATCGTTCGCGATTCGTGGGACCAATGGCATCAATTACGTCATCTGGTCTCAACTCGGAATCATGGTGTTCGCTGATGGCGTGTACGAAAACCTGTCGGGCAAAACTGTCATGATAGGTGAAAAGATTCGACTAAACGTCGGAGCGAGTGGCATGAACGTACCAGTGCTGGACGGCGGATACGCGCACGCGTACCTGCTAGAACCCAGCGCGTCGCGTCGTGACGAGTACGAGGCCCTGCGCAGGCAGGTCGACTATCGTCTGGATAGGCTAGGCGAGATGGTCGAAAAGGGCCACTACCAGCAGTCACGTAACATGTTCGCGATCATCCACAACATGGAGTTAACGGAACACGAGCGCGAGCATCTGTACGAAGTCATCAACAACCTCGACTGGCTTGAGCGTCCAATCTACCAAGAAACCAAGCTCAAGTATCGCCATGCGACTCAGGCAATGCGCAAGGCGTACAACGCCGAGGTCGAGACGATGTGCAAACGACAGTTCCGTGATTTCGCCGATCGCGTCGCGCACGGAGAAGTCGCCATGAACGAGGACGCGGATAGCCGTGCAATCGACAGCGTCATCTCGTTAATAGAGGAAAGCCCTCTGTTCAACGACAAGGAGCGAACTGGCTATGCCATCGATGTCATCGAAGCGACCCTGCAAAAGGTCGCACAGGGTGACTGCGACCAGGACGAGCTACGACAACTCAACTGGGCTCTCAGAGTAGCTATACTGAGACTGGTGGACGAAACCGGAAAGGTGGATACCCCAGACCAGATATACAACTATCTCCTGACCCTAGGTGATCGCGCGATAGAAAATGGCTACTTTGGTAGGCAGAATCGGCGCGACAGCGAGCCCCCACTGGAAAACATGATGGAGGCCGTCATCGAGGCAATGCGCTTTGTGTTCGTCAACGACGCGGCATCCGATAACTATGCGCGAGCGCTAGAGGCATCGCCTCTATTGCGTAGCTGGCACGAAGAGCTGGAAAAAGCCGGTTATCGGAAATACCAGCTGACTCAACTGCGCAGTTTGATCATTCTGCGTCCGGACATATTTAACTACTGACCCTTGTTCCTTCTACCAAAAACGGCCCGTATCTCCACTGGAGGTACGGGCCGTTATCAATTTATGAAATTATGTCATGAAACGAGAAAACCGCCGGAGCGGCGGAGCAGTATGCTCCGCATAAGCATTACCTCTCAGCTAGTTTTCATGTTATAGTCAGGTTTAAATAGTTAACATTGGGAGAATCAGTAATGGGAATCTTTGGTAGAGGCCGAAAGAATCACGAAGTATCAACTTTTGATCAGCGAATCGATAACGTACAACAACTAGCAGGCCGAGAAGCGGTAAATAGTGCAGTATTGTTGGATGCACTGGCCACGGCAGAACAATCTCGCGAAACAGCAACGGGACCAACAAGCCATTTTTATGGCAAGATGTACCAAGCTTGCATGAATGTACTAGAAGCGGAAAAAGCAGGTCGCGTTGAACCGCCGCTGACAGACGAGGAATTCGGCTGGGTCTCTGGCAAAGAAGAAACATACGCCGGACTAGCACCAGATTCATACAAGGTAGTAGCAAAGACAGAGGAAGATAAACCTACTGACACGAACGCTATCAATACCAGCGGTCGCAAGCACTAGAAACCACTAATCCACCACACGACATGACTGTCAGTCGCAGAATCAAAGCTCATGAAATAAGCGCGGTAAAAGATCTAAAGATACCGCAAGATATTGAAGGTTGCCCGATTCCTCGTCGAACACTGCGTAGTCTATTGACCAATCCTCCCATAATGCTAACCAGTCCGGATGCCGATCAGCCCTCGCTACCTTTTAATGATGGAGGACGAATGGGCAGGGCAACTGACATCATGAAGCGCCCCAGCAGCACGCACGGACGTTCATATATGCTAACCGACGAAGTATTCAACCGACCGTGGACAGACGAATATGGTAATACCTACGAGGCGACGTCGCTAAAAGGCAACAATTTTACAAGTCCCGACGTGACAGAACATCCGACGGCGGCGCTCAGATATATAGCATATGGCCTACAAGAAAGCGCCATCATCGAGAGGGTATTAAAAGCCTCGCGGTTACTGTGTGAAATCGGCGTATCGACAGAAAAAATATTGGGAATCGCCGAGCCAAAAATTGATCAATATCCATGGCCACTGGCGGACGACGAGACAGACCACCATGAACTGATAGACTTGGCCGATTACAAAATTCGCATCATCGAAAAATACATACAACGACAGCCGAAGGAAAAGCAGACAATCGCCGAGCGACTCGGCATGATGGCAGTGTTCCAGGACACGACTTTTTATATATCTCTACGCGCGACGGACAGCCCCTATAGGTTGGGGGACATTAAGGACAAGAAACGCCTCGCCAGAGTGTACGAACAAATTAACATGCGCTTACTATTCGACGGGGAAGAACCGCTGGACGTAGAAAACGCACAAGATATTAGACGATATACAAAAAACTACCTAGCACCAAACGTGGCCAGAAATCTCGCCAGACTGCATGGCGCGGACTTAACCCATGGATTCGTTTACGCTGGCAACCTGACAGCACTAGGAGCGATAGTCGACCTAGATAGCGTACATGGAGAACCGCTAGGATTGGGTGATCAGCCGGTGACGGACATGGATATAGCCAGGGATATCAGAGATGCCTTGAGCATTTTTATGCTCGATGAATTCTACGACCCACCAGCAGAGCGAAAACCGAATAATCCACCGGCTACGATACGGGCATTCCTCGATACATACATAGATGAATACCTAGGCGGTCACGAAGACCTGACCAGACTATCTGGAATCCTACAAACCCTCAATAACTCCAATTATGCGTATCGTCACGACTCCGACAAGCATGATATGTGGCTGGCAACGCTCAACCATATGTTCAACAAAGTATTCGATGTATTGACCCAAGACCTAGAGGATCGTTACGATCCCGAAAACCCCGAGGAAGGCAAGGATTATGTTGTCGATATACTATCTATCAATCCAGAGATATACGAATGCGCGCGAAAAACCGTGACCAACTCGTTACATATCTACAAACCTTTTATATTCGGCCATTATGCGGACGAGATATCAGAGGCATACCAACGGGGCGCAAAGTTTAATATCGCGCAGGCTTTTATGAACGAAAGGGATCGCGCCAAATTCGCGCGTGGCCTAATGACGGAAGAAATAGTAAGACCCGTCATGAATATGATTACTGACAATATCATAACCAAATCAGAGCATGTACGCGTCACTGATCGTGCCAGAATCATGCAGATGGAGCTGGCAGACCCAAAATCAAAATCTCGACAAATAATACTGGACGTTTTGAACTATCAGTTGCTACCCGAGATAGAAAAGGAACTGATGGAGTCGCTAAGCTATGACGCGCCAGAAAGCATACTGCCAAAGCAACGATCAGAAGATTGTCTATTGATAAACGACGGGCAGATGTGGGTAGTGTCGGGCGGAGTGGAACTGGACGAGATATACGACAACGCCCCAGACGGATTTGACAGTATACAGTTCAACTTATTTGAAAAAGGCAGCGAAACAAAAGTGTTTAATCATAAACTAGATAGCAATAGTGAGATAACGCAGTTCATCACCAATATCGGCTATGACAAATTCCAAGGTGTACGCGACGTGGATGTCGACGGCAACCAATACGTGACAGTGGTAACGGAACCAGACTGTGAATACGTATGTATAGTCCATGTTGATGATAGCGGCAGAAAAAAGCTGCACCTATACTGCGACGAAGCCTATGGGCGCAGAATGGTTGATTTAGTTTCCAGAAATTTCTCTGACGAAAATAGCGAAGCAACTCTGTTTTAATATTTTCATTTTTGCTTGATTTAGGCACAAGAATCGACCATAATAAAGCTTGAGCTAATCTATATCGATTGGGTGGCGTTTTTTGCGTATAGACCAACGTGGGCGTGGAGTGGCTCGGGCCTGTCAGTCAAAAAGGGGAGGCAACATAAAACAACTGACATTAACACCGTTTTGGCATCGTCGCGTATGTGAAGCGACCTTGATTATTAATGCCATCATCATAGCCTTGTTTGTGTTTTCTAATACAGGAGGTATAGGTAGCTACGAAATCGGAATGTTTGCCGTTGGCATTAGTGTCATCAGCATGATAATAGCCACGCTTTCGTATCTAGTCGTGCCCGAGAGGTCGTTCAGTGTCAGGATATTGACTGCGCTATTCGCATACGCCCTACTACTGGGATCGGTCGGTTATTTGACCGTATCAACCGGTACGTACGATTCGCCATTTTTGGCGCTATGGATGATTACATCTATCTTCGCGGGGACGTTCGGGGTATGGATTGTTGGCGTATTACTAGCAGGGCTGTCTGGATATACAGTGTGGCTATGGTATGAAGGTTTACTAGTAGAAGAGGTGATTATCGGAATAGCGTTGGCGGGCTTTTTGCCCGTGATAGTCAGTCAAATCTTGTGGCACAGCAAGGCAAGCAACGAAAAGACCAATGAGCGCGCCTACTATGATTTAGCTAGTGAACTCAACCAGGTATCCGGCAAATCCGATACGGTCATCGGAGCTATCAGTGACGGCGTTATAGCAATAAACAACCAGGGTAATATAGAACTGATTAATCCTGCGGCCATTCGCATGACAGGATGGGGCAAGCAAGACGCGATAGGACTGGACTACAAGTCCGTACTGCAACTATTATCCAAGGATGGAAGCGCTCTCGACAAATCCAAAGACCCTGTCTTCGAGGTACTATCAACCAACCAGTCCGTGCGTCGTGAAGATTTAGTATTACAAACAAACGCCGGCAAAAAACTTAACATTGAACTAGTCGTTTCTCCGATAGGTCGCATAGGCGAAGGTGGAATAATTGTGTTCCGAGATATCACCAAGGAGCAACAGGACGAAAAAGAGCAGGCCGAGTTCATTAGTACCGCCAGCCACGAAATGCGCACGCCAGTCGCTTCTATAGAGGGATATCTAGGGTTAGCACTCAATCCGGCTACCGCCAAGATCGACGACAAAGCCCGTGAATATATATCAAAAGCTCACGAGTCCGCCCAGCATTTAGGGCATTTGTTCCAAGATTTATTGGACGTGACCAAGGCTGACGATGGAAGATTAAAGAATAATCCAAAGGTCATAGACTTAGTCTCGTTCACTGACGGAATCGTAGGCGGTCTAAAGCCAAAAGCTGAGGCAAAAGGGCTGACATTATTCTTTAAACCAGTCGGAGACGAGGTTGGAGGGCTAAAGAATCTAGAACCAGTGTACTACGTAGACGTGGACGCTGATCATTTGCGCGAGATACTAAATAATCTCGTCGAAAACGCCATCAAATATACAAAACAGGGCGAAGTAGTGGTCGACCTTCATGGTGATGACGATCATGCCGTCGTCGCGATAAAAGACAGTGGAATTGGAATACCGACAGAAGACATACCGCATTTATTCCAGAAATTTTATCGTGTAGATAATAGTGATACTCGCGAAATTGGCGGTACCGGACTAGGTTTATACCTATGCCGACGATTGGTAGAGGCAATGGAAGGTCGTATATGGGTGGAGAGTGAATTCCAAAAAGGTTCAACTTTCTTTGTCGAACTACCTAGGATTTCACACATGGAAGCGCAACGACGCATAGAAGCAGCATCGGCCGAAGTCGCGAAACCAGAAGACAACAATAAATACATAGACAAGTCAAAGGTAGATGCCGAGACTCAAAAACATCGTCAGATAGCTCTGAACACGCCAATTATAGTCGCCAAGGGCAAAGAAAAAGGCGGAAAATCTGGCTCGCAATCCATGCCATATAAAACTCCAGTCGCAAAGGCGCCCGCGCCCAACCCAGCCGATCAGTTACTGGGAGGTAATTCTTCTAATAAACCCGAGCCTATGCGGAACAAAGATAGAATGGTCATACCACCGACGGCGCCAAAGCAAGCACCAACACCGGTGCCACCACCCCGGCCAGCACCTACAGTTCCGCCTCCTCGCACGCCTCAACCACCCGTCAACCCAGTGCCTGCCGACATAAAACCTCCGACCCCCGTGCCACAACCAACACCACCACCCACCCAAACACCAAAACCAATAGCCGTCCCTACATCTACGCCAACTCCAGCACCCACAAAGCCCCAGACCTCTCCACCCGCGCCACAAGCAATAGAGACTAATCCTGAACAAACTGCCGACGATTCAACCCCTATTCTAGAACCCGAGCCGACCGCAGTACCCAAACAAGCGCCACCTATTACCACGCCCCCTGTAGGGCAGCCGAACAGCACGCCCGCGATGGGACCACAAAATGCAAATCAACATCCAACTCAAAATAATCAATAAAAATCATAAGGGGTATAGCATTTTCGCTAACGCTTTAGTAGAATGGAGGAGATATGACAAAAATATTATTGGTTGAAGATGATAAAAGCCTGCGCGAAATTTATGGCGTGCGCCTACTGGCGGAAGGTTTTGACATTGTATCGGCAGGCGATGGCGAAGAAGCTCTGGCCATGGCTATCAAAGAAAAACCAGAGCTCATAATCAGCGACGTTATGATGCCAAAAATTAGTGGCTTTGATATGCTGGATATTTTGCGTAGCACGACAGAAACGCGTGACATCAAGGTAATCATGATGACAGCGCTATCTAGTGATGATCAGCGCACCCGTGGTGAACAATTAGGTGCCGACAAGTACCTAGTAAAGTCACAGGTTGGGATTGAAGACGTCGTCCAAACAGTCCACGAAGTCATGGGCTCAAAGGGTGATTCTCCAGCTACCAATGCCGCGGAAAAACCAGAAGAAGCACCAAAACCAGAAGAATCTACTGCGGCAGCGCCCGGTGGAGATTCCGTACCGAACGACTCAGCAGAAACCACTGCCGCGTCGAATGATAATAGCTCAACTGGCCAATCAGATGAAACAAATAACAACAAGGAGGAGTCCACGGAGCATGCAGGCGAGGACGCAGCGCCATCGGCTACTAGTGATAGTAGCGACTCTGCGACACCGGCACCGGGGAATGAGGACGCAGGTCCATTACCGCCCCAGCCAACCGAACTAGAAAATGAAATGCCGCAACCTACGGCACCATTTTCATCACCAAGACCATCTAACTTAGGAGAAAATGCAATGAATCCAACAGATCCAACAACCCCAACAACTGACCAACCAGCAGGTGGCGTTCCACCAGTTCCACCGGTACCACCAGCAGGTGACGGTGACGCAGGTGTTCCACCTGTACCTCCAGTTCCACCAACACCAGAAGCACCAGCTCCAGAGGCACCAGTGCCTCCTGTAGGCGGTGACGCAGGTGTTCCACCTGTACCTCCAGTTCCACCGGTACCACCAGCAGGTGACGATAACACTACTCCTCCAGCTCCTGGCGCGCCAGCAGTTTAGTAGTGTGTGCTATGATTACTCCTGATGAGTAACGATAGCGACTCAATTAGATTGAATAAATATCTAGCGCTTCACGCCGGAATATCCCGGCGTGAAGCTGATGAGTTTATAGATAAAAATCAGGTCACGATAAATGGCCAGATTGCCAAGATTGGCGTACAGGTAAGTCCCGGAGACGAAGTCCGTTTACGCGGGAACTTAATTGATGATTCGACAAGCATGGAGTATTTACTGTTCCACAAACCAGTTGGCTATGTCTGCTCAAGGAGAGCACAGGGCAGTGACCCAACAATTTATGACATTATTCCCGGCAAATATCATTCTCTAAAAACGGTGGGGCGACTGGATCGGGACAGTAGCGGCCTAATTCTACTGACAAACGACGGAGATTTCTCTCAATCCATGACACACCCTAGATATGCAAAAGTCAAAAGATATAACGTATTGCTTGATAAGCCATTAGAGCCCCTCCACCAACAAATGATAGCCGACATCGGTGTTAACCTCGATGACGGCCAAAGTCAGCTGGGCCTGGAACGCATGGATGATTCCAGAGCGAACTGGATTGTGACCATGAGTGAAGGACGTAATCGGCAAATTCGACGGACTTTCAGCGCGCTAGGTTATGTGGTGTCAAAACTACATCGTACCGATTTTGGACCTTATACCATCGGTGAGTTAGCACCCGGTCAGATCAAAATTGCCAGTAAATTATAAGCTTTTTGACAGATTACGGATATAATACATACATCAATGTCATATGAGTTGATGGAAAAAGGGGTAAAACATCGTTTATCCCCGTGGCTGAAAAAAGCAATTGGCCTAACAGCGACTGCGGCAGTGCTAATCGTGCCCTCGTCCACCATCCATGACCGCCCTGAATCACTCGGAACAGCGCCGTCTGCGCCAGATTTCTCGGAATACGAACCGGATATAGAGATCGAGGAAGCGGAGCCAACACCTGTCGTGATTAATCAGCCACCACCGCCACCACTAATGATAAATGACGTAACCAGGGATACTGGAACTGACATGCAATCCTGCGAAGTGCATCGAGTATGTGGTGCCGACCTAGGGGCTATAGTCGAGCTAAACGATGGTAGGTATCTGCATCTATTTGGCGATTCATTCCAGTCGGCGGGACCACATCTACCAGACTTACCAGATGGATATGATAAATACCGCCCTCAAACAGCCTTGGTGACAGACGAAATACCAACACACGGCAAACCAATCGAATTCGATAGTGCACTAGGTACTGATAGTGAAGGTATAGCGCCAGATTTGTTTGGATGGGGACACACTATAACGGATGGGGTGGCCATCCCTGGCACCGACGACATAGCAATTTCATATCAAAATATCAAAGGAGGCAGGCCGTACTGGAAAACCGATCAGGCGGGAATTGCCTGGAGCGATGACGGCGGTAAAACCTTCGAATTAACAGGACCAATCTGGGAAAATAACGAGGATAACACGGATCCTTACCAGATGTGGTCGATGCAACAAGACGGCAATCATGTATACGTAGTAAGTGTCCGGGCAGGTAGACAGCCGGGACCAATGATGTTGTTTCGCGTTCCACACAACAAAATCCTAGAAAAAGATGCATACACCTATTGGAATGGCGATGGATGGGGAGAGCAAAAGGATGCCGAGCCTATCATGGAGGGTCATTTTGGCGAACCGTCACTACGCAAGATTTCGGATGGAAACTGGGTATTAGCATACGCGGATTATAGCGGCTTGCCAAAGATCGTTACACAAACATTGAAAAACCCCGATGACGGACCATCCGGAGAGTGGCTAGACCCCGTGACGCAACTGACATGGCATCAACTAGAATTTCCATATGGCGGATACGTCCATCCAGCATCAACCGCGGATAATGTAATCATGTCGGTATCTTCTTGGAAACGAGAATGGGAACACGACGCACCAGAGGGTGATAAGGGTGAGTTAATTTGGTATTTCGTCGGGCATATCATGCGAGATTTGGGCATCAAACCGCCCGAGGACCCCGGTCAGGTTGCAAATTTATCTATTCCATGATATAATATACATAGCTATAGACCTATAGCGCAACTTTACTAGGAGGTGAGGGCTGTGTTTCGTTTGATCGCGTTAATCGCTACTGCACTTGTAGCGGTATCTTGCGGGTCGGCTACACAGCCACCCGAAATCGTGCAACCGCGCTCCATATCTACGCCGAACTGGGAGGAGATATCCCCGCCAGGACCTGCGGTCGAGATAGAGCGCATCACTGGAGCTGATTTAGACGCATGTAGGCAATATCGTGTCTGTGGCACCGACCTGGGCGTAGTCTACAGGCGGGCTGACGGTACTTTTGCCCACGCTTTTGGCG
The DNA here is from genome assembly GCA_030429975.1 of bacterium. Classification (GTDB taxonomy): domain Bacteria; phylum Patescibacteriota; class Saccharimonadia; order Saccharimonadales; family Saccharimonadaceae; genus UBA2112. The sequence continues at coordinate 7,628 of JAUIGB010000010.1, read as the reverse complement.
ATACGTTCGAAATTAGAGACCCCGCAAATCAAGTAGGAGCAAACGGCTGGCGATCGCCTGTCATTCTATATTCTGACGTAACGCAAGGTAGCGACGACCCGTTTGCTTTTACGGGCGCGGCGAATATCGGCCCCAATGGCGTGGCTCGTGGAGTCATGGACAATCGCTGGTATACCGGTCAAGAGCACTCCGTTATTCCAAACGACGGTATCAGCTTTCCCGAAACTGGCGACGAAATAATTTCGTTCATGAGCATCGACCACTGGCACGACGTAGGGGAGTCCGACTGGACCACGCACTACGCTGGGCTAGCGCACAGCCGTGATGGCCAGTTCTTTGACCGTGACATCGGACCTATTTGGCCAAACAACGCGGATAACACCGACCCTTATCAGATGTGGTCGATGCACCGTGATGGCCCGTGGGTCTATATCGTGACAACGCGCGCCGGAAGGCAAACGGGTCCGATTATGATGATGCGCGTTCGTTGGAATCGACTACTGGAAAAGGATGCCTATTCGTACTGGAACGGTAAGCGCTGGGGACCCCAGGAGCAAGCCAAACCAATACTGAGCGGGCGTTTCGGCGAGCCATCGCTAATGAAGGTAGCCGATGATTTGTGGGTTCTGAGTCTACTGGAGTATGGGGTGAACCCCGACACCGGCGAACTCAACTGGCAAATCGTCACCCATACGGCACCCCACCCCAGTGAGGATTGGGGTAATAAAAAGGTGCAGATAACGGAGCAGCGGTTCCCGCGTCTGTACGGAGGCTTCTTGCGTCCAGGTAGCACGCCTCTGGAGTTGGACTTCTACGTCTCGACTTGGAGAGAACATTCCGAGGAGCTCGACCAGCGTTACGACGTAACCATATTCCGTGGTTCCGTATAGCCAGTCAGCTTCACCAACTAGCCCCAGGCATTGCCTGGGGCGCAACCTTTCATGTGCAAATTACAAAACTATAATTTGCTATTGTCAAGATATGCTACCTCTGTTATAATGGTACTGATTAATTATGGCCAACAAATTACCAACAGTTGCGATTATTGGACAGGCGAACGTAGGCAAGAGTTCGCTTTTTAACCGATTAGTCAGAGCGAATCAGGCTATCGTCGCTCGCGAGGCTGGAACAACACGCGACAGCGTTATAGGAAGAGTAGAGCATAACGGAAATAACTTCTGGCTAGTCGACACGGCTGGCTTAAAATCTGCCGAGGACGAATTCGAAGCAACCATTCAAGAGCAGATCACAGAGGCAGTAGACGCGTCCGACGTCATACTCATGGTCGTAGACAGCACCCAATATCCCAGCGACAGCGACCGCCAAATCGCCAAAAAGGCACTGCGCAGTAAAAAACCAGTCATGCTGGTAGTGAACAAGACCGACCTCCGCGAAGCCCTGCCAAACGACGAATTCCGTCGACTAGGTATCTCTACTATGATTCGATCTAGCGCCGAACACGCACGCGGCATTCACGAGATATTAGACCGCGTTACAAGCGAGATTCCCGCCGTTACCGACAACAAACTGGACGACGTACTGCGAATAGCGTTGGTAGGGCGACCAAATGTAGGCAAGTCACGTCTGTTTAATACATTGGCCGGCAAACAACAGGCAATCGTGGCCAATCTGGCCGGTACGACTCGCGACATAAACCGTGTCGCCGTAAGATACGATAAACGCGATATAGAAATTCTAGACACAGCAGGCATGCGAAAGCCAGGCAAGCAAGAGGTGGGCATAGAGAAGTTCAGCGTGCTACGTACTCTACAAGCCATAGAAGAGTCAGACATATGTCTATTGCTAATGGACGTCAACGAACTGAACACTCAATTAGACCAGCGCATAGCGGGCATCATCGACGAAGCCGGCAAGGGCATGGTCATGGTGGTCAGCAAATGGGATATCGCAGAGGACAAAGACGCCTATACGCGCGACTCCATAGCACCGCGGATCTCACGCACATTCGACTTTGTACCTTGGGCTCCATTGATTTTCACGAGTTCCGTCACCGGCCAAAACGTAACCAAACTTTTTGACCTAGCATTGGATATCGACAAACGACGCAAACAAGAGACCAGGACACGAATGTTAAATGACTTACTAGGTCGCGCCATTCAAGAACACCCGCCAGCCGGACTAAAAAACACTCATCCCAAGCTTCGTTATATGGTTCACACTGACACGAACCCACCTTGGTTCGTCATATACGGCAGTAATCTAAAGTACCTTCACTGGTCGTATAAACGGTATTTAGAAAAGATTATTCGTAAAGCCTACGACTATTCTGGCACGCCGATAAAGTTTAGCTTTCGAGATGAAAAGCAAATCAAAGCCAACCGCTTAAAAAAGGCTAAAAATGAACAAGATTAGGCGCGCGAAACCCTCGATCGAATTAAATGGTATCTTTCATAGTCACCGAACCGCGCAAGACGCCGACGACGTCCTAGGCTGTATCGAGCCCGACACGCTAGTGTTCCGCGAGGGTTACACTCGCCATAACTTTTTAGACGTCGCGCACATGGTGGAACAAATGGCGGACATACGCTTACGCGAAGGAGAATACACTTCAGAGGCGAAGAATATCCTACAGGCAATAAAACGCAGGCGAAAAGAACAGACTGATGACATAGCGGTTCGTTCTGTAGGCTTTGCTATGCGTATGCTAGATGGCGTGGCGGAGAAAAACTGTCCAACGATCTTAGCGGACTATACCGACTATTCAGGAGATGGACTCGCGATCGATAATCTTTTTTGGGTACAGGATGACTGGGCTAGGCTATGCTTGCTTGAGCAAGAGCCGTCTGACGAGACTCTTCTCAAGATACTCACTGCTCGTGATACATTCTGGCGAATTGCGATAGATTCAAATGACGTGCGCGAAAACTCGGCGATTGCTAGCATATACAATACCCTGGGTCGACTAGCTATCTATGATCCGGATACAATTGAGCGAACAAGCGATGGTAGGCCTGTTGGATACTTGACTTATGGACTAGCACATCGCAATAGCATGACCGAGAGACTATACGATGCCGGACTGGGACCAGAAAAACTCTTCATGATTATAGATAAGGGTGAGAATCTGGACCAAATCAACGCCCTCCCGACCAAAAGACGCCGTTAATTATCATATAAAAATAGAACCTAGGCAGGGAACCGGAAAACCGGCTATGCCTAGGCTCGTCTGATTGGTCACAGGAACCACCACATCAGTGGCATTCCGATGCCCAGGATGTTCATCCCGAGCGTCGCCACGACCAGAGCCATGACGGCCGATAAGAACACGAATCCCGCGCTCTTGAAAAATCGTTTCACCAGAGGTGCCTTTCGACGTGCGATCAGTACTGTGTATTTATAACATGCTTTTCGGAGCCTGACAATATCCCCCTGATACAAGGCTCTAGCTGACGTCTAGTTGGTCACGAAAAGCTCTGCGCTTTACTTCGGCCCTTGGTACGTCTTTGTGTGTCTTGTGCAAACCGCCACCAGTAAGTTTTTTCTGCCTCAACTGTTCGCGCGACATTCGAAATAACGACGATAGTTTTTGATTCGTGCTTTGCTTTCGACTCGCGCGCTTTGATTTTCTTTTATTGGTCATTGATACCTATTATACAGGGTATACTAGGACATATGAAGGTTATACTCGCACAAGGAAATCCAGGAACAGAATTCACGCGGACTCGCCACAACGTAGGTTTTATGGCGCTTGATCATTATGTGGACCAAAAAGGATTAAAATTCGTCTCGAAACAAAAAATGTTCGCCGATATCGCTGAGATTGGAGGCGGAGAGGACAAGGTACTACTAGTAAAACCGACTACTTTTTATAACGAAACGGGTCGCTCAGCCAGGGCAATAGCAGATTTTTACAAAGTGCCAACCGATAACTTTCTGGTCATTCATGACGATCTGTCACTACCTTTCGGAACTATTCGCACTCGCGAGAAGGGTAGGGATGCGGGTAACAATGGCATCAAATCACTCAACGCCAGCTTGGGCGAAAACTACATGCGAATACGAGTAGGCACCCGTAACGATCTAACCGAAAAAATAGGAGACCATGATTTTGTCCTATCTAGTTTTTCCAGCACCGAAAGAGAGAAGGCGGAAAGCGATATCTTGCCAAAAATCGTCGAATTAATCGACGATTTCGTTGGCGATAATCACTCAATTACTAGCCATAGGATTTAGTGCTCATCATCGTGTTCATCATGGTGCTCTTCTATGTGGCTATGGCTCGGTTCGTGGTCATGACCGTGTAACTCCGACGAATGGAGAACGGTGATGAGTGAACCCACCAAAACCACACCTATAACCAACATGCCCGCCTGAATCATACCGGGTCGGTGTGATTGTTCATGGATTTCAGGAATTATATCGCTCGCGGCGATGTATATAAAGAATCCAGCCGTCGCGGCCAAAATAGCCGCAGCTGGGAATTGATCGGCACTTCCCAAGGAAAACACCAGTACGGCAGTAACAATTGTGGCTACAGCGGTAGCTATATTCGCTAACAAGACAGTTTTGTCCTTCCATCCTCGTGACAGCAATAGGGCAAACGTACCCAGTTCTTTTGGTATTTCGTGGGCACTCACGGCGATAGTAGTGATGATGCCCAGTGCTGGATTCACCACGAACGCGGCGCCGATTGCCACGCCATCGATAGCATTGTGAACCAGATCACCCAGTATAATCAGCTTTCGCTGGGCAGAGTCTTTGCCCCTATGATCGTGTTCATGATGCGCATGAAACCAACTGGCGCTTCGTTCGAATAGGAAAAACGCCAAAAATCCAACCAGAACCCATATCAACGTCTCGTCGACGGGCGCCTGCTCAAAGGCCTCTGGCAGCAAATCAAAAAATGCCGCCGCGAGCAACGCGCCCGCACCAAAGGGCATAGCAATAAGTAACGCTCTGTCCCGTCTTTTTTTAGTTGTGAATATTAACGCGCCACCAGCCAGTGAAATAGCACTACCAGCTAGAATCGCCAATATCATTAGTATCATTTCCATGTATTATCTCTTTCGTTTATTTTGCTTTAGTTAGCATAAACCCAAACGATATCTTATTGCAAATTTGTTGCAATAAGATGGTATAATGCAACTATGGAAAGAGAGCTCGAATCATTATTCGCACAGAAAAAGCTACGCCTCACTACGCCCCGAAGAGAGGTTTTTCTAGCTATGCAATCCAGCAAGGCCCCGCTATCTATCAGTGAACTGATCAAAAAGTGCCCCATATCCGAGCGCACCAGTGTATACCGTACGATAGATTTATTCGTGCGCGAAAACATAGTAAAGATAGTTCCCATAGGATGGAAACAGAAATATGAATTAACAGATCTGTTCAAAAAACACCACCACCACCTTTCATGCACCAAATGCGGCAATCTAATAGATATTCACTCAAAAAACATTGAAACAGTAGTAAGTGACGTCGCAAGAGAGAATGGTTTCTCGGAAACGGACCACACGTTCGAAATCAGAGGACTCTGCAGGGATTGCAAATAGTCCCTAAATGGGACGAGCCGGCGGATTACTCCGCCGGCTTTGACCATGGCCAGGCCTTGCCGAAAATCCAGGGGAACTGACTCTCTAGGAGCCCGAGCTTAATCTCTGCGACGAACAACTGCCAAGGCGTTGCCCGGGCGGGATCCGTCGGCAATTCGGCGGCTGGCTTACTGGTGAACCACGACATGGGAGTCGGTCCTTTCGCCATTCACTACGAGAACCTCGTAGCAGGGTAGACCCTCCGGTTGGTGATCTATCAGGCAGTATACTTGTAAGCCCCTCGCACCTCAAGCATGAGTTTTTTCACCCAGACGTTTTTCCAAAATACTCGTCACTACGGCGGTCGAGATAAACACGAGACCTAGCGAACCCGTCGCCGCTTCGGGCAACTCAAGATGATATAACTTCGCCAACATAACGATACCTAGCGCCAGGATTGCCCAGTGCGCTCCGTGCTCGAGATAGCGATATTTTGCCAATGTACCCGCCCTCATAAGGTAAATCGTCATAGAGCGCACCCAGAAGGCTCCTACGCCTAGTCCCGCGACGATTAACAGCACGCTAGTCGTAATGGCAAAGGCTCCAATCACGCCATCAAAACTAAACGAGGCGTCTAACACTTCCAGATACATGAACGACGCGAACGCCGCCCAGCCTATCAAATGACCCGATGAATTGGTATTTCCAAAAGTCTTTTCGAAGAATACCGACATGGAATGTAGGCCAAATTGCAATACGATTCCCAAAAGACCAGAGAACATCACTGTATCTCGTAGTTCTGGGTCCACGGTCAGGAACAAAAACGCCAGGACTAGCGCCATGAAAATTAACTTTATAAATCGTATTTTTCCAGCCCGGGCTAGTTGCTTTTCTAGTGGTCGCAACCAATGCACTACCTTGTCATGATCGAGGAAGTAACTGATACCGAGCATTAGTAGGAATGTGCCACCAAAAGCCTCTATAACCGGCGCGGCATGGTGTAATTCGTCACCATACTTCACGGGATCGTTGAGTGCTAGGTGAACCACATCCATAAACGACAACCCCGTAGCGAACTGAACAACTAAAATGGGCAGAGCGAAACGGACGACGAACACGGCGATAAATATTCCAACGGTCAAAAACAGCGTTTGCCATATCTTTGACATACGCGAGAGTATCCTACTGTTGATCACGGCGTTATCAAAGCTAAACGTCACTTCCAAAATAGCTAGTATTATAAACAGCCACAGTAGACCTATACCGCCAAAATAAATCACGGCCAGGGCAATGAGGACGGAAATAATCCCAGAAAACGCAAATATTCGCAAAGGGTGGGCCTTGTGTAACATTAGTACTATAATATCGCATTTCTCCCGCAACTATCATCCTAAATATATTTAGAAGGTTAGTTGGGGGAGACAGAGGAGAAATGAGTCCACTATCTCGCCCCCGATTCGTGTGTCGCTATTATAAGCGCCACGACATCGGAAACAGCTCGCCAAACGTGATGAATTCGGTTTCGCGAAACTCATCGCGCTTTACCATCGACACGAACGCGGCGACCAGTGCCATCGCGACTGCCATCACGATGAAAATACCACCGAATAGCGCAGCCTCGAACGTCAATGTTTCTTTTGTGGTCAGAAACATCATTCCGATCAGCGTGAGACCTGGCACGCACAGAAACATAAATATTCCTGCGATAACCTCGCCCAAGGTTGGCGCGAGGTTCAGCTTAATTCTTGACATCCGTACTCCTATCCTTGTTCGCTTCTTCTAGTGCTTATTTCAGCTCATTGGCGCATGATGCACCGTACCGCTTCGACAATACATCCAGCAGCCGCGGCAATACAGGCAAGTCCAACGATACCGAACCAAATGCCAATTACAATGTCGGAGATGCCGGTATTGAACCTGCATGACTCATACGCCTCGCGCAACGTGAAAAAAGCTAGTGCGCCAAGCAACAACGTTGCAATTGTGGCTGTTATTAATACCTCGGCCACGAGAATACCTCAATTCCCATATTGATGGTGATAGCCAAGATAACTAGCGTGATAACGAAAAACACGCCACCCAACACGACCCTGAAGGTGTCAACCTTACCATTCTGCTTTGCACCCACCATCGTTA
>JAUIGB010000031.1 GCA_030429975.1 bacterium | reverse complement strand
GGCGAATCCGGAATGAGCGACAGGAAAGAAATGCTAGACAAAGTTATCGACATCGCCAAGCTTGCTGGCGACGCGATTAAGGAAGTCTACGAGTCTGATGACTTTGACGTGGAAACAAAACATGATGACAACTTCACGTCGCCACTGACACGAGCCGACAAGGCCGCGCATAATGTGATTGTCGCCGAGCTAGGAAAAATCAGTGACTATTATGTACTGTCCGAGGAAGGTGAGAGTCGTGTTCCCGATACTGATCCGTATTGGCTGGTTGACCCGCTAGATGGTACCAAAGAGTTCGTGAAGCGTAACGGGGAGTTCACGGTCAACATAGCGCTAATAACAGGCGACAGGCCCGTACTAGGCGTCGTGTACGCACCGGTACTGGATGTTTATTATTGTGGTGATGTCGAGTCTGGGCTATCGTACAAAATAGTGAAGGGTGAACGGATAGACATCACGGCAGAGTCAAAGGCGAGTATTCCAAAGATAGTCGTTAGTCGTTCGCACAAAGATGAAAAAACCCAAAACTTACTAGACGCCATAGGCGAACACGAAGAGGTTGCCATGGGATCATCGTTAAAACTGTGCTTGGTTGCAGAAGGCGAGGCGGCGTTGTATCCAAGACTGGGACCCACGTCGCTGTGGGATACGGGAGCGGCGGATGCAGTCGTTACTGCCGCGGGAGGAAAAGTGACTCAGCTAAACGGTAGTTTGCTATCATACAAACCTGCGCAAGAAATTCTAAATCCAAATTTTGTAGTGAGTGCTATCAATAGCCCTGCCTGGCAAGAATACCTATCCTAATATTCCAAAATACCAAGCCAGTAAAATCGTTAACACTAGGGTCGTTACTATATTTAGTACGATGCCCATGCGCATAAAGTCGCTAAATTTATATCCACCAGCACTATATACCATAGTGTTTGTCTGATAACCCAAAGGGCTGATAAATGACATGGACGCCGTGATAGCTATGGTGATTGCGAACATGCGTGGATCACCGCCACTCTGTACTGCAGTGGCGATTGCGATAGGGAATATTAGCGAGGCGGCAGTGACATTGGTAATAATTTCGGTAAGGATGGTCGTCGCGATTATCACGCCTAGCAATAATCCTACCAATCCGAATACACCGAAGTAATCAATAATAGACGAGCTAACAACTTCCGCCAGGCCAGAAGACGACACTCCGCCCGCGACGCCAATAGCTGCCGCAATCATGATTAATAGGTCGAAATCTATAGCGTTGCGTGCCTGTGACGTCGTGAGTAGCTTTAGGACTATCGTAGATAGCGCACCAGACAGAGCGGCTATGTAAAGCGGAACACCGAATAGAATCAGACCTATAGTTAGTAGAATTGTCGCCGTGATTAGGGCGTTGGCCTTTTTGTTTGTTTTTGCCTTGCCTATTTGACGCATATACAAAAAGTCGTTTCTGTCATTCCAGCGATCGACGAAATGATCGTCGCCAACTAACAGCAGGCTATCGCCAGGCTTTAGCTTGATACTGCCCAGTGATCCACCAATTTTTTCACCCGCGCGAAAAATTGCCAAAACGGCCGCCTGGTATTTGGCGCGAAAACCGATTTCAGCCAACGTTTTGTCGGCCATAGACATATTATGACCAACGACAGCTTCGACATACACGGATGATGAATCCAGTTTCCTAGCGTGTTTATCCTCAACCAGGGTTAATCCGTGATGGTCGGCTAGTTCGGCCAAAGAAGTAGCGTTGCCTGAAAACCTCAATATATCGCCACTACGGATTTGTGTATCGGGTTGGACGGGAGACACGACATCATTGTTTTTTCGAACGATCTCCGCCAAAAAGACGGATTTTAGGTTACGTAGCTTTGCATGGGCAACAGTTTGTCCCACTAGATCGGCTCTTGGTTTTGTATCAAATACGAAATCTTTTTCAATTTCGTCGTTGTCGTAATCGGCAAAGTTACGCTCTGGAATAAGCTTTGGTCCTAGCCAAATTATGATGCCTAGCCCGATTATGACCAACGGTAGACTGGCCTTCGTGAGCTCAAAGAAAGAAAACGGTTCGTATCCGAAATCGACCAGTAGCCCAGAAACGACTAGGTTCGTGGATGTACCAATCAGTGTTAGCGTACCGCCCAAAATAGCCGCGTAGGACAGAGGAATTAGAAATTTAGACGCTGGAATGTTGTGCCGCTTTGACCAATTTATTATTGGGTTTATAAACATAGCGACAACGGGAGTGTTGTTTACGAATGCGGAACTAGCCGCGACGGGAATCGTAACCCTGGCAATACCGGCACTGATGTTTTTTGATTTTCCAAAGGCCTTTTGGGCGATCGCGTTGAGATTGATCGTATTGCTCATAGCCTTTGCTATTACAAATAGCGAGGCGATTGTAATTAAACTATCATTACTAAATCCCGACAGCGCGTCGGTCGGCGACACGACCCCGGTTATTACTAAAGCGGCGAGGCCTGCCAAAAATGCAACCGCCGGACTAACTAGTTCTTTGAATAGCGCGATAAATATAGCGACTAGTACAAAGAGGGTAATTAGTTCGGGCATTCTACTTCTTGTACTGCTGTTCTTTTAGTCGCTCTAATTGTTCTTCTAATAGTGTTCTGTTAGTGCGTAACAGGTCGGCTATTACAACTAACGAGAATGATAACAGCGAGCCAACGAGCATCGCGCTACCGAAAATAAGTGACTGCAGGTGTCCTTCACCCTCGCCCTGTAAAAAGAAGGCCAAGTAACGAACGAATGGATAGGCCGCAACCAAGAACAAAATCACGCCGAGCGTCATGAAAACCGTATGCGGGCGATACATTAGGTAAACACGAATTATTGCTTTTCCAGATTTGAACATATGATGCCAAATGTTTTTAAACAGTCTGGATTCGCGAGTTTTCTCGTTTGTTTCAATTTTTACGCTGGCTATTGATAGCCTCTTGTTGCCGGCCTGAATGATTGTCTCCATGCAATAGCTAAACCTGGTAACGATATTTAGCTTTATTAGGGAGTCGCGGGAATACGCGCGGAACCCGCTGGCCGCGTCGGGTAGGTTTGTGCCGGCGGCGTAATTTACCACGGCGCTACCAAATCGTTGCATCAGCTTTTTGAATGGAGAGAAATGCGCCACCTTCGCGGTTTGTCGGTCACCAATTACAATATCTGCCTTTTTATCAACAATTGGTTTGACCAGTTCCGCAATTTTTTCTTGGGGGTATTGATTGTCCCCGTCGGTATTAACAACGATATCGGCGCCGTTTTTTAGGGCGTAATCCACGCCATCGCGAAAACTTCGCGCGAGACCCATGTTGCGGGTATGGTGTACGAAATGTTTCACGCCCAGCTCTTTCGCGACCTCGACGGTTCTATCGGTTGATCCATCATCGATAACCAGCCACTCTACCTGGTCGACTCCTGGCAGGGATTTTGGCATGTTTTCAAATACCAGTGGTAGTGTCTTTTCCTCGTTCAGACAAGGAACCTGAATAAAAACTTTCATACAGACTATTTTACCCCAGAAAACTACGAACGGCCAACACCTATGTATTTAAGGCCCGCTGCTTTGATGTCGGCTGGTGAAAAACGATTCATGGCGTCTACAAAGACGGTGGCGCTTTTTGCATAGTTTTCAAACGAGTAGTCCAAAAATTCGGGCCAATCCGTTGCGACTATAACCGCGTCCGCAACGCTGATTGCTTCATCAGTGGATTCACATACGCGAATGTCGTCGTTCAGATCTTCAGAGGCTTCTTCGTTTGCCTTCGGGTCGTATGCTGTTACAGTGGCGCCCCTTTCCGAAAGGATGTTTGCCATTGCTACGCCCGGAGACTTACGTACGTCGCTGGTCCCAGATTTGAAGGCCAGACCTAGTACGGCGACTCTTTTGTTGACCAAACCACCGTCAAACTCATGGTTGAGCTTCTCGATTATATAACCGGGCATAGAGTTATTCTCATTTTGAGCTTCTTGCATAATATTGAGATCCACCCCGTACGAAAGACCACTAGATATCAGTCCACTTACATCCTTAGGGAAGCAACCACCGCCGTAACCTCGCCCAGCGTTCAGGAATGCCCTGCCGATTCTAGGATCAGCGCCTACTGCGTTCATAACTTCGTTTATATCGGCATCTGCAGCATCAGCTAGCTTGGCTATGGAATTGGCAAAAGTAATCTTTAGTGCCAAGAAGGCATTTGACGCGACCTTCACTAGTTCGGCGCTGTTTCTGGAGGTAGCTATGTACTGACCTTTTTGTGACAACGTCTTTATTCCTGCGATCTTCGCAATATCGTCCCGCTTGGATTCTAGCTGTCTATATACATCTAGCACCGATTCTACGGATGATTTGTTAGCTCCTCCAGCTACCACGCGATCAAAATAAAGGGTATCACTGATGGCGGTGCCTTCGCGTAAGAATTCGGGATTTGATACGTATGATATATCTTTGTCCGCACTATCAAAGACTTCTTCCACCTTTTCACCAGTGCCTACGGGTACCGTGCTTTTTTGGACAAAAATTAAGCCTTCCTTTGCATGCTCTGCTGTTTGCCCTGCGGACGCAAACACAAATGACAGGTTAGAACTTCCGTCGGGATTGTCTGGTGTTCCCACGCATGAGAATACGACATCACTTTCCGGTATACACAGACTGTAATCGTTCGTGGGTACGAGTCTGCCATCTTCTATCGCAGAACTCAGCAGTTCGTCTACCCCGGCCTCGTAAAAAAACGATTTACCAGTCTTTATAATCTCTAGACGTTTTTCCATTGGTTCAATCAGGTAGACCTTGTAGCCTGCATGAGCAAAAAGCACAGCGGATGTAACGCCCACGTAACCAGCACCTAGAACAGTAATTGTCTGCATCTTACACTCCCTTCAAATCTAATTGTTATTATACATCTGCAATAGATTGACGTGCAAATGCTATAATCGTTTCATGATTACTGTAATAATTGCCGGAGGGTCTGGCACGCGCCTGTGGCCACTCTCTACATCAGACAAACCAAAACAACTACTATCACTGACCAGTGAAAAATCCATGGTACAGAACACGTACGAGCGCGCCAAAGGCTTGGGTGGCGAAGTCTACGTAGTTCCAGATATCAGTCATGCCGACGCGCTAAAGGCACAACTACCCGAACTAGATGAAGATCACTTCGTGGTAGAACCGGGTCGCAGGGGCACCGCGAACTGTATCGTTGCGGCTCTGTCTCATGTCGCAAAGCGCCATGATCACGATGAACCAATCGCATTTATTCATGCCGACCATCACGTACGCGACTCTAGTGGTTTTGCGTACTGTTTCGAGGATGCGGCGCGTGCTTCTACGGAAAAAGGCGAGATTGTCCTTATAGGTATCGAACCCACGTATCCAGCAACTGGATTTGGCTATATAGAAAGGAACGGCGAGGTAGAGGGGTTAGAAGGTGTCTACCGGGTAGATAGCTTTAAAGAAAAGCCTGATTTTGACACTGCACAAAGATATATGGCAAGCGGAAACTATTTATGGAATTGCGGCTATTTCGTAGGATCAGTAAATACATTTTTAAGGGCTTTAGAGAGGTTCGCGCCGGAACTAAAGAATAACTTTGATACCCTGAGCGTTATAGACAATCCAGAGGAATATAAAGAAAAATACCTTTCCTTTGAAAACGAGGTTATAGATATAGCATTGATAGAAAAGGCGGACACATTGTTGGTTGTGCCGGCCGCTTTTGACTGGATGGATGTAGGCAGTTTCAAGGATCTACACGATGCTAATGAGTCTGACCAAAACAACAACTATATACACGGCGAGAACATACACACGATAGAACTAGAGAATGCATATGTAAGAAATGAAGACCCGGACAAAAACATCGCCCTAATCGGACTGGACAATGTAGTTGTCGTGAATACAAAAGACGGTTTGCTGGTCGCGCGTAAAGATCTGAGCCACCGAGTGGGCGAAATAGCTAAAAAGATACAATCCTAGGAGGCTGAAACAAATGTGCGGAATAGTTGGGTATATAGGCACCAAATGGGCTCAAGACGTATTGATAGAGGGACTGCATCGGCTGGAATATAGGGGCTATGATAGCGCGGGAATCGTAACGCTTGGCGCGAGCGGGGCCACGCTATTGCGGGAAAAAGGCAAGGTTGACGAACTCGATAGCTTGGTTAGCAAAAACGAAAAAGACGACAAAACGGGGATAGGACACACTAGGTGGGCCACGCACGGCGAACCATCGCAATCAAACGCACATCCACATAGCGCGGGAGACATCTACCTAGTACACAATGGCATAATCGAAAACTACAAAGAGCTGAAAGCCGAGCTGAAAAATCACAAATTTGCTAGCGAGACGGACAGTGAAGTACTGGCCGCGTTGATAAATTCTTTGTATGACGAATCGACTTCATTGGAGACCGCAGTAGGTCAGGCACTAAAACTGGTCGAGGGTACATATGGAATAGCAGTCGTTTCAACTCGTGAACCTGGCAAGATTGTCGTCGCGCGAAAGGGCAGCCCGCTAATTATTGGCGTGGGCGAAAACGAAATGATAATTGCTAGCGATGCGTCCGCGTTACTA
>JAUIGB010000009.1 GCA_030429975.1 bacterium | reverse complement strand
CCCCGTGAGGGTGTTTTTTAATATATTGACAAATTATGATTTTTATGATAATATCTAGATAATAATTGATGATCTATAAAGCTTGTTGCTGTTTTGATCAACAATGATCGTTGACAAGCAAGAGCAAAAAACCGAGAGGGTGACCATGTGTCATGATGCGAGAACCCCGACTGTTCAGCAAGACGCCGAGCAGCTAGCCGAGATCGCGAAACGGCTGGATAGACTATCCATTGCCGACGCCGACCCCGATACGCGGAGCCTGTTCTTCGCGACAATTCGCAATTTGAGTCAGCTGGCAAGCAGTGCCAGAAGCGAGCTGGAATTTCGTGAATCGACGGGCATGGGTCCCGATAATGGTCTGGAGTCGGCCGAAACCCACGTTTACGTGGTGACCAACCCCGAGATTCCGGACGACGAACCATATACTCGTCGTCACGAAAAGAGTCCAACGGTCATCGCGACGTCGCATGAACCATACTTGCGTTCTGTCGGTGGTCGGGACAACTGATCTACCCCTCCATGGGGTGTGGAGCCGCCTCGCCGAGCTGACTATTCGCTCGGCGGGGCGTGAGCTCTGATTTGCACTTGTTTGTCAATCTGCCGCCATTTGTGGCGGCATTTTGATTGGTTGAAAAATATTAACAAATATGCCATAATAGCATTAAGTATCGCCCGTTGATACGAGAGGTAAAACCACTCGAGGAACGGCGTATACCGATCCTATAAAACGAGTGGAACTACAATAGATTGGATCCATGCAGTGGACAGAATGCGCACGGCGCTCACGATCATCGAGGCCCAACTCGACGCTGTCGAAGAGCAGATTCGGGATGGTTTGACCGACGAGGACCTAGCAAACTACGGTCTGCTACTCAGGCGCATCGGTCGCCTGAATCAGCAGCTTGGTTCGGACAAGGTGCTGGATGCAATCCTGCACGTTCGCCTCAAACTGAATCGTGATCAGGTGGACGAAGCAATGGACGCAGCTCTACCCAGTCTGCTATCTGAATGGAGCGATCAGCATCATCGTGTCGCCCCTCTCTTGCGCGACCCAAAAACGGCCGTCGAGGATGTTCGTCCACGGCCCAAGATGGCGGTCGCGCCCAAGCCGGAGCGTTCGGACGACACCGACTACTATGCCCTGGAGGGTATCGTGCCGGAGTCGAACTTCGATCAACCGACGACTCCCGTGAAACGCGAGGTCGTTTACGGTGGAATAACAGGCATGGCTGTCGGTACGCGTGAAGTTGCCGAACCCACATCGTCGACACCCGGTGTCGACAAGTGGAGGGATCTCCTGCGGGGTTCGGGCGAAGAAGACGAGCAGTACTATGACAGCGAAGATCAAGGAAGGTGATGTCGTGGGTCACATCAAACAAAAGCTGGACTAGGAGCCTCGTGTCTGACTCAAGTCGCAGACCAACCAATCCTGTCGCGATCCACAACAACAAGGTAGTGGAAGAATTAGCCGTTAGGCCGTTCACGGACGAGGATCTTTTGGATGCCAAGTTCGAGTTCGAAACCTCGACCGGCTGCGACTGGTAGTTCGCTACTTGTAGACGCCCCGGGTGTGCGTAAAGCGCACTCGGGGCGCCAACCCTATTGCACTCACATGGGTGTTTTTTGATACTTCACAGAGGTATTGATATTCTAACGAACTTATGTTATAATAATAGTATCGTCGCCTGACGAAATGGAATATCCAACCCGTCCGGCGCCGCGCCGGATTTTACACTGGAAACGAGGGATAATGAACCTGGATTTCAACCAGATGAGCGGCGCAGCCTTTCGGCTCAACCGTTGGCTGGGTCGTTTGGCCGCCAAGCGTGACCTGCGCCGGATAGAGCGCCGACGTTTCGCCATGGGCGAGACCGGGACCGCTCATCGCTTCGAACGTGACCGTCGAATCGACTTCCCGCACCGGGATGGACGATGAAGGGCTACGGCTTTTTGAATGGTCAGCCAGCGTTAGCGGACCTCCGCGGAGGACAGCTGGTTCTGTTCGCAGTTCAGCCCGTCTTCACGGTTCGTGACTCGGTTTCGCTTGCCCGCGATGGCGTCAACGGCGTACAGAACGGCCAAATGGAACTCCCCTACTAATCCGGCGAGGACGGATCCGGCTACACATGTGGTGGTCGGGTCCGTTCGGACCAAGTGACGCACCCTATAGGGTGTTTTTTGTTTCAAATATAGGTTGATTATGAACCCGTGAGATAGGTCAAATCACTGAAGCCCCAACCCGAGTACGTTGGTGACGTAGTTCCATCTAATCTAACGCCTAGAATATAATTATCACTTGCAGGCGTACCAGTAAATGATGTAGTACCGGTTTGCCTATAGCCCGCTGCGTATCGGTATACATATGATCCAGAATTCGTTGGATCTACGGGGATCGCGCCAATATAGTCCGGCACTAGTTCGTCGGCTAGACAGGCTTGCGCTGTTCCTGACGATAAGGATGGTGTCGTGTTTGGGCCAGTCGCGCCACACCTAGGATAGCCTCCATTTTCGACTTTATATATTTCGATCACTTTTGCTAGGCTACGTAAATCCGAAACCCGCTTCGAGTCGTTTGCACTAGCGGTAATCCCGTTATATGCAACTATCACAATCGCGGCAAGCACACCTATCACCACCACGACTATGAGGAGCTCGACTATCGTAAAACCTTGCTTTTTTGAGTTTGCCCACATACTTGGGTAAAATTATACACCAAGCATATGCAAGTTGCAAACGGATTCTATGACCGGCATTAGATTGCGTATATGTGATAGAATTGTTACCATAAGTTCAATAGTAATAAATACAAAAAAGTGAGCGGTAATGGACGAAATTAAACAGGCTCTAAAACAACATAAATTTACTGGTAGCATCGATGATTCGCCAGAGACTCTCGACATATTTTCGCATGATGCTAGTATGTTTGAATTGCGCCCAACACTGGTCATAGCGCCAAAAACAGCCAAAGACGTGGAGGCCGCGGTAAAAATAGTCAGCGAGCGCAAAAAACATGAACCTGAACTCTCGTTAACAGCTAGAAGCGCTGGAACAGATATGTCCGGTGCCGCTATAAACACGTCAATCATCGTTGATTTTAAAAAGTACTTGAACAAATTTATCAGTCAAGACAAAGATAAAGCCGTTGCGCAACCAGGTTTGTTGTTTCGTGATTTCGACAAGCATACTGGTGACGACTGGCTCTTTGCTCCCTACCCCGCCAGTCGCGATCTATGTAGTGTAGGAGGTATAGTTAATAACAACTCCGGTGGCGAGCGCTCTCTGGAATTCGGAAAAACCGAAAAATACATTCCAAAACTAAAGTTCGTATTCGCGGACGGCGTCGAGCGCGTGGTAAAGCCACTCAATCGTAAACAGCTAAACGACAAGATGGATCAGGATGATTTCGAGGGTAAAGTCTATCGCGACTTGTTTGAACTAGTTGATAAACATTACGACCAGATCAAAAAAGCCAAACCGAAAGTCAGTAAAAATTCTACTGGATACAACTTGTGGAATGTATGGAATCGAGAAACCGGCGTGTTTGATCTGACGCAGGCAATCATAGGGGCTCAGGGTACGTTAGGATTCGTGACGGAGGCCACCTATCAATTAGTGCCACGTCCCAAACATTCAGGACTACTAGTAATGTTCATGCGCGATATCGACGAACTTGGCGAATTGATTGAAAAGGTCCTAAAACATAAGCCCGCTACTTTTGAAGGTTTTGATGATCAGACTTTGTGGCTGAGTATTCGGTTCATGCCTAGCTTTCTAAAGCTGTTAGGCCCTGCAAGGTTCTTGCGCTTGATATTTGGATTGATACCAGATGGTATTCAATTATTGAAAGGCTTCCCAAAGCTAGTTATGCTAGCGGAGTTCACCGGTGACTCCGAAGAGGAGGTTCGTGAAAAAATTCGTGCGCTACACAAAGACCTGGGCAAGGTAAAGGCACGTTACGAGATAAATGGTTTAGAGGAAACACCAACCGAAGGCTCTAGTGAGAAATATTGGGTAATGCGTCGATATAGTTTCCAGCTTTTACGTAGCAAGGTTCATGACAAGCACACCGCGCCGTTTATCGATGATTTCGTAGTCAATCCCGAGCATCTGCCCGAGTTTATGCCGCGTATTCGAAAGATTATCAAAAAGTATAAACTATTCGCAACGATTGCAGGTCACATGGGGGATGGAAACTTCCATATCATACCGCTAATGAAACTGGAAAATCCAAAAGACCGCGCAAAGATACTACCAGCCATGAAAGAAGTTAACGAACTAGTTCTAAAGTATGGCGGAAGCCTGTCTGGAGAGCACAACGACGGATTGGTGCGTGGGCCATGGCTAGAAGCTATGTATGGCAAAGAAATGGTAAAACTATTCCGTGAAACCAAGGACATATTCGACCCACAAGGCATCTTTAATCCTCAAAAGAAAGCAAACGCTGATTGGGATTACAGCTTTTCACATATTCGTGACAAGTTTTAATTAGTGCCGAATAGACTTTCGGCGTCGTAGGCCTGGCCTTCAACGGATGCCACTGGAATGGTCAGCTGACTACCCTCTTCTAGGTATATTAAGTTCTTGTTGGACGGAGATATTTTGTCGCGTATTATCTTTGACGTCGTGTATAGAAAATCAGGATTGTCCATCCGTATAGTCAGTGAATCTTGCTCTAGATACTGGTGATCAGCGGCGGGTTCGTATGCGAATCTACCGAACAAACCTTGAATCATAATACCTTGCCCGTTACTGTCGGTCGAGTGATCCTGCACTTCCCATTCCTCGAAATCTAGCTGCGTCAGGACTATCAGCCTCTTGGTGAATATCACTAGGTGGTGCGTCTTGTATTTTTTGCGCGCTACCTCGTTAAGGGTTTCTTCGCTGTATTTAGCCATGTCGTTTTTGACATTTGGGTCTAGGGGTATTTCGTCTAGTGTTGTTTGGTGCATCTTTGCCAATGCTAACGGATCTTTTATTCTGTCGTTTTCCAAACTAGGTTGCTCGCTACCCATGTACTGGTATAGTTGACGCAAACCGTAATCGGTCCACTGCTCGAAGTATTCATTGCCTTTATTCTCTGGGCTGCTCATGTGTGCTCCTTGTATGGTCTGGTATTTTATATCAATTTTCTTTTTCGTTCAAATCGGTAGCCGGTTCCTGCTCATCAATCGTCATCTCTACTTTGGGTATATTTTCTCGGTACTGGTAGTTCTCGATACTTTTTAGGTGTACATAAGCGTGGCAAAGTTTCGTTTCGCTCTCTGCCGTTTCTAGCATAGATGCAACTACAACCATATATGCGTTTACGCCATTGAGATAACCCAGCCCTACGTGGACCACATCCCCATACACGTTAAACGTGGATCCGTCTTCTTTACAAAACATGTCAATATCATCATTTTCCGCCACCTGTATTCCGACGCTAGATGTTTCGATATTGATAGATATTACGTGATTTTCTAGGCGCTCATTTATGTCATGTTGCACACTCAGGCCTTTTGACATTTGCTCGAACTCATCACATTCGTCTAGGGCTATTTGTTCTCCGAAAAGCTCGGCCATTATGTCGAAATGCAAATCATCTACATTAGGTCGATTGTCGGGAGTTGGTGTAGTATGCTCCATAAAAAATACTCCTTATCACGTAAGTGTAAGGAGTATTTTATAATATTTGTGTCAGACTATCAATTAATCGACTACTTCGACGCCCATGCTCCGGGCTGTACCGGCAATCACTTTAATGCGACCTTCCTCATCGATTGCATTCAAGTGATCTTTCTTTGCCTCTGCGATTTCGGCTAGTTGCGCGCGAGTGATCTTGCCAACTTTTTCAGCGTGTGGTTTACCGCTTCCCTTTTTGATGCCGATTGCAGCACGAATGGCGTCATCAACTGGTTGGCCCAAGCTTTTCCAGTCAAAAGTACGATCTTCGAATACGCGAATATGTACGATAACGTCTTTGCCCATATCGCCCTTCGTAGCGTCGTTGAATGGATTGATGAAATCCATCATGTTCAGACCCCATTGACCTAGTGTCGAGCCAACAGGAGGCCCTGCGGTCGCACGACCAGCTGGGATACGTAGTTTTAGATTACCAATTACTTTTTTGGCCATATAATTATTCTCTTTCTTGTACTAAATATTTATTGAAGCATATTTAGTGCGTAACGGAGTTATTTTAACAGATGTAAGCGTTATAATCAAGACTCTTCAAGGAGTTCTTTATATATATTCAGTTGTTTTCTGGGGATGATGGGTATGCGCCCGTCCAGGCTCATGATAGATAGATAATAATCTGCCATCTTGGCGACTGCGCCGTATTGTCGGACGTCTCGCTGATCATTAAGTTCTGTAGCCGCCTCTACCTGTGCGAGTGATTGATTTTTAACAATCTCCACATTATCTTTCTCTACGGATAATTTTACGCCAATATGACCGACATAAAACCGTTCCTGTACGCGTGCGAGTTCCGGTGCCGTAGCGTCGTCATCAATATGAGAGATGTCTTCGTTCATCTGTTGACGACCACGTTTTACGAAATAATCGTCCTCTGTATATCCATGAAATGCCATGGAGGAATTGTATCATATAATTTCAGGGTTGCGCTCTCGGTCGTGAGTGCAACCGCTAGTTTATTTTCCTCACCGACGAGGTTCCATCTGGTCAACTTTGTGCTCATATCGTGCGAGCAGTTTGACTCCTAGGAAGGCGGCGATTGCGTATATGACGACGGCTTTCATTTTGTCACCTTTGCGGTTTGATCGGTGGCGTGTAGTTAACGGCATCGCCGTAACGTCGCCAATAGTGTTCTTTGTCGTGGAGCTTGCCATAGACGAAGCCGACTAGACCGGCTGCCGTGCAAGCCCCTAACCATGGGAGTACCTTCACGAGGTCTCTTCCATCAACTGGTCGATGCCAAGGAATAGTACCAACACGGCTACGCCAATGATGCCAATGGCAATCGCGGTGTTTAATTCCTGCGAGCGATTCATCTCTTGTCTCCCGGCTGTAGTAGTTTATCAAAGCGTTCGTGCCAGCGTGGGGCTATAATCGTGGCTACGGCATGGATAGCCATACCGATCACCAGAGCGAACAGCCCTATCCCGATCATCTCCATAATTTAAAAAGCAACTCTCGACCGAGAGCTTGCCTATTATACCATAATATTACAGATAATGTTAGTTTTGTTCATCTCTTTGTTTACGTAGTTTACGGGGTAGTATTACCCATCTTCCGCTTTGTTCCATGCCAAAAGGGCCTTTTTCGTTGTTGACCTGATACCATCCGTATTCGTCGGGCAAATCATCTTGCATCGAAATTGCATCTGTTTGTAGGTGTGATTCGTAAATCATACCGAATTGCCCCATGAATTTTTTACGACTAATTTGTTTGTCGTAGGATATGCGACGTCCCAATATGTTTTGAACCATTTTTTCTAGGATATGTTCTTGTGTCAGCCCTGTTCTGAAATCTTCTTGGTGTTGAGGATATTCACCAAAGTAATGAAAAACATGAGTATCGGGATCATGTTTGCTAGGAATTATTGCGTGTACTTCGTATCTAGGGGATTTATTCATACTCCTCCAAAAAAGAAGTCCGGTATTCCGGACTTCTTTAGTGTGTTTTGCTTAGACCTTATTAACTTGTAATGCGTCCAATTCGACGGGCGTGTCGCGACCGAACATACTGACCATGACTTTAATCTTGCCCTTTTGTGTGTCGATTTCGCTGATAGAACCATCGAAGCCTTTGAACGGGCCGTCGATTATATTAACCACTTCACCTTCGGCGTAGTCGATGTGATGCTTTGGATCTTCGACGCCCATACGCTTCTTGATTTTGGTAATTTCGCTATCGGATACAGGAGTAGGATCGGACCCGCTACCAACAAATCCGGTCACACCAGGGGTGTTGCGGACAATAAACCAGGTTTCTTCGGATAGCTTCATCTCTACCAAAACGTAACCTTGGAATATTTTTGCTTCGACAACTTTGCGTTTACCGTTTTTGATTTGAATTTGCTTTTCTTTTGGCACCATTACATCAAAGATTTTGTCGGCCATGTCTACCGCGTTAATACGCTGACGAATGCTGTCCGCTACCTTTTCTTCATAACCGCTGTAAGTATGGATTGCATACCATTGGCGAGTGCTGTCGTATCGATTCTTTACCATATTTCTCCTCTTATTTTCCTAAAATCAGATCAAACATATATTTAAATGCGGCGTCTAGAAGTAGAATTATTACTACGAAAAACGCACTATATAACAATACGGCTAGGGTCATGCTCCAAGTGGCGCGGCGATTTGGCCAGCGTACCTGACGTAACTCGAACCATGCACCTTTGAAGTAGCCACCAAATGCGCGTAGTGGACCGCCACCGGTCTTTACCTTTGGTTTTTTAACTACGGGCGCTTTGACTGCTTTCGTTTTTGGCTTTTCGGGTTTTTTTGCAACTGTTTTTGTTACGACAGCCTCTTTGGCCTCTTCGCGTTTTTTGGGTGTAGGCGCACCAGCTTTGATGCGAACAACGTTGCTGTCGCTATCGGCTGATTGCTTTTTGGATCTTTTCTTGGCCACTAGTCAAAACTCCTCACAAATTAAAAAAGTCTGCTCTGCAGACGTCAAGTCAAGTATAGATGATTACGGTGGTATTGTCAATATCCATGTTAATATAAAGGTAATGGTTGATATCATTATACTTGCAATCGTCGGTATCATCGATCTATACGTCCTGATCAAGCTGTACAGTGTGCTCAAAATGCTACGTATTGGCGTCGTCGAACGTGAATCGCACGACCATCCCACCGTAACCGTGTGCATCACCGCGCGCGACGAAACTCATGCCATGACCCAGTGTCTAGAGCGTGTCGTAGCGAGTGATTATCCAAAGCTCGAGATTATCGTGATGGATGATGGCTCGCGTGATGATACTTCTATATTAATAAAGTCGTTCGCACATGCTGGCGTGCGTTTTGTCGAAGGTAAAAAGTTGCCAGATGGTTGGTTGGGTAAAAATCACGCACAGGCGGTACTAGCGGATCACGCCAGTGGTGAAATAGTTTTCTTTTTGGATGTGGACACGCTAATAGAACGCCATACTATTATGCGGTTGGTGCAATATTATATACGGCATAAGTCAAAGATGGTTTCGGTGGTGCCGATTCGTAACGACCACTGGACGACTAGTACGCTTTTCACTACCATGCGTCATTTTTGGACGTTAATGCGGTTTAGCCCCCATAAGCCCAGGGCAGCCGCGAATGCTTGGCTGATAGACAGAAAAACAATTTTAAACGAGATAGAGACAAGCGACAGACTGCCGTTGTCGGTGCAGATGGAAACATACGTTGCCCGAAAGCTAGCTATCTCCAATCAGTACAGGCTTGTTATGAGCAATAAGTGGTTAGGGCTGAGCTATGAAAAACGTTGGTCATCACAAGTCGAAACAAGTATTCGCCTGCTTTATCCGCAGTCTAGTAAAAATCCGGTACAGGTCTGCTGGTTAATATTATTGCTAGTAACGGTACTATCGCCGTACGTGTTGGTGTTTTGGTATCCATGGATGCTAGGTGCGATCATAGCGCAGTTTTTGATTTCGTATTACTACCTATCAAATGTTTGGGTTAGGTACAGACTAGTCGGCGCCTTGCTGTTGCCGGTCACTATAGCCCAAGAAATTGGATTATTAATAATCAGTACATGGCAGTATAACTTCGGTGTTATCAAGTGGAAAGGTCGACCCGTTCGTAATACAGGCAAAATCACTTGATTAAATCATTGGTGAATGTGTTTTTAGTTCTTTGCGATGAGATTTGTATTCCGGGTCCGCGTTTTCGACTAATGCCCAGAATTTAGGGGAGTGATTCATCTGCTTTGTGTGGCAAAGTTCGTGTATGATCACGTAATCTATAAGTTCATGTGGTAGCTTCATCAGTGCTATATTGAGGCTAATCGTGCCGGTACTACTACAGCTACCCCACCTACTACCGGCATGTGAAAATCGAGCTTTCTTGTATTCACATCCTATCTTTTCCGCCAGATAAGAGAGCCTCCTGGGTAGGTAGTTTTTTGCCTCTATGCGCAATGCCTTGGTTATGACATGCCTTACCTCTCTTTCTATTTCTGGATGTGCCAGCATGTCGCCATCGGCCAATGTGACCAGTATTTGTTGACCGCTACGTTTTACCGACGTGCTCTGTCCACTCGTGATTATTAGTTTGTGGCTTTTTCCTATTTGTAGGCCGTTCTCTAGTTTATAGGCTGGCATGTTGTGGGATATCATTTTTCGAAGCTGTGGCCTAGAAGTCCTAATCAGCCTTTTTAGTACGAATATTGGTGCGTACGTAGGCATCGACGCACGAAACTTTCCATCCGGACCGACGGATAATCTGACGGATGACGCTCGCATGCTTCGGCGAACTGTTATCTCACCGAATTCATCATCGTGAATGACTGGCATATATTACCTACAACCGGTCGCCGTAAATAGGTTTTCTGCCATTTTTTTCTAACGTAATCGCCGGTAGCGGTGGCCGATCGTCGGCTATTTTTCGTAATACAGCCCGTACCTGCGTTTGGTATGTATGTTTACCACTTATAACGACATGAGGCTCTTCTCTGCCCAGAGGTTGGAATTTGTTTGCCATTTTCTGAAATTCCTCGTTGGTGGTTCTTTTGGCTACCCTGTCAGCCGCCGCGACTGGATCGGTCTGAACCCAAACAAATAGAGGTTTGTGATTGTTCTTTTCAGCGAACTTCATCAATTCTTTTCTTTCTTTTTTTGTATGGCCAAAGCCTTCTATAACGATTGGTAGCTTTGATGAGATGATCTTAGAAATCACGTCATTGACTATTTTGGCGCCAGAAGCTTCGTCGCGCGCTAAATTTTTATAAAACTGACTCTCTACGAAAGAAGCGTCAAAAGTACTGGCAAACTTTTTACCAAAGAAAGTTTTACCTGACCCAGGAATCCCTACCAGCAAAATCATATATGGTCTGTTCAATTTCAGCGGCTTCATTTACCGTGTATTATATCAAATTATAAAAAGTGTCGCACAGGTATCGCATAAAGCTTAAACAGTTTGTATACTATACATATGGTTGACGATTCGGGCATGTTGTCAAAGCCTATCGCCTATGGTGTTATTGGCGTTGGAATTCTAATTTCCGTTGTTTTAGCTATTCAGATAGCTTTAGGGACGGTTACATTTCAAGATTACGCGTGGGTTATTATCTTCTCGTATATATCGAATTTGGTAATCGTGCCATTGTTAATGGTACTGGCGGCGCACAAAGAAGGCTTTACGTTAGCCGCACTGGTCTGGCTACATATATCTATGGGCATATTAATGGTTAACTTTAGCCAGGTCTATAGTCCCTTTACGGTATCGTGGGCAATTCTAATATTGCTTGCGTCTATGTATTACAGGTGGATAGGTTTTTGGCTTAGTAGTCTATGTCTAGCTGGATTTTCTACGGCCTATATCATATTATTTCCGGAATTCGTTAGCTCGGAAAGTGGCGGCCTGGTCGGATATTCGTTTCTATCCACACTGGTAGTTATTATCACCGTATTCGCATCGTACATGTTTGTAACCGTAATTATGGGTGCCCAGAAAAAGAATGATCAGCTAATGGACGCCCAGCGATCAGAGAGATTCCAAGTAACCAGGCTCAATACGCTCATTAATAGTATTAGTGATGCCGTGGTTACGCTAAATAGGTACGGAAGGGTTACGACTCAAAATGCAGCCGCACAGTCCTTTTTTGATACGAACCAGTCCCTCATAGGTCGAGAAATCGATAATATGCTAGCACTAGTTGATACGTCAGATAAGCCGGTGTACGTGAGGCAACTGATAAATGATACCAAAGCTACGCTATTTCGAGACGATTTGTCGAGTAAGCGAGGCGAAAAAACCAGATTAGTTAGCCTACAGATGTCCAGAATACGTGGAACATTTGATGATTCAGAAGAGTACGGTGTCGTATTGATCTTGCGTGACATAACCAAGCAAAAATCACTAGAACAAGAAAAAGATGAGTTTATTAGTGTGACTAGTCATGAGCTTCGCACGCCCGTGGCTATTGCTGAAGGTAGTTTGAGTAATCTACTGCTACTAGACGAAAGAAAGGCTGAGCGTGGCAAGCTGCGAGAAGCGGCAGAAGACGCGCACAAGCAGATAATTTATCTAGCAAAAATGATCAACGATTTATCTACTCTTTCTCGTGCGGAGCGTGGAGTTGGCGATATAGTCGAAGCGATTGACGTTGATGCCTTGGTGCATGACCTCTATAATAGGTATACTTCGGAGGCAGAGGCAAAACAACTGCAGCTGAACCTTGATACCGAGTCTAGCTTGCCAAAGATAGAAACCAGCAGACTGTACTTAGAGGAAATTCTACAAAACTTTATAACGAATTCAATCAAATATACCAAAACCGGTACCGTTACCATGGGCGCCATGATGGAGGGTGAAGAAAAAATACGTTTTTATGTGAAGGACACAGGTATTGGCATGAGCCAATATGACCTAGACCATATTTTCCAAAAATTCTACAGGAGTGAGGACTACAGAACTCGCGAATCTAGTGGTACCGGACTTGGATTGTACGTGGTATCGAAACTCGCGCAAAAATTGAATACCAAAATCGATGTAGAGAGTCGTTTGGATCACGGTTCAAAATTCAGCTTCGTGGTTCCGCTCCAGATTACTTCATTTGGCGGTGACGCGCCAAAGAGTGCAGAGCAACCAAAGCCAGCTTCTGCCCCGCCCGCCCCTACTCCAGTAGTAGGAAAGCATTCCACGAAACCTATAGAGGCTGTCAATAATAACAAGCCAAAGGAACATGAAGCACCAAAGTCTGGCGATGACAATCATCAAAAAACGCCCGATGACTCAAATAATACTGATAATAGTGACCACGAACCTGTAGATAATCGCACGGACAATAAAGACAAAGACGCCAAAGGCCGTTTTGAAATTCCAGAACCAGGTACGGACGAAGTATTCAATGATCTGTAAGAAAACATATTATTGCACGTAAATAGCAATCATGCAATACTGATGAAATGGAAAACGAGACCAGCATAGCTGATGAAATTCGGAGCTACATGGATGGTTTGGCTGGAAACAGGCCACAAGAGCCGGAAGAGCCAGAAGAAGACACACTGTCAATTAAAGCCTCGACTCTGTACGATTATGATCAGTTATGGAACAAGCTACGTCGCGAGCTGGGAACGCCAGTACTGGTGCCCGATTACGAGAAGGACATCCATTCATTAAACGGATTTACTGGACACAGAATAGTTACGTTCGAGGACCGTATTGGTAAATGCGCATTGGGATTTAATTTGATGCAGAATGGCAGTGAAAGCAGGCGTATCATAATCGGATCACGTAGAAAGATTTACGCGCAGGAACGCCGCAGGCGCACCTATACTAATCACGAGTTTGTGTTAGAACGTGACCGAGTCGAGAAGGAATACGCGAGTATGTCTACTCAGTATGATTTGGGCGTAATGGCTGTCTGGGTGAATAAGTTTTTGGCCGAGCCAAAGTATGAGGATTAAGTAACGCGATATATTGGCACTGCGTCAGTGTTACTATCGTTATTCTCCGGCTCCAAGCCTAATGTATAATAGTCCTAATGCCTCAACACTTAACGCAATCTGATTTGACTGTCTTGCTCAACCGTGCGATCAAGGAATATTTTGAACAATCGGTAACGCAAGCGAAGCAGATAGGCCCGTCGTATCAGCGTCTATGGGAAATACTTAGAGATTTAATCAACTCTGGTGGAAAGCGTCTTCGCCCGCATATGACACTGTATGCATATAGAGCATTCGGAGGTAAGGACATTGATAAGCTTATTCCTATAGCTGTTGCGCAGGAGTTGCTTCATTTTAGCCTCCTAATCCACGATGACATTATAGATAGAGATTACATACGATACGGAACCGACAATATAGCAGGTAGTTATCTAAAAGAATATGCAAAACACATCGATTCTGATGACGACAAAGTTCATTTCGCGCACAGTGCGGCTATATTGGGCGGTGATTTAATTCTTTCGGGGGCGCATAGCTTGATAGCCTCTAGTGAGTTGAGTGATAGCGAGAAAACATCTGCTCAACAATTACTTTCTCGTGGGATTTTTGAAGTAGCAGGAGGAGAGCTCCTCGATACTGAATCGAGCTTTTTGCCCTATCGTGATGGTAGCGCACTAAATATAGCTAGATACAAGACGGCAGGTTATTCATTCATAACACCTCTTCTGACAGGAGCCGTGATAGCCGATGCATCAGATAGGCAGATTGCCCATTTGCGCGAGTTTGCCATAGCACTAGGCATAGCATTTCAGTTAGTTGATGACCTCCTAGGGGTATTTGGCGAAGAAGTTACTACTGGCAAATCCACCACCAGCGACATTACAGAGGGCAAAAGGACATTCATGATAGAAAAAGCCGTACAGGCAATGAACGACGAGCAAAAGTCTCGTTTCGATGCCCTCTTTGGTAAAAAAGACGCATTACCATCCGAAATTGACGAAATAAAGCAATTGTTGATATCCACGGGTGCGAGGTTAGCGACAGAGACAGAGATAAACGAATACGTAGTGACGGCCCGCCAGTCGCTGAGGGCTCTGGAGTTTAATCGAGAAGACCAAGATACTTTTGAAGCTCTGATTAAAAAAGTGACGGATCGGACAAAATAATGGATCTATACAACAGCGTTTCGTATGACAATAGTCGTTCGCTCGCTCTTAGCTATTCAACATCCTTTGGCCTGAGTAGTAGATTATTCGGTAGTAAAGTCAAGCCACATATTTACGCAATATATGGACTAGTGCGTATTGCTGACGAGATTGTAGACACCTACAAGGGACCAGATTCCGGCAAGTTATTGGATGACTTAGAAGCAAGTACGTATGATGCAATGAAATCTGGCTATAGTACCAACCCTATTGTTCATGCGTTTGCTTTGACTGCTCGTGAGTATAAAATTGATCAGCCATTGATTGCTCCCTTTTTCGCAAGTATGCGAATGGATCTGAACCCACAAAACTATGACGAGCGGAATTACAAAAAATACATTTATGGTTCGGCGGAAGTGGTAGGCTTGATGTGTCTACGGGTTTTTTGCGAAGGTGACATGGCCAAATACGACAGACTCAAAAATGGCGCATCTGCTCTCGGAGCGGCGTACCAGAAAGTTAATTTTTTGCGAGACATGTCATCTGACTACAAGGAACTTGGGAGGCTTTATTTTCCTGGTGTAACATTTGACGACTTTGATGAAAGTGCAAAGAAAGCCATTATCGATGATATAGAGAAAGACTTCTCCATGGCATATTCGTCGCTCCGTCAGCTTCCGCGTACGGCGCGAGCGGCAACTGTGTTGAGTTATGAATATTACAATGAATTACTAAAAAAGCTCAAGCGCACACGAACAGATAATATTAAGAAAAGTCGAGTGAGGGTCTCTGACTACAAAAAAATCGTAATACTTATAAAAGTGGTCATACGGGAGAAGCTTCGAAGGTGAGCAAAAAGGTCGTTATTATCGGAGCTGGTATTGGCGGTCTCGCAACCGCGAATCTACTAGCTAAAGCTGGGTATAATGTTGAAGTTTATGAAAAAAACAGTATGCCCGGCGGACGAGCCGGTATATACGAAGCTAAAGGCTTTAGGTTTGATACCGGGCCGTCATGGTATCTGATGCCAGAGGTCTTCTCTCATTACTTTTCACTATTAGGCAAGGATATTAATAAAGAGATAAAGCTTACCAAGCTGAATCCTGCATATAAAGTATTCTTCGAAACCGAGGAACCGGTCACCGTAACCGGTGACAGCGTGGTCGATGCACAAACGTTTGATGCAATCGAGCCAGGCAGTGGTGTTAAGTTGCTGGATTATGTCAGCAAGGGCGACGATATCTATCGTTTAGCCATGAAATATTTTTTGTATACGAATTTTAGTTCTATACGCGATTTTACGAAGCTCGACATAATTGGGCGCGGTCGAGTTATGACCCGGCTAGCACTTATGCCGATAGATAAATACGTTAGACGTTATGTTTCGGATCGGCGCCTTAGACAGATTCTCGAATATCCGATGGTCTTTTTGGGGTCTTCGCCCTACTCTGCGCCGGCTCTTTATAGTTTGATGAGTGCGCTTGATTTTCGAGAGGGCGTGTACTATCCGCAGGGCGGTATATATACAGTTATAGAAAAAATTGTATCCGCAGGCAAGGAATTAGGTGTCTCGTATCAATACAATAACCCGGTAGAGCGTATAGATGTTTCCGATAACGGTACGGTATCAGGGATAGTGCTACAAAACGGAAAGTCCGTGAGGGGCGATATCGTGATATCGAACGCGGATTTGCACTATACGGAAACAAAAATGTTAGATAAAAACCACCGCTCCTACCCGTCATCATACTGGAATAAACGAGAGGCAGGACCAAGTGCGTTATTGATGTATCTAGGTGTAAAAGGAAAGCTCCCCCAGCTTGAGCACCACAATTTATTTTTTGTTGATGACTGGCAAAAGAATTTTGACGACATATTTAAGGGCAAAAAAATACCCCACCCAGCATCTGTGTATGTATGCAAACCAAGCGCAACGGACGATTCGGTGGCGCCCAGCGGAGACGAAAACGTGTTTGTTCTCGTTCCGCTTCCGGCAGGAGTAGCTATAGATTCTGGAGATATAGAGAAAGTTGCCGATAGATATCTGGAACAAATAGAAAAACACATGGGAATTCCTGATTTACGCAAACGACTAGGTGTTAAGCGATTATTCGGACCGAATGATTTCATTGATAGCTATAACGCCTGGCAGGGTACGGCTTTGGGGCCATCACATATCCTTAGGCAGTCAGCCTTTTTTAGAACTCCAAACAAAAGTAAAAAAGTAAAGAACCTTTACTACGTAGGCGGATCTACGACTCCGGGCATAGGCTTGCCGATGTGTCTCATTGGAGCTGAACTTGTATACAAACGCTTGGCCGGAGAGAAAAGGGGTGGACCTGTGTCGAAAATCCGTAGGATTATAGGGAGCGACAAGTAATGCAGTGGTTCTATCTGGCGGGCTTGTTGTTGTCGATAGCGGGCATGGCAACATTGGACTGGCGTTATCGGTTGGCGTTTTGGCATGATCGTACCAGAACTTTACTAACTATTACCGTAGGCGTCCTGGTATTTGTCGTGTGGGACCTAATAGCTATCAAACAAGGAATTTTTATACATGGGAACAGTCAGTTCATGCTACCGTTTACGTTGGCTCCAGAATTCCCAGTCGAAGAAATTTTCTTTCTGATACTTCTATGTTATTGCACGCTAGTTATCTACCGTGTAGGGGAACGAATATGGCCACGTACATAGTATTAAACGTCATGGTGTTGCTCGCCATCTGGATACTGCTTGCACGATGGCCCTGTAAACCATCTCGTGCCTGGGTATTTACTCTATCCGTGATTGTCTTATTAACTTTAGTATTCGACAACCTGTTAATTTGGATGGATATGTTTAGTTATGCGAGCGAAAAAATTCTAGGATATTACGTTTTGTTGGCTCCGGTCGAAGACTTTTTCTATGCGCTAGTCGCAGTAATCTTGATACCCGCGCTTTGGCATAAGTTTGGAGGTTCCCATGTTTAATAAAGTACAAAAACTACTGCTTATTTCTCGGCCCATATCATGGCCAAACACCGCATATCCGTTTGCCGCGGCCTTTTTGGTTACTGGCGGTACTCTGGGTCCTACTTTCTTGCTGGCAACTATCTTTTTCTTGATTCCATATAATATGTTGATGTATGGAATCAACGATGTATTCGATTATGAATCTGACATACGTAACCCGCGCAAGGGTGGACTGGAAGGTGCCAAAGAGCAAAAGTCTTTACATCCACTAATCATATGGTCGGCCCTGCTGACAACTATTCCCTTCGTTACGTATCTTTTGTCCGTTGGTTCATTCGTAGCCAATATTACGCTACTAGTCGTAATGTTCTTTGTTATTGCCTACTCTATTGCCGGGCTCAGGTTCAAAGAAATTCCCCTGCTCGATTCTGTCACTAGTAGCATTCACTTCGTAGGCCCGATGCTATACGCCATGGTACTCACGGGATTTTTAGTGACTTACATCCCGTTTATCGTCGCGTTCTTTATGTGGGGGCTGGCTAGTCATGCGTTTGGAGCGGTGCAAGACATCATACCAGATCGCGAGGGTAAGCTGTCGTCTGTCGCTACTGCGCTAGGAGCACGCTTGACCGTGCGCGGTGCATTTCTACTCTACATCGCATCAAGCATATTATTGGCCACGCAAGGTCTGGGGCCGGCGATTGTTGGTATAGTCGGATTAATTTACGCTGTAAATATCGCGCCATATCTGGGCATTACGGATAAAAAATCAGGCCTCGCAAACCGTGCCTGGCGACGCTTCATATGGTTAAATATGTTTACGGGGTTTGTCGTGACGATAGTGTTGATTACGGCCCATATTTAATACAAAGAATGACTAGCGCATAATTGGCAATTTTTTTGTAGGATATTTTGTATGAAGTCAGCAGTAGAATTGCACGAATTGACAAGTTATATTATAGTATGCGTAGACACATCCGTCCTGACATTGGAGGAAAAATGCACGCAACTGCGAGTTGCAAGATGTCGATGCCTAGATGGTGGTTCAATTCATTCATCTCGAGCGCGCTGTCAACTGCGTCTAGCGCAGGAGTCATGATGGAGTACAAAGGCTTCAAGGGCCTAATGCGCACTCACGTTACTATCTATTTAGAGGGTGAGGCAGAGGCTGTGACCCGGTTTTATAACTGGCTGGAAAACGTTGCCATACGAAACCCCTAAGTGTCCGAGCCTGATTCGTTTAGGGTAAAGAGCCCTGCTCCGCTAATCGGTCAGGCTCTTTGCATTTTACAAACAAAAACACCCCACGCGTGAAGTGTTCTGCTTGGCAGGGCATTTTGTATGAAGTTGGAACTAATCTTGCTTTCGTCGCTCCAGCTCTTCGTGAATAATACGACCCATCGTAGCTGGATTTCCAGCGATTGGGGCGCGTCCTACATAAACATCAGAGTCATCAACTGCAACGGTAGGTATATCCTTGTTAATTTCTAGCGAGTCATCTTCCGAGAAATCAAGGGTGAATTTATCTAACGGAAGTGAATTATGTTCCTGATTAGTCATATTCGTCATTGTAGCAAATAAATAGACTTTTCAAAAAAGCCTATTTTGTTTTATGATCCTCTGGCAGAGTGTTATCTTCGCTTTTAGAACTGAATTATGTACGCCGTAAGCTTTCGTAGAGCACACTAGCCAGATTGATGTCTGTAAGCCTGTTGAATTTTGCAAAACCGGGTGACCTGTTTACTTCCATTAACATAAGGCCACTATCTAACGTGAGTGCTATATCGAGTCCGACAAAGTCCATATTCGGCACCTTGCTCATAACACTCGATGAAAAATCCATTTCCCCTTGGGTTAGATTGCGCGAGTCGATTGCCTCAGACGGAACATCAGACGTCATATTTCGCCGAATAGTACCAATAGGATATACCTCGCCGCAGATTACGTATACACGTAGCTCCTCTTGTATGTTTAACGATTCCTGCACAATCCAGTCATTTGTCGACCTGGAAGTTTCTTCTATATTCCATGTTATTCCGCTACCACGTGATGACAGCTTTTTCTTAAATAAGGGCTGCCTGAAGCTATAAACGTCCGTCTCCTGGTTGAGCAGCTCTGTCCGAGGCATGTATTCACTAAATATTTCATATTGTCGCCATTTGTCTTCGAAGTCTACTATTGCACCAACACTATCTAGACCATCTACAAACTTTACATCAGGGTTTGTATGTTTTGCGTGCTGTACGATACCTTGAATTTCACTATGAAAATTTTGTGGCAAAGTGGATGGCTGGCTAAAGTGACTTCTAATATAAACCGTCTCGTAACTTGCTAGGTTATCCGGGACAGACTCATCATCTAGAATTATAATATCTGCGTAAGTTTTTAAGAGATTCAACGATGAATCGGGACTCACGGCGATAACAAGATTTCTCATTGTTTAATCATAACAAAAAGACCCCATACGGGAGACTTTTCATTGTTCTTATGCTTGGCAGAGCGTTATCTTCGCTTTTAGAACTATGCTTCGTGATTTTGCGTAGGATTTTCGCACCAAGCAGCTATCACTTGGCGACCAAGCGTGGAGAACTCAGATGGCTGATGTATGCGCCATGCCATACCTTCAGTACTATACTGACTTGAATAATCAGGCGAGCCTGTCAGTCGTGTTCCGTCACGAAACACAAGGGTATAGTCCTTGTTATTGTTGGGGCTAGTATCTTTTGGAAAACCCTCGTCAAAAGGAAAGCCTTCTTCTATAAAACCAGTACTGTCTTTCAGGTCATCCCAGTGTTGGCTTTTCTCGATTTCTGTCATAAAACAAAAATACCACCTAAATGGTATTTTGCATAATGCTTATGTCTGGCAGGGGCACTAGGAATCGAACCTAGATCTAAGGTTTTGGAGACCTTTATACTAGCCGTTGTACTATGCCCCTAGATTGTTAATTTTTACATCTGTTATTGTAGCATATTTGTGTAGATACCCTATCCTTTCATTATAACACATTACGCTTATGAATGCAATGTGAGACGCGATGTGCAATACTAGTGACACTATGGCTAGTCCGGAGGAGCGTACCAAGGAAAAGGTCAAAATAGC
Organism: bacterium; assembly: GCA_030429975.1. GTDB lineage: Bacteria > Patescibacteriota > Saccharimonadia > Saccharimonadales > Saccharimonadaceae > UBA2112. The sequence goes on along the minus strand of JAUIGB010000009.1, from coordinate 19,055 downwards.
CCACGAAGCTATTTTGCAGCTTGGTCAGCGTGCCGTCGAAATGGCCCTAATAGACCGCGCAGTCTATTTAACTCCCGAACGAATGGAAAACGACGCCGAACACAGCTTTCATTTGGGGCTAACCGCTATGGAGTTAGCAGAGATATTTTATCCAAAGCTTGATTCGGGCCTAGTTGCAAAGTACTCGCTTGTTCATGATCTGATAGAAACAATCACGGGTGATGTCCCCACATATAACTTGACCAAGAGCGAACTAGAAGAAAAACGTCAGACAGAACACGATGCCCTGCCACAGCTACGCCAGAAGCTTCCAGAACATACGCGCAAGGTATTAGACGAATACGAGGAGCAAAAAATACCAGAAGCTCGTTTCGTGCGAGTAGTGGACAAATTATTACCTGCAATAATCCATACAATACTGCCCGAGGCGAACAAGGAAGAGTTCTTCCGTCGTTTTGGTATAAAGGATGAAGAGCACTTAGCGCAATTGAGCGCAGCCAGAACACGCGCGCTAAAGGCAGACTATCCAGAGTTTGATTTGATACACCAACTGCGTACCGTTTCGTCGGCTATGGCGAGGCGCAAGCTGTTAGCTATAGGCCAGGAACTTACATAAGATCGTTTTCAATTTGTGTAATTGGATCGTACCAACCTTGTTCTAGTACAAACGTCTGGAAAGTTTTGTCCAGGCCTGTGATGATTGCCAAGCCAACTACGATAAACAGAATACCGATCGTGCGTGCTAACCAGCCCTTGGTGTTGTTGAGGACTCTCAGTTTACCCAAAACCGCCTGACCTAGATATGCGATTGCCAAAAGCGTGACAGCCATACCCAGGGCATATGTGATCAGATAGATTAACCCTAGCGTGAAATCCGCAGGTATAGCAACTGCGATGATAAAAGCAAAAGTCGGGCTACAACTAGCGAAAACCGGACCCAGAGCGGCGCCAGTAAGTATCGCCCCGCCTGTACCCTGTTGCTTGTTTGCCGAGGCTAGTTCGCGATTAGCGAATACTGGCAGCCTGATGAGTCCCGTGAACTTCTCCCATAATGGCACACCCAGATAATGCAGACCTAGTAGTATGATGATTCCGCCGGCAAGAATCTGCCAAAACATGTCATCTATTCCTAGGAATGCTGTCGATACTCGCAATAACAGCGTGAACACAACTACCGAAACGACCAAACTGCCAGTTACTATAAGTGGCCGAAGCTTACGTCTTTTAGCATCGCCGTCTACCATAGAGCCACCTAGAATAACAGGCAAGAATATCAATACGCACGGAGCCGTAACTGTGAGAACGCCCGCCAAGAATGAAAGTATAAGTAACGTCATATCTAGTTTAGTAGATTAGCCTTGACGCTAGCCAGAGTGGGATCTTCGTAAGCAACATACTTTTTGATCAAATCCCCGTTATCATCAATTGTGACGAGTGACGTCTGGATAGTAATGCCGTACTTTTGTCGAAGTGCTTGGTTGGTGTCATAATCCACCTTGAATATTGTCACGCCGTCAGGGACGGTACCCTGCTGAATACTTTGCTCTAACGCGCGACATTGTGGACACCAAGGCGCATGAAAGAACAGTACCTTTGTTCCTTCGGCGTTTGCTACTTTATTCGCGGAATAGTCCGTGTACGTACCTTTCACTACATCTACGGGAGTATCGTCGATATCGTCTGTTTCTGGATCAGTTGAAACGGATGGGCTTGCTGATGGTGATGGGCCGGTGTTTGCCGTTGGCATTAAGTCGGAATTTGGTGATAATACTACATACAGTACCGCTCCGATTACGACTATTGCTACAGCTGAAATTGTGATTATTACTGATTTTTTCATATATCTAGTATAGCATTGTTTAAAATGTGCCTAAAACAAGCATAAAAACTGTTGTACAAACACTAGTAGTTTAGCTATAATCGTAAGCAGATTCTTAAACAAATAAGGAGCACTCGGTTTATCAGGGGTAGACCGGAGGGGGTAAATGAAAATATTGATGTTGGGCTGGGAACTTCCGCCGCACAACAGCGGAGGCCTAGGCGTTGCTTGTTATCATATGTCCAAAGCACTGTCTATTGCAGGTGCTTCAATTGATTTTGTTTTGCCCTATCGAGCAGATCATCCGGGCGTTGATTTTATGAAGATACATCACGCAACCGAGCTAAAACCCGATCTAAAAGCGCACATGGGTAGTTATGATAGCAACTGGGTTTTTGAACGATATCTAGAAAATGCCACGAATCCCAATTCTTTGCGAGGAATACAGCGCCGATATGTCGATTTCATCGAGGATATCGCTCCAGAACTGCGACCGGACGTTATACATGCGCACGACTGGTTGACGATGGAAGCGGGCGTGCGAGCAAAGGAGCTGACGGGGGCCCCACTAGTAGTTCATGTACATGCTACGGAGTTCGATCGTTCAGGCGAGCACTACGGCAACCCTATCGTTCATGAAATTGAACAAAATGCATTATTGATGGCAGATAGAATCATCGCCGTTAGCCAGCTGACAAAAAACATCATTGTAAGAGAATACGGTATTCCAGAAGAATTAGTAGAGGTGGTTCACAATGCAGTGAATATGGATGATTTTGGGCCATATGAATATGACACTAGGAGCTACAGATATCTAGAGGCCCTAAAGTACGAGGGGTATACCGTAGTATCAGTTCTGACCAGGTTCACTATTCAAAAAGGACTAACGCATTTCATGAAAGCTGCCGCTAGGGCGTGCGAGAAATACGATCGCTTCGTGTTTTTGTTCGCCGGTGATGGCGAGCTGAGGGACGAGCTTATACAGCTCTCGGCTGAATACGGTATATCGGACAAAGTTTATTTCACTGGATTCGTACGCGGCAAACAGTGGCGAGATGTCTATTCCATATCAGATATTTTTGTAATGAGCTCTGTGAGCGAGCCTTTCGGTTTGACCGCTCTAGAGGCAGCTCATCATGGAGCCGCCCTGATCCTCAGTAAACAATCTGGCGTCGGCGAAGTACTCAACAGCAGTCTAAAGTATGATTTCTGGGATACGGACACACTGGCTGATCAGATGTTGGGTATAGCCCTCTCCCCTGCCTTGGCTACCGAACTACGCAATAACGTGCGCAATGAATACGCTCGTCTGTCCTGGGATGACATAGCAAAAAATTGCATGGGTATATATCGCCGAACGAGAAAGGTGGCGTTGGTATGAAAAAGGGCGTCGCAGTATATCTACACGTTCATCAACCATACCGCGTACGACCGTATTCTATATTTGATATAGGTGAATCCCATAACTATTTTGATGTATTTGACGATACTGACGTTAATGATGAAAAAATACTACTGAAGGTCGCGGATAAATCTTACAGGCCAATGATTTCACTATTGCGGACGTTACTTGATAAACACGAAGATTTTCGCGTTTCGTTGAGTATTAGCGGTGACTTTATCGATCAGGCCGAGCGGTGGGCTCCTGATTTAATAGATGGCTTTAAGGAGCTGTTTGACACGGGTCGGGTTGAATTCGTAGCTGAAACTTATCATCATAGCTTGGCGTTCTTTTTCAGCCGTAGCGAATTCGAGGCTCAGGTAGATATGCAACGCAACAAGGTCAAAGAATTGTTTGGGGTAACGCCAAGGGCCTTTCGTAACACCGAACTAGCCTATAATGACGAGGTTGCGAAGTGGGCTGATGATGCCGGGTACAAGGTCATACTAGCCGAAGGATGGGATAAAGTATTGGGATGGCAGAGTCCTAACTACCTATATCGTCCAGCCAATACCGAGAACATCAAGCTACTACTGAAAAATTATAAACTTAGCGACGATATGGCGTTTCGCTTTGGTGATACGAATTGGTCTGAATTCCCGCTAACTAGCGATAAATATATTGAATGGGTCCGTGCCTCTATCGGCGATGGCCAAATAGCGAATCTATTCATGGACTTCGAAACGTTTGGCGAACATCAGTGGGAGGACAAGGGCATATTTAGCTTTTTCGAACAGTTCGTTGGCGATTGGATCGGTCATGGAAATGCTTTCTATACCGTTTCAGAAGCTGCTGAAAACCTCGATTCCGCAGGCGAAATTAGCATGCCAGATACAGTCACCTGGGCCGATACGGAGCGCGACCTAACGGCGTGGTTGGGGAACAGTATGCAACAGGAAGCAGCACGACACCTCTATGCACTGGAAAAAGACGTTATGCGAAGCAACGATACAGAATTGATCAGAGATTGGCGATATTTACAAACATCCGACCATCTGTATTATATGTGTACCAAATGGATGAATGACGGAGATATCCATGCCTACTTTAGTCCTTATGACTCACCATATAACGCTTTTTTGTACTACATGAACGCTATTCGTGATGTTCGCCTGAGGGTTATGCAACATCATCGTCTGGGCGGAGTGTACGGTCATGAGAATATAGCAAGAGAAGAAGCCTATGGGGTATAGGGAGACTAACTAATGATTACGGGTGGGATTACGCGTGCTTAGACCTATTGTTCTATCTAACGGAGAGATGCACGTCGGTCTGAATAATTTTGGACTTGTGCATGATTTTTATTATCCCTACGTTGGATTAACTAACCATGCGGAGGGTGATCATACTCGACATCGCATCGGAGTCTGGTGTGACGGAAAGATCAGCTGGCTCGATAACGAAGGTGAATGGGAGTTTACTTTTCGCTACCCTATCCGCGCGTTGGTTGGTCATACGATAGCAAAAAACGCATCCATGAACATTCTACTAGAGATTGATAGCGTCGTGGACTCGCATGTCAGTGCTTTTATTCGTAACATCCATGTAGTGAACACGGCTGATCATGATCGAGAGATACGACTATTCACACATCAAGCTTTCGTAATAGATGATTCACGTAGCAAGACGGACACGGCGCAGTATCTGCCCGACAGTAACGCGATAGTCCATTATCGTGGCAGGCGCGCGTTTATCGTGTCTGGCATGTATGGTGATCAGCCGTTTGATCAGCACAGTATTGGTCTGTTTGGTATCGAGGGTCACGAAAGCGTGTATCGAGACGCCGAGGATGGAGAGTTGGACGGTGGTGACGTGGAGCATGGACGAGTAGATTCAGTATTAAGGTTTAAGATGAATGTAGGAGCTCATAGCTCCGAAAGAGTCCACTACTGGATAACCGCCGGTTCGTCGATAAGAGAGGCGCTATACGTGGACAAAACCATTCGTGATGACGGAGTTCATAAACGAATACACGGAACCGTTGAGTGGTGGCATAAATGGTTGCAACCAGCAATAAAATCGGCCGAAAAAATTGATCCCAGATACCATGATACGTTTTTACGTAGTGTAATGATACTGAAATCCCATATAGATAAAAGAGGCGCCGTTATTGCGAGTACGGATAGCTCGATGTTGAATTATGGTCGTGACGCGTATGCCTATTGCTGGCCCAGAGACGCGGCATTCGTGCTGTGGCCAATGCTACGAATGGGATATACCGATGAAGTCCGTCGATATTTAGAGTTCTGTCGCCGAGTACTGCACCCCAGTGGCTACTTAATGCATAAATACAGAGCCGATGGAGGACTGGGGGCAAGTTGGCACTCATACACGCATAGGAGTGGATATAACGCACCTCCAGTGCAAGAGGATGAAACGGCAATAACCATATTCTTGCTAAACGAAGCATATAAAACCACCGGTGACATACACCTATTGAATGATTTCTACGATAGCATGGTCAAACCTATGGCTAATTGGATAGCAGAGTGGATTGATGAAACGACCGGCTTACCCAAGCCAAGCTATGATTTATGGGAAGAGCACTTCCTGATTAGTACTTATACAGTCGCTTGTACATATGCCGGTATGAAGGCGGCAGCGGAACTAGCGGAGCAAAAAGCAGATCAAGAGAGTGCGGTTGCATGGCGCGCAGTTGCGGATGATATAAGGCACGCCGCCCAGAAACATTTATATAATCACGATCGAAAATCATTTTACAAAGGATTGAACGTTATCGACGGCAATATTGAGTATGATTCAACGATTGATACTAGTAGTGTATTTGGGGCGCACATCTTCGGTCTGTTTGATATAGACTCAGAGGAATTAAAAAACTCGATACATTCCATGAGAGAGGTTTTTGGCGGGTATGATGTCGAGGCATTCCCAAGGTATGAAAACGACAACTATCGACGCGCGAACCCAAATACACAGGGTAACTGGTGGTTTATACCCACCCTATGGATGGCTCAGTATTGTTTAGAAATCGGTGACGATAAAACTGGTTTTTCAATCCTGGAATGGGTAAAGAATGCGAGTATGAGAACGGGAGTCTTATCTGAACAAATAAATCCCGACGACCATTCAATGATAGCACCAGCCCCACTAGGATGGAGTCATGCTGAATATGTATCGACATTACTAGATACCATGGGAAAATCTAGCGATGAAAATGTTGAATAAATACAAAAGTTGGCTCTTTGCGCCGGCAAAAAACATATCATGGAAAGCGTCAGCTATTGATTTCGCGAGGTTGCATCGACTTGTTTATTTTAAGTATATAAATTCCGAGGCTTCAGAAACACCTATAGTGCTGGGCTCAACCGGTTTTGATGATCGAATCGACGGTAATTATTGCATAGGAAGGCATGCCGGGTATGATATCGTGCTCTTTGATCGCGTAAGTACGGCCAGTCATCACGACTATGCTCCTGTCAAAAAGCATTGGTATGTATTACAGATAGACCTAAAATCCACTAAAGTTCCGTATATGTTTCTGGGGACTAAACAGCAGTCAAAAACATATTATGCGAAACTTTTAGATTCGCACCCGGGTCTCCACCACCTTATACTCGAGGGTAATGCAGAAAAATCATCATCGTTTCATGGCAACTTTGTAATATTAGCAGAACCCAGTCGATCAGACTTTGTAGTTAAATTATTTGACGAGCAGATGGTTCATGCCATGGGGGAGCATTTATATCCCTTTGCGGTAGAGATGGACAACGACTATATAATTGTCACTACGGAGTCACTAAAACCAAATCAGCAACTCATGGATAGGTTGCTGCATTATGGTATTTGGTTTGCTAAAGAAATAGATAGGAAAGCTGATTAAGACTTTCGAGCCTTGACTTCATTACGGCCCAGGTTCTTTTTTGTCTCTTTGTGATCCGTGTGCTGGCGGCACATCTTGCAGTATTTAGATTGAGCAAGTCGCTCTTGCTGGTGCATAGTATTTTTGGTCGTGTAATAATTACGGCAATTACAATTGTCGCACACCATACCTACTAGTTTTCGCTTGGAATTCTTTTTTGCCATATCAGTGGTAAATTATATCAATAAATCATCTATTTGACAAGTGTTTGCAGGCTCTTTGTTTTACAGGCCTTTTTCGGCGAGTTTTTCGCGCGCAGGCTGCACGACAAGGGAATCAAAATCTTCCGCACCTTTACGATGTTTAGACAGAGCCAGTGCAATTCTTTCGCGTGCTTGCTCCCCTTCGGCGTCAAGGTTTGGTACATTCCACACGTCCCAGTGCTTTTCTAGATTTGGTACGAACACTTCTTCGTTTTGAATCTTTAGGTCGTATATACCTGCAATAGCGATTCGAACGGCATGTTTAATAAAGTTGGGAATAGATTCTGCACCTGGCATTTGAAAACCTTCTATTACCCTAGCTGTCGCTTTCATGGTGTGGTTTGGTGCCATCTTGAAGGATTCCTTGATAAGGTCTCTGTACACGACCCAGTGTAGTACTTCGTCTTTCTCGACGCGTGAAAACAACTCTTGAGCTATCCTATCCCCTTCGAGCAGAGTATGATCTCCCGTGTTACCATGCGCCTTCACTGTTGCTAGTTCTTGCATGGCTACGTAAACTCCGCCCTCAATTGGCGACAGACTCTGTAGCTGACCGTCATTATGCGGGTTTGGTAAATCGTTCACGAAACCGTGCTGCACCTGTGCCATACGACTTTCCTCGATTTCTATTGGATTAAACGTCCTAGATACCGCTAGGAGGTTATGGATTGCGCGTCCATGCCTGTCTTCCTCGGCAGTCCAGCGGTTTACCCAGTTTCTCCATGCACCGTCATAACCAAAGAGATTAGCAATCTCCCGGTGATATGAAGGCAGGTTGTCCTCTGTCATGGCGGCAATAAACAAGGCGGAACGCACGCCCTTGCTAAATTTGAATGTTTCTTGACCCTCTTCCCAATCTACGGCCATCGCATTATATTCTTCTTTATCTTCGTCGCTTCTTGCCCAAGGATACCGATGATCTCGACCCCTACTCCAAGGAACATAAAAATCAGGCACCCAAAATTTGGATGCTCGCTCATGGCGGTTCAATAGCTCGCCCATTTTTGGTTCCAGCTCACCCATCAATTGCAGTTCTGTCATCTCTTTTGTCATATATTTCCTCTCGAGCCTACCGGAATAAATTTGGAGCCACGGCCGGGGGTTGAACCCGGGACCTCATCCTTACCATGGATGCGCTCTACCAACTGAGCTACCGCGGCATGTAACTAAGTGATTATAGCAAAACAACCCCTGTTATTCAAATGCCGCGCGCAACCATATTCGAGGCTGTTCTTTGTCGGTTTCGTTTGTTGGTGAACGGTGTACATTATCTGTCATTATGACTGCGTCTAGTGGTGCAGGATGATATAGGCACAGAGCACCTCGTGCCAATCCAGCCTCTATGGGAATATTTTGGAATCCATTAGATTTTTCATCCATTCTACATACATACCTTAAACCGGATTTAATACCATGTTCGGATTGATCTTTAGCTACCAGGAATTCAGTGGGCAAGTTGCTAGATGCGACCACCGCTAACGATTGGCTGGTGGAATCCTTGTCATAATGCCACCTAGTTCCACGCTGAGATCTTCCCGGCTTAATGGGTTTTGCGTCAAAACTATATGAAATCGTCGTAATTCCACTATCAGCGAAATAGGTATTAAATTCATTAGTGAGTGAAGCGACTATGCTTGCTAATTTTTTATGGACAGGCCTGTCCATATTAATTGTACCTTCATACAAGGTAAACCCTGCCGAGGGATATGTTGTCTCTGAAAATACATCCTCAATCTCACGAAAAATATTGGGGTCTATTTTTGTAAAATAATCTGGCTTTGTAAGAATCGGCTCGCGAATTGCTTCTTTTGTCATGACTCTTCTACTATTTCGTTTCTGCTCATTAATATCATGCGCCAAAATGTTCTGTTGTATCGTTCATTGGTGTTGTTTACCGGCGACGCGTGGAAGTGATTTTTAATTGATATCGCATCACATGGGGCTGGTTGATGAATCTGTATCAAACCCTTGGCAATACCTTCGCTGACTACGTGCGCTGGATTATCATAGTAGTCTTGGGGCAAGTAGGGTCTTTTACGTACGTATGAGATAAGTTCCTCGTCGTTTGTTATGTTAGAGCTTGGTGCAACGGCAACCAAGGTCGGCTCGACGTCGCTAGAGGTTAATACGTCCTCCAGGTTATATTCTGCTCTACGATCAGGCGCATCGGCGTCCAGGTGCCATTCCGCTAGTCGCTGAAAGCTATTCGGTTGCACGGGATTTGTATCAAACGTATATCGAATCTTTGCTATCGGATTGTAGCCGAACTCCCGTGCTCTATCTAACGCCATTTCAGCGACTATTCTGTATACAGAGGGAACATTTCTGTTGCTTAGTTCCCCTGTGTATAAAATTGAATCATCTGTTTTGTGACTTATCCTTCTGTCGGATACATAGTCTTTAATCTCGTCGAATATGTTGTCCGTCGTTCGAAACCGAATGCTGGGTTTTTCAAAGCTGTATGGTCGATCGAGTGCCATAGTAGTTATCTACGATTCTTGGATCTTTGAGCCGTCGTGATGTTGGTTACATCTTGGGCTTTGTTGATTTTCTCAACGTGTGCTTCTCGCGCTAGGTACTCAGCATATGTCTCGAACCCATCATCCGTTATTGTATCTATACTCTTTGACTCTTTCTTTGGCACCAATAACTTCAATACCTCGCCACTGCTAAATACCTGATTTGCCAGGGCTTGCCACAATAGGGGCTTTATTTCGTGCACTACTGACAGCTCGCCCTCCACTTGAGGAATGATGGCAGCCATCCCTTCCGTTAGATCTGATGTATTCAGTGGATATTCCGTGTCAGACCTGGCATCAATCATAGCAATTCTAGAAAAATCTTTTCGATACTCACGCCCCAAAGACTCGTTATCAGTCGATCTCGTGTCTGAACTTTGTCGGAGGTCTTCTGCCAAGAGTGTGGCAAAAAGGGTCGCTCTACCCCAGGAGTTGTATGATGCCACGAAAGGGAAATCAGCATCCAAATGTTCTTCGTATACATCAAAATCAGGGCCCAACCCGCTTGGTGGCCTACTGACTCTTGATACGTATAGCCTGTCTGCCTTTATATCCCCGAACAAAGTATTAATAAATTCCGTTCTTTCCATCGGTCCTGCGACAACCGGTGTATTTGGTAGTTGTCGAACATGATTAACTCTGTTCTTTAGATTATGGGGGTATCTAATGGGAGTTAGCTCATGTGTTGGCATGGTGTTCGCTTTCGTCTTTGCCAAGCAAATAGTCGCTATACGTGTGGCCATTAGCTTGGTACAGGGGGCAGGATTCGAACCTGCGAAGGCATAAGCCAACAGATTTACAGTCTGTCGTGTTTGACCGCTTCACTACCCCTGCGCTTATTGTTTCCATACGCAAGATAGCGACCGTTCACTACCTTGCCGTGGAGCCACTTCTCGGACTCGAACCGAGGACCTACTGTTTACAAAACAGTTGCTCTAACCAACTGAGCTAAAGTGGCAAATTGTAAAGTACTAAATTAGTGTACAACAGAGGCGACCAATATTCAAGTGGAAATGCTTGAGTAATGATGTGTTTTGTGTTATAAATACGCTATAATGCCCTACAGTGGTGAAATTATCTTTTCCGAACCAAGTTCGTTATGGACAGAAGAGCCGGAGCTATACAGTCGTTTAATCGATAGATTTTCCGATAGAACATCTACAGTGCAGGCATTCGAGACCTGTGGCCGCCATAAGCGATCCACGGACGACAACGAAGCGCTCCTAGACGCGCTAGGCGACTATCGTACAAATGTACTAAAATATGCTTTAGATAACGCGCGCAGACGTCCGATTAATAGCATAGAATACTTCGCGAGGACATCTGTCGTCGAGCCGGGTGAAATACAGATTGATGCGGGTTGGCATGCCGAAAAACTGATTGGTAGCCTGGCCCTTATTTCATACTCGGACTTGCCTACCCAAATGATTACAAAGTCAGAATCAATCAGTGATGTAGACTTCGACCCAACGCCATATTTAATACCAATGACAGAATATCAGGATGCATACACTGTTTATGACCCGTTGGCGATTAGACAGGGTATAAATGACGGTGTCTTTGAAATCATGCGAGGCACGGCGGGCCACGTATACAACCTAGAGACGCGTATCCATGCTCCCGCGGTCAACGACACCGACAGGCCAATTCCTCGCGTGTTTTTGGTAACGGAAATTAATTACAAATAGTTTAAATAACTTTTCTTGGTTGTGTAACTTGTTTTGTTTTGCCAGTTGGAATTATCATCTTTTCGGCTCGAGCACGTAGTTTTTGTGCCAGCTTGTCTCTGCCCGTTTGCTCATATGCACCTGCTAGAAGCCTGAGTGTTTGCGGAATAGGATCAATCTCTACCGCTTTTTCTAGAGCTTCTATCATCTTTTTTTCATGCCCCAGCTTTTCCTGGGTTTTGGCGTATGCTATATGACGCGCGGACACATCACCTTCTATATGTAGTGCTTGTTCAAATGCTAATGCCGCCTTTGTATAGTCACCAGTCTCGTAATATATGAGTCCTACATTGTGCAGGCTGGACGCGTTTGGCTCTAATGACTGTGCAATCTCGAAACACTCAATAGCATCCTTGTACGCCTGTTGTTTCGCATATAGTATACCTAGGCGGTTATATGCCGTCGCGTTTCGCTCGTCAACACGAAGAATGGTTAGTAATGCTTTTTCTGCCCTTAGGTACTTTTTGTCTTTTAACGAATCCTGGGCTATCGTCCACAGTTGATCTAATTTACCCGCTAGCTTTGACGGCAAATCCTCGCTTGTTTCCTCAAGGGATCGGCGGTAAAATACGGCCCATCCTCCTAGTAATGTAACTATTGCTAGTCCTAACATGTGAGCTAATTATATCAGTTACTACTATAGTATTCCAGATGTTATCTGCAGGCGTATGTTTCCGCCCGCCCTGATACTGTCATGCACGTCAGAAAAATTATTAATACTTCGCGCGATCTCTGAACTTGGATTACTCCTCAGCACAGTGGTTAATTGGTATATTATATCGTCAACCAGTGTCAGGCTGTCTGCTCGATTACTGTTATAACGGTTTGCTATGCAAATTTTGTCATAGTTGCTAGAGCCTAGCATAGACTTTGCGTCTGTCATTATATTAACTCGTTGGTCATATGATTGTTTGTCATGCGCGAGTCTGTCTATTAGGGCCGGTTTGCCACGACCGACGAAAGCCAGTCTTTTAATCTTGGTTTCGTCATCTACGTCTAGCCCATTTATGAATTCCTTAGTCTGGTCGTCAGAGATGTTATGCGCGGTGATTTGTTGACATCTTGATTGTATGGTTGGTAACAGCATCTCTAGGTGATGCGTTGCTATAATAAAATGAACGTTGTCTCGTGGCTCCTCTAAGAGCTTCAAAAATGCATTTTGCGCGCCCAGAGTAAGTGATTTCTCGCCCGTGTCTAGTATATATACATGTTTTTTAGGCTGTTTTGACCTAGTCCGCAAGTATAGTTCACGAATGTCTTCTATTACGATGTTGCCATTCTTTTCGTCAATTATGTATTCGTTTTTCTCCTTTCGCTTCGGCAATAAAATGAGATTAGGCGAGCCAAGCTCGTGGGCTATTGCACGAGCCAGAGTGGCGACACCGACCCCCGACTGACCTTCTATGATCAGCGAGTGCGGCATAGACGACAACGTGCTCTTTACCTGCTTTCTTGTTTTCGGGTGGAGCACTAAATCATCTAGAATCATTTTTTCTCCATGGCCGCGAATTCTGGCGGAACGGCGGCGGTGAATAGTTTTCGTATGCCACCTGGAATAGTTATCTCTAGAGCGGCGGCATGGAGGTATAGTCTATCCGCCTCTTTGCCATACACCCTGTCGCCATGAATTGGCGTGCCTATGTGCGCCATATGCACGCGCAGTTGATGCGTACGCCCGGTTAGGGGTTCTAGACTAACCAAATTATATTTGTTGCCGGGTGCCATGATTTTGTACAAAGTCTGGGCTTTTTTGCCGTTCGCGTCTACACGAAACTGGCTAGGCTTTTTTGGATTGCGTCCTATTGGCATGTCTATCATCGCTTCCTCGTTATCTGGCCTACCGTCTATGACCGCGACGTATTGCTTTTTTACTTTGCGATCACTGAATTGTTTTTGTAAGAGCTTTGCGGCATCTTCGTTCAAAGCACCTATCATAACTCCACTAGTATCTCGGTCTAGGCGATGTACTATACCCGGACGATTACTGTCTAGGCCCCAGCTTGTAAACCTACGAAAGAAATCAGCTACGGTGAATTCGTCATTCATCGCACCTTTGCTATGCGACAAAACACCTACAGGCTTATTAATAACAATCACGTTATCGTCTTGGTATATGACGGGTAGACTTTCGTCACTGTGAGTTTTCGCTTCAGGAAGCTTAATCGTGACCTCGTCATCTTCGGCCAGAACCTTTTTGACACTCTTTTCTACCTCGCCATTCACTAAAACATATCCGGCTTTTACCCTCTTTTGCCATGTCGCGCGAGACGTCTCGGGCCAGTATTCCGCCAGGTATGCGTCCAATCTCATCTAGGACTCCTTCGGTCGTAGTCCTACTGCCCTCTGCACCCTCAGTAGTGTTTGATTAGCTTGCTCATTTGCAACTTCTTCGGAACGCTTGAATGCACCGTGGATAGCATCATCACTGACGCCAGATAGTTTGGATTGGAAATCGCCCAAGAACTGCTTCATTTCGTCTGCAACTATTCGTTTAAAGTCACCGTATTTATCCATTCCCTTGTATGCTTGCTCGACGTCATCAATTGGATGACCGCGTAATAGTGCCAGTATTTGTATCAAGTTACTGATACCCGGTTGTTCGATCGGGTTATAATTTACGCTCGCTAAATCGTCAGTAGTGGCGGACATTATCTTTTTGTGCGCGACTTCCGGATTGTCAGTCAGAAATATTACGCCCTTGTCGCTGTCGGCAGATTTGGACATTTTTTTGCCAGGATCGGCCAAGTCCATAATACGCAGACCCTGTCCTTTGCCAAAGAATTCGTGCTGTTTAGCAACTTCATGTGGTACTGTGAACAGATCGTCAAACTTGCTATTCATGCGACCAGCGATATCACGCGTGAATTCCAAATGTTGTGTTTGGTCGTCACCAACCGGCACGTATTGTGCACCGTATAGTAGGATGTCGCATGCCATCAGTACTGGGTAATTAAATAGCCCCACGCCTATTCTGTCACCTAGCTTTGATGATTTGTCCTTGAATTGGGTCATTCGACTCATTTCGCCCATGGCCGTGAAGCAATCTAGTATCCATGTCAGCTCGCTATGTGCCGGCACGTAAGATTGGCGATATAGCAATATATCATGATTATCCAGAGGCAGGCCAGATGCTACATACAGTCTGGCGTTATTCATAACATGACCCTGTAGTTGGCTATGGTCGATCTCGGTAGTAAAGCTATGCAGATCAGGAATAAACATGTTGACTTGGTATTCGCCAGCGCGCTGTTTCGCGGTATCGATAATAGGTAGCATAGCACCAAAGTAGTTGCCTATATGTAGGTCGTTATTGGCACGGAGGCCTGTCAGTATTACAGGTTTGCTCATTTACTCTATTATACCTTATACTTTTTGCGTTCTGTAGCCTTGAAGCCTAGATAATCATAACCTTGTTTTTGATAAGAGCTCTCACCGACAAGTATCGGGTAAAATCCAGGGTCTGAATACTCAAAATTACGCAGTTTCTCGAACTGGCTGACAGTTACCTCGTCGTTTTTTAATAAGTCTACTTCATATATATACTTGTCGACGTATGCTTTTTTGCCGTCTATGTATCTTTGAATGTCGCCGCATAAGTTCTCTAGCGTAACGTCTGCAATATGTCTGTTGATTTCAACCGCGACAGAGTTTGGACAAACGCCGTTAAGGGCGGTTGACACCGTTTTCGGTTCCATAATGACCAGGTGACGTATTGTAGATGCATCAATAAATCTCTTGTTGTCGGGGTTAATAGACGCCATTATGAGACTTGGCGGTTGATCGCAACTGGTTGTATGCAAATCAAGCACTAGGTCAAAGCTAGATTCTTTAATGTATTCAAGTATTTTACCGGCACGACGTTCCTCGTAAATATCCTTTTTACCGTTGTAGCTTTGATTCACATCGGATTCTATATACCGAACGTTTTTGCTGTGCGCTTTGAGGTTCGCGATTTTAAACTCTACATGCTTTATCAGTTCTGGATGATGAGCTTTAATATAGCGAATCAACTTGTCACCCAGTAGTTCATCTCCGTGATGTGAGCCCAGTAGTAATATTTTGCTCATTGATATCCTCACAGCTCCGATATAGGCGCGCTGTTTGCGGTTAGTTTGCCTGTATATTTTCCTATATTCCTCTGCGCCATTGCAAGTGCTTCTAGATCGCTCTTGCTGGGGCCTTTAGGTTTTTCGGAAGGTTCCGCACTGACCGACGCTCCTACGAAGGCAGCTGCGTATAGTGCGTCTATTCGTATCATTCCGTCGGGTACTGACGTTTCTTGTGTCGTATCTATAGTCTCTGATAGTTGTTCCATTTTGTTATCTCCTTGTATTTAATCAAAAAACCGCCTCCTGGCGGTCTGTTCGATGCTTTCTAGGTTTCGTTACAAAACACGGAGCAAACCGCCAGAATTACTGTCGGTAAACCAATATGCTCGTGATGCTGCAACTTGACTCATTGGCTTTAATATATCACGCGACTAGTGTTCTGGCAACCGAGCTCGTTTTGCAAGTTCTGGATTCAGCCTATCGTCCAACACTGCGTTCGTGAGCATCGAAACCGTATCCTCGACGTTATCAAGGTGTGGGCCTATCGTCAAATCAATCGCGGACATCATTATTGCCATGTTCTCTATATTCATTTCTTTTACTTTTCTACCCTCTATGTGTGTCATAGTAATCTCTGACTTTACGCCTCCGTCGTACGTGGCTTCGAATTTAGCGGATCTCGCGTTTTGAGTTCCATATTTATGAGTAAATTCGCTACCAAAATACTCGGATTCAGGAGCGTAATCTATTATCCCATGGCCACAATCTATAAAAGGTCTCGCCGAATATACGCCAGCTTTACGATCTCTCTCTACTTTGACATTAGTTCTGTATGTAATGTTATCGGCTTTTTCTTCTGCTACGCATATTTCAAATTTGTCCTCTGGCCAACGATTGCCGCGGTTTAACATCATAAAGAGCATGACGTATGATTTTAAGCACGCCTCCCAATGGGAGGCGACTAATTCTTTTTTTGCTTCGTACGACTGCTTGACTTCATCGGGGGTCATCTCATACAGTTCCGAGCTAATACGACGTGCATCATAAATGTGCCTAGTACGCTTATCTATTGAGCCCAGATCCATATATTCTCAACCCACCGTTTATAATGCTAATATATCACGAAATCGCTAATGTATATAGTTAGTACGGTGATTCAGTTTCAATTCGATGAATTGATTGCCACAGCTGAGCCAGTCGTGCTTCAGTGACCTCCATAGTTGGCAGTATATTCAGTGACAACGCCTTTATCAGAATGCCGTTCTCATCCTTTTCCTTTGGCGACACTACGTCACCACCGTTCTGGACATTATCCAGCTCTGATTGCCTAGATAAGCGTATCTCGACCTTACTCTCATTGTTTGGACCGAAATAATACGTATACGTGCCGCCCAGACGATTAAGCCCCTCGGGTGTTGATGTTCGTCCATCCTCCCGCATTACATACGATGAGTAGTACATACTGTCAGAGGTTCGCTGGATACGCATCAATTCTTCTGGATCCCCGATGTCCGGGTCGTTAATAGGTATGTCAAATGACATCAGTTCGTTAGTATTATATAGATTCAACCTATCAAAAATCGCGCGGAAGCTGTTGTCTAGTCGTTCATACTTGTCACTGGCAGAGTTTTTTAACTCTGTAGCCCAGGCTTCAATCTCGTCCGCGTCTAGATCGCGAAGTAACCCGTCAATTTCCTTGATGGAATAATCAGTATTCTCCCGTTCGCGGTATTCGTCGTGCTCCATAGTGTGTTTTCCACTGTAACATAGTTCGTTAAATCAAAAAATCATATGGATTATCACATGGTTTTCCATATGGATTTCCATATGGATTTTTACAGAGACATACAAAAACAGCCCCGTAGGGCTGTAGTTGATTAACGCTTTGAGTATTGTTCGCGTTTACGCGCTGAACGCAGGCCGTATTTTTTTCGTTCCTTTTCGCGGGGATCGCGTCGTAGGAATTCAGCCTTTTTCAGTGTACTTCGCAGGTCTGCATTATCTACAGTAATCGCCTTGCTAATAGCTAGCTTCATCGCATCTACTTGACCTGAGGTACCGCCACCAGATACAAGTATAGTAATGTCGTAGTCTTTTTGTTTGCCTACAAGTGCTAGTGGGTCTGTTAGCTCTGCCAGCATAGTCTTGTTACCGTCCAGATATTCCTCTGCGGGCTTTTCATTGATGGTAATAGTGCCTTTTCCAGCATATAGACGCGCACGAGCGGTAGCGCTCTTGCGTCGACCTAGACCATAGAAATATTTTTTTGTTGCTGTAGTCATGTTATTTCACCTCAACTTTCTCGGGAGATTGTGCCGCGTGGTTGTGCTCCGCTCCAACGAATACCTTTAGTCGCTTCATTCGATCATCAGATAGCTTGTTTTTTGGCAGCATACCTTTGACGGCGCTCTCAATTATACGTTCTGGGAATTTTTCGCGAACTTCGGCTAGCGTAGCATCCTTGATACCGCCGGGGAACCCGGTGTGTCGATAGTATACCTTGCCAGTCTCTTTGTTGCCGGTTACTACCACCTTTTCAGCGTTTACGACTACTACGTAGTCACCGCCGTCAACGTGTGGAGTGTATGTTGGCTTGTATTTACCAATCAGGTATTTAGCAATATCATTCGCTACTCGTCCTAGTGGCGCGCTAGACGCGTCAATCAAGACCCATCGGCGTGATACGTCGGCTGGTTTTTGTACGAATGTCTTTGGTTGTGCTAGTTTCTTCATGCTTTTGCTCCTGCCGTCTCTTTAGCAGTCTTTTTTGCTGGGGCTTTCTTTGCTTCTGGCTTTTTGGCAGCAGGTTTCTTTACTGTCGGTTTTTCTACGTCTTTGATCTCGTCTACGAAACCGATAGTAGCCATCTGCGTGTTGTCGCCTACGCGGAAATCAGTCCGTGTAATGCGGGTATAGCCACTGTTACGGCCTTCTAGTTGTGGCGCAATGACGTCTACTAGACGAAATGCCGCATCTTGCGTAGAAAGTCCAGCTATGACGTGACGCCTATTGGCAAGGTCGCCCTTTTTAGCTTTTGTTATTAGCTTTTCAATGTATGGTCGTAGTTCTTTGGCCTTGGCGTGAGTAGTCTCGATCTCGCCGTGTTCAACCAGACTAGTAGCAAGTCCCTTGATGAGGGCTTTGCGTTGATCTCGTTCTCGGCCTAGCTTGCGGCCCTGGTATCCGTGGCGATGCATTTTCTAAAGCTCCAACTCCGCTAGTTTTTCGCGAACTTCATCAAGTGCTTTGCTTCCAAAACCTTTTAGTTCACGTAGATCTTGTTCGCTCAGCGTAACTAGATCGTGTACTGTACGGATATCATTATTTACTAGTGCGTTCGCAGTACGAGCAGTTAGGTTCAACTCTTCAATTGGAGTGTTTAGCTCGCTTGCTTCTTCTTCGTCTTCACTACCCAAT
>JAUIGB010000030.1 GCA_030429975.1 bacterium | reverse complement strand
CCTTCTATAGCTTAGCCCCTGCGGGTACGGTGTTTAGCCCGGGCAAGAAGATAGAATTTAGCTCGAAAATTTTTATATCCGGTCAAACCTACCTACGAACAGAGCATGACACGCTCAACGATAACTTTCGTGGTATCCCGTTAGCCTACTTAAAAGATGTATAGTATATACCAGTGAGCAAAAAAGATGTTGTTACTATTGAGCTGATAAGCTATTCGCATAAAAAGAGCGTGGTGACGCTAATGTGCAACTATAGCGGTAATCTGTCCGTGAAAGTCAATGACAAGGACGTATCGTTAGTAAAGAGTGGTGATTCGTTTCGTTTTAACACACCCCTCGATCAAAACGCTCGCATATACTTTTATTCCGACAAGTCCCGAGATGCCCTACGCCTGTCTTTTGAGGGTGCAATGTCAAAGCTCTCCGACACGTTAAGCTACTGGACCTTTGGGGAATATCAAGCAACTCACAATGGACATCACATCCATATAATGCACAAACAGCCTCTACGTCTATTTGTGCGGGAACTTACCTACCTAGTGTCCTTGCTACTAAAACACAGGGCGTTTCGCGCCACCGCGCTTCGCTTGCTCTATTGGTTCACAAAACCAATACTCGGCCCCAAGAATATCTGGCTGTTTGCAGACAAAATATACAAAGCGGGCGATAATGCTGAATACCTGTATGATTATTCCCTCGCTCAACACGACTCTGCCGTTAAATATTACGTGCTTTCAGATGGCTCACCGGATGCACAGAGGTTTCATGATGAGGGTAAACGCTACGTGAGTTACAAGTCGTTAAAGCAACGACTTGTCTTTCTCCACGCAAGCATTCTAGTCTTTACTCACAACAATGCACCCGGGTTCTATAGATTTGGTGGCGGTAATGACATCTATTTTAGGGGGCTATTCAACTACGATGTCATGTATTTGCAGCATGGCCTTGCGGTGCAACACTTCCCTGAACTCTATAAAAAGCAGGTTGATGATATAAAACAATTTTTTATTGCTTCTCGATTCGAAAAGGACAATCTGCTCTCTGGTGATTACGGCTACACATCCGAGGAGATTGTTTCAACAGGGCTTGCGCGCTATGACGGCCTTGGTGGCGGAAAGACTAAAGAAAAGCGAATACTCATAGCCCCAACGTGGCGCACTTACCTTAACCAGGGCACCGCAGACTATGATCAAGCTGATGCGCCTAATGCTGGATTCGCCAGGTCTGATTTCTATAAGATTTATTCAGACCTTATGCAGAAACCCGCTTTGCTCGATATAGCACGGCGTCATGGCTATACAATTACGTGCCTCGTTCATCCTCAGATGACAGCAGTGGCGGAACCCATCAAAGAAGATGCTGGCATAGAGGTTGTTACTGTCAAAGATGCACCCGACTATGAATCTCTACTAAACACATCCAGCCTGCTAGTTACGGATTATTCTGGTCTACAGTTCGACTTTGCATACATGTACCGGCCGGTCTTGTATTTTCACCACCCCAAACTTCCACCCTCATACAACGAGGCCGCGTATAGCTACACAAAGGATGCACTGGGAGAGATTTCGACAACAACCGAAGACCTACTCCAGAGAATAGAGTCCCACCTTGAAACAGATTGCAAAATTCTACCCAAGTATTCAAAAAGGGTTGACGAGTTCTTTTACTTCCATGACTGGAAAAATTGTAAACGTATCTACGATGTCATTCTTAAATGGCAAGACGTGGATTGACAACATCGCGAACCAGCTCGGCGCTGTGGTTGTTCGTGATATAATGAGCGTATTATCATTTTGTCTTATGTGGAGCGATTACTTTGACTGAAAATACGAATAAAAATATAGCTGTTATATTTGCCGGTGGTGTTGGATCCCGCATGGGACACCCAGACGGACCCAAGCAGTTCATTGAGGTTAATGGTAAACCCATCCTGGTCTATACCCTCGAGCATTTTGAAAATAATCAGAATATTGATGCGGTCTATGTTGTGGTTTTAGAGTCTCACATTACGCACACTAAGGGTCTTGTTAATGCCCATAACCTGAGCAAGGTCAAGGTTATTACCGCCGGAGGAGATACTGCGCATCAATCCATCTATAATGGCTTGAAGTCCGCTTACGAAGATGCTGATAATAATGAGGATACGGTAGTCCTTATTCACGATGGTGTTCGACCAATTATCAATAACAAAATCATCAACGAGAGTGTTGCCTCTGTTCGCAAACATGGTAGCTCTATTTCATCGATTCCCGCATTTGAAACAATAGCCGAATCACTTGATGAGGGTCGCACTATTGACGGAGTCACCAACCGAAACTTAATGTATGTACTACAGGCACCTCAAGCGTTTAAGCTACACGATGTCTACAAAGTTAACTTTCAGTCTCTCGAGGATGGCGTCATGGGGACCTTCATTGACCAGGCCCACATGATGAATCATTATGGTCATGATCTGCACATGACAGAGGGCTTCAGGGGTAATGTAAAAATTACCGTTCCGATAGACCTGGCGTACTTTAAATTTCTTGTCGAATCCGGTGAATTTAGGAGCGTAACTGGAGAAGATATATAGTGAGCACCTATTTCATTACCGGCGCCACGGGTCTAATTGGGTCTGCCCTTGTCGAAAAACTTGCTGTTGAAACTACGAATAAGGTTGTCGTGCTCGTTCGTAATAAACACAAAGCGGAGACACTATTCGCAGACTTATCTAATGTCTCCATCGTGTTGGGAGATATAAAGAATGATATCGAGTACAGCGGTGATATCGATTTCGTTATTCATACAGCCGCTCCAACTAGCAGCGACTTTTTCGTTACCAAACCAGTGGAAACAATTGACTCTATCGTAATAGGTACTCGATCGGTGCTAAAGTTTGCCAAAAAGAAGAAGATTAGATCTATGGTTAACCTGTCTAGCATGGAGGTCTATGGCACGCCTCCCGGTAGTGAATTATTAACGGAGGACAAGCAGTTTTATATAAACCCTTCGAGCGTAAGAAGCAGTTATCCAGTCGCGAAACGCCTTGCCGAAAATATGTGTATCGCTTTCTCGTCCGAATACGGCGTTCCGGTCAAGACAATTCGTCTTGCACAGGTTTTAGGGAAAACCCTGCTACCGGAAGATGGGCGGGTCATTGCTCAATTCATACGCGCCGCACAAACTAGTACTGATATTGAGCTTGCAACCGACGGAAGCTCTCAGCAAACCTATATAAGCATAGACGATGCAATCACAGGTGTACTAACGGTACTAGAAAGTGGCAAGGATGGAGATGTCTACAACCTAGCTAATGATGAAGCATACTGTTCCATCTATGAACTTGCTCAAAAGGTGTCAAAAAACCTAACAAACAACAGTGTTAGCATAATTACCAACTCAGACCCAACCACCTCAAAATACCCCCCTAGTCGAAGTCTTAGAATGGACTCATCAAAGCTGAGGTCACTAGGTTGGAGTGCCGAGGTTGATTTGGACCAGGCAATCAAACTGCTCTCGAAAACCACATAAACTGAACTTACGCCTTGTTTTTCATTAATCTTTCTATCTCGTCAACGATGCGAGAGGCAGATTTTCCATCATCAATACAAACGCAATCATCTAGAAATTTATCAACTTTTTCGTTGTAGTTATTCTGGTTAAATTTTGAAATATTATCTATTAGTTCCTTGTTACTGGTTGCGATTGTGAAGGGTGTTTTTTCGAACTTATGATAAAATCCTCGAGTTTGTTTATACATACTAATATTAGTGCCGAATAAAAAGCTTGGCTTTTTTGTAAGAATATAGTCACAAATCCAGCTAGAATAATCCGTCACGCCTGCATCAGCTACGACAAGTAGCTCTTGCATATCCGGGTAGAACGATGCGTTGTAGCAATATAAGGGCAGGCCCGCAAGCCACTTACTTGAGCGACCCTTGTTGCTGTTGTGCGTGCGGATGAGTATCTCCCACGTTCCACCAAACTTATCTGCCAGAACCTCGCGGAGCGCATCGAAGTCTATGTTGCCATATGATCTTTCAGAAACCTTGTCGTTATGCGTTGGTGCAAAAAGAAGAAACTTTTGACCCGTGTCCTTAATATTGAGCCTTTTGAGTATTTTTTTGCGCAGGTATTTTGAGTTTTCTTTTGATTTATCCAGCAAGATGTCATTTCTCGCATGACCCTTGCGCAGGATAGGCACACCCCCCCAATATGTACTACTAAATACATTGTCTTCAAATTCACTGTTGGTAATTATATAGTCAGTTTGTTGCATATCCAGTCGTTGCATTCGCCTATAGAACTTGTCGTCGCCACCAGCGCCCTCTAACTTCTTGAGACCCAGCGAGCCATGCCATGTCTGTAGCCATAACTGGCCTTTGTTCTTGTTTGCTCCGTTTCTCTGTAATGAATGGCCATTCTGCACTACAATCTTCGAGCTCGCAACCGCCCTGTAATAATTAGGTGACCCCCCTCTCACTAAATTAAATTCAGCCGGAAAAGGTCCAAGAGCCCCGCCCTTTAGTGCCCATGTAATCTCATAGGGGAGTTTCCTGCGTAACACCTCTTCTGCAATATACTTTGGATTGCATGTATACTCGCCCTGGTCTGTCGCAAAAAGAATAGAGTTATCATTGACTTTTATTCCCCTAATAACCATTCGTCTACCAAGTCGACGAAACAGTGTGTCTAGCCTGGATGAGATAACTAAGTTTAGAAATTTATTGAGGACCTTAATAAATATAGTAATGATGCGCAGAATAATCTCGAAAGCTCTAAAGATGCGGTTGGTAGTGTTTGTGAATATATGCCCTCTTATTAGTTTGTCTATCATTGTCCTTTTTCCTTCTCAGAGATTCCGTCCAAAAACTTACCTAAATATTTCAGTGTTTTTTTCTTTAGCTCATCTCTTTTCTTTATACTCGGTTTTTCTAGGTTATTCTCTGTTAGCAAATCAGCGATCTTCATAAAATCAAGCTCGTCTTCGTTGAAATAGTTATTTCTAATTCCCACTATCTTAGTAAAGAAGTCTATCTTTTCACCCCATATAAGTCCAACGACGGGAACATCTAGCGCATAGGAAACGATTCCGGCATGCATACGACCGCTTAATACAATACCAAAGCTCGATACAATCCTTACAAACTCGGCCGAATCTAGCGGTCTTGGCAAAAGTGTTTCTTTGGGTAAATTCATACTCCTCACCAGTCTCTCTCCAAATTCCTGATCAACCAGCATCCCGTTAGTAAAAAGGTAGAAGTCAATATCCCTCATATTTAATTCCTGTAGCAAATTTTTGTAAAAATTCTCAATCGTAAACTTGTTCGCCTTGCCTCCATAACGAACAAAGTTGTTGGGATTTACGAGGTTAATTCCGACTTTGTCACTCTTGGGTCTTTTTGTCTTGTTGTTTATTGAAAGCATGTCTTTTAGCCAAAAGACCGGGTCTCCAACTTGATCGGTCACGATCTTCTGGTTTGTGATGTAATCCCTGCGAAGCGTCTCTATATCATCCCTGGTGGTGATTGCTCTTACCACTCCCGAGTTGATGGTTTTCTTAAGCCTCTGGCAGCGAATATCTTTCTCGTCATACCCTTCAATACCAACTGCACTTAACATAACTGGGATATTTCGTTTTCGTGCAATCTTAATAATCAATTCGTCATTGTAGTTAAGGCCCTGTGTTTTGAATTTCAGAAAACCTCCTCCAGAAATTACAATGCCATCCAGGTTCTTTAGGGTTGCCTTATAATACCAGTTAAGCTTTATCCACCAATAGAAGTACTGGTAATAGTATCTGAAAATCCCAAACCTTAAAAAGAAAAAGGCCGGCTTCTGGTAGCGTGTCATTAATTCAAATAATTTCAAGTTTAGTTTTCGCTTGCCCCTGTAGATACTCTCGTCTCTTGGATCAACGTCTACGTCCAAGACTGTAATATCTATAGAGTGCTTGGTAAGCAAAAATTTTGCGGACTCAACCAAAAGATAGTCACCAATATTTTCATTACTCGTGAGTCCTACAACTCCTATTCTTTTGCTCATCAGACAATTATACCTTTTAAAGATGTCTTGTGGAAGGGGTTGCCGGGGAATCTGGACGTTTTTTAATTCCCAATACGCTTCTTTATCCGGTCAACAAGGGCAACTGGTAGTATCTTCTTGGCGATTAGTGCCATGTTAGATTGGTTGTATTTTAGATTGCTCATTATATAGCCAGAGCCCAGCTTGCCAACGTTTAACTCGTCGCGTAAATATCTATTCATAACGAGGTTTGAATAATACCTATGGAGGTCATTACCAGCAAAACTAGTGTTGCCCTGTATGCCAATCTTGTGTTTTCTGTGGTGATAGTTTGCCAATGCGTAGCCCGGGTCTATTACATCAACATCAAAGCTCCTCAAAAATCGAATGCCGAACTCCCAGTCACCCACGACAGGTAGTGTATCGTCAAACTTGCCTACCGCTTCGTAGGCGTCCCTTCGGAAGAAAAATGCGACAGTTGCAAGCTGATTGTCAATATGCTGTCTGTAGAGATTGACTACTTTAATGTCAGACATCCAGGGTTTCGTCTTTATCTGTCGTATCTCGTTCCCATCAACCTCCTCAATAACCTTGTCAGTACGAACAACCACACCACCAAGGGATGGTGTTTGTTCTAGATGTTCAACTGTGCTTTTCAGGAAATCTTTGTGCCAGGTGTCATCATCATCATGAATTGCAATGTATTTTGAATCAATGCGGTCGATGGATTCATTGAATATTGTATCGGGAGCATTGCTAGATTTGTCACGATGAAAAATCTTAATCTTATCACTCGTGCCGGTAGCCTCTTTTACAATTCTCTCAA
>JAUIGB010000008.1 GCA_030429975.1 bacterium | reverse complement strand
CCTCAAATATTACTGCTATATATTATAGCACCAAACTACAGCCCACAATAAGTATTTTCTGATACAATATGACCATGACTTTATCTGATGAATTGTCTTGGCGTGGGTTCATAAACCAAACTACGCTAGACGATATTACTGTACTAGATACGCAACCAATGTCGTTTTATATTGGTATCGATCCATCTGCGGATAGTATGACTATCGGGAACTTAGTTCCTTGCATGCTGGTAAAGCATCTGATAAACAATGGACACAAAGCATATCTATTAGTAGGTGGCGCGACCGGTATGATAGGTGACCCAGATGGCAAAAAGGACGAGCGATCCCTAAAATCAGTTGATGAAATAGAACGAAACAAAAACGCGATAGTCGATCAGTACAAGCGCGTATTTGATGGCAAGCCATTCGAGATAGTTGATAATTACGATTGGTTTTCAAAGATTAACTATCTGTCGTTTTTGCGTGATGTAGGCAAATACGTTCCTCTTAGTAATATGCTGGGTCGTGATTTTGTACAGTCTCGTTTGGGCGAAGGCGGTAGCGGCATTAGTTACGCGGAGTTTAGCTATTCATTGATCCAGGGCTATGATTTTCTACATCTATTTCGGGAATATGGCGTATCCCTACAGGTCTGTGGAGGCGATCAATGGGGTAACTGTATAGCTGGTGTAGATATGATTCGTCGTATTGAGTCGCAGGAAACGCATGTATTGAGCGCCCCATTGATTGTAAACAAAGCTACTGGTGTAAAGTTTGGCAAAACCGAGGATGGTGCTGTTTGGCTAGACGAAAACAAAACGAGTGTCTACAAATTTTATCAATTCTGGCTGAACGCGGACGACGAAAGCGTCGAAGAATATCTAAAGATTTATACAATGATAGATCAACAGAGTCTAGATGAAGTAGTGACGTCGCACAAACAGAGTCCCGAGGCACGTAAGGCGCAAAAGACATTGGCAAAGTTGGTCACCACTATCGTGCATGGCGAAGAAAAAGCCCGGCAGGCAGAGGATGTCACGCGAGTTTTGTTTGGCGAGCTAAGCGTGTCTGATATGTCAGATGATGACCTGGAGCTGCTGTCTCATGAAATACCAACCGCCCATACAGGCGACAGCGTCATCAATCTACTAGAGAGTAGCGGACTAACATCGAGCCGTGGCGACGCGCGTAGAATGATATTGGGTGGCGCTATTAGTGTTAATGGCGAGAAAATTTCTGAAGATAGAATAATCGAGAATAAATCGCTTATTAAAAAAGGCAAGAACAGCTTCTTGCTCGTCAAATAATTTTTCAGATGTTATTATATAATCTCATAGACCTAATCTTGGGGGAGAACAATGACCAAAAAAGTTATAGCTTTTGATCTAGATGACACGCTGGCGGTTACTAAATCGCCAATTTCCGATGAAATGGGCGAGATTCTAGTTAGATTACTAGAGCATTATGACGTTTGTGTAATTTCTGGTGGTAATTTCGAACAGTTCAAAAAACAAGTAGTCGACAGGCTGGAAGCGCCGGCTCATAAACTGAATCGACTTCACCTCATGCCGACATGCGGTACGAGGTATTATCGTTACGACGAACTCAAAGAAGATTGGGCCCTGCAATATGCCGAAGATTTAACTAAGGCACAGAAAAAGCAGATTGTGGATGCCCTTGAAAAAGTCTCCAAAGAACTAGGTCTATGGGTGGAGAATCCGGCGGGTGAAATTATCGAGGACCGCGGTAGCCAAGTGACCATGTCGGCCCTCGGCCAACAGGCAACTCCCGAGGATAAATATGCTTGGGCCGAAAAGTATAAAGACGTGAGACCAATTCTACGTGACAAAGTAGCGGACTTGTTGCCAGATCTAGAAGTGAGAATCGGTGGTACTACTAGCACGGACGTGACTATGATTGGTATAGACAAAGCATACGGCATGGAAAAGCTGTGCGAAGCAATCGACGTAAGCAAAGACGAGATTTTGTTCGTTGGCGATAAATTGCAAGAGGGTGGCAATGACTACCCTGTGAAGGCGATGGGAATCGATACGATTGAAGTACGACACCAAGACGATACGATATTCGTACTAGAAGGCGTCTTGGGCGTAACGAGTCACGAAGACTAATTGATGTTGCTAAAATAGAGTATATGAACCTAGATGCACCATTGGCATCAATAAAAGGCGTGGGGCCAAAGACCGCGAAGATGTTTAGTGACGCGGGACTTGTTTCGGTATTGGACCTAGTAACTTTTTTGCCTAGAAAGTATGAGGATTTTTCCGAGGTCACAGCTATGCGTGACATTAGACCCGGTAAACGTACGGTCAAGGCAAGGTGCGAAAAAGTTGAGACCAAACGTGTTCGGAGGGGGCTACAGATAACGACTGCGACTTTGGTTGACGAAACGGGCAAGATTAGCGCCGTTTGGTTTAATCAGCCCTATAGGGACAAACAGCTGAGATCAGACGGCGAGTTTTACTTCTCCGGGGAATATGAGTTTAGTTACAATCGATACCAACTAACAAACCCTAGCGCCGAAAAGGTGAGTGAAGTCCCCGTTTCGACTGATAGAATTGTTCCGATCTACAGAGCAATAAAGGGTCTGAAAAGCCAGGTGGTTAGGAAGACACTGATTGAACTGCGTCCTGTCATAACGATGATGGCAGAGACCTTACCTGACGACATAGTCAAAAAAGAAAAACTTATGCCATATGCGGATGCTTTGCTGGCGCTCCACTTTCCGAATAATATGGACGAAGTTGAACAGGCCCGAGACCGGCTAGCATTCGAGGAGCTCTTTCATTTACTGTTAGCCGCGACGCTTAACAAAAAGGCTAATATGGAATTATCTGGATGGTATATAAAATTCGATAAAGAGATCGTAAAAAGTTTCGTTGACCAACTGCCGTTTAAACTCACAGACTCTCAACGCAAGGCCGCATGGGATATTATTCAAGATTTCGAACGAGCCACGCCCATGAATAGACTGTTACAAGGTGATGTTGGTAGTGGCAAGACGGTAGTCGCCGGGTTGGCGGCTAGGCAGGCCGCCAGCGCCGGATTTCAAACGGCGATAATGGCACCTACTGAAATACTCGCATCGCAACACGCTAAAACATTATCCAGCATGCTAGAACCGCTAGGGGTTGGCGTAGGATTGCTAACGGGAAATGTGAAAGGTGTTGCCAGGAAAGTCCTGTATGAAAAGATAGCTGATGGCAGTGTAAACGTAGTAGTTGGCACGCACGCCCTCATACAAGACAAAGTTAAATTTCACCGATTAGGTTTCGTTGTTATCGACGAACAACATCGATTTGGCGTCGCACAGCGCCAGGCATTATTGCAAAAGTCTGATAATATGCCACATCTACTATCTATGACTGCGACGCCAATACCTCGTAGCTTGGCGTTGACGGTTTATGGCGAGTTGGATGTTAGTATTATTAATGAACGTCCAAAGGGCAGAAAGCCTATTCTGACAAAAACATGGTCACCAGTGGATCGTGAAGGTTTGTATGATCGCATCGAAGAGCAGATAGTTATGGGTCGACAAGTGTACGTTGTCTGTACGCTGATAGACGACAACCCAATGCTCGAGCAAAAGAGCGTTCAAGCAGAGTATAAAAAACTGAGAGTAGGACCCTTTAAACATCGCCAGATAGGATTACTGCATGGCAAGATGAGTTCTGCTGAAAAGGACGAGGTCATGGCTCGCTTTTCAGACGGAAAAATAGATATACTAGTGAGTACAACGGTAGTGGAGGTTGGTGTAGACGTACCGAACGCGACTGTCATACTAATCGAAAACGCCGATCGTTTTGGTCTAGCCCAGTTGCATCAGTTGCGCGGTAGGGTCGGCAGGTCTGACTTACAAAGTTATTGCTATCTGATGATGTCCGATACGACTCCACCTACCAGACGTTTGAAAGAGATAGAGAAATCAAACGATGGATTTTATCTAGCGGAGGTGGATTTGAAACTCAGAGGTCCCGGCGAGATATACGGACGCGTGCAACATGGACAGCTTAACCTGCAAGTGGCAACATTGGGCGATGCTAGGTTGATTGCACGCGCCCAGAAGCAAGCAAGAGAGTTCGTTGAATCAAAGCGTGATTTGTTACAATACATAGGATTAGCCGAGCAGGTTGAAAAATATCAACGACTGACCAAGCTAAATTAATCACGATGTATAGTGGATCAACACTTAGAAACAAATCCGGCCGAATGATGGGTGTTCATCAGCGGATTGATAAGCACGCCCACAAGGAACTGAGGAAATTGCTAAATAGACGACAGTATTTTCCCACTACAAAGGACATACTGCATTTTGAGGGCCTCAATGGTCCGGATGGTATAAAGCGCAAGAGTCCCGGTCAGGACGAGCCCTGGCACTACTTGGATCCAACAGATTCAAATGACAATGCGCTTCGTGAGATGATACTTGATCATATGCATAATCTGACAGTCGCTTTATATAAAAACAATAAACAGCGTGCCGCTTTCGAGGCATCGTGGCTAGCCCATGCCATAACAGACGGTCTAACGCCCGCGCACCACTTTCCGTTAGAGGAAAAACTATCCGAGTTAAGGGACGGAGAGGGTCTAGAAACCAGGAATACAACTGTCAAGAAGCTTGTTTTACCAGGAAAGAATAGACGGCACCAGCTTCGAAATAATTGGGAGTTTTGGGGCGCTAAAGGCGTGATGACGACGCATTTTACCTTTGAATGGGGTATAGCCACTACGCTAGCCACGGCACGTCTAAAAAATACTTCTCCATCCAGCAACGATATCGTTCGCTTAAAGAATGATGGATTTATGCCTTTGTTTGATGATGCTCTGCATAATATATACAGGTTAAAACTTTACGAGGAATTCAATCGAGCAGGCTGGACGAGACGACTAGCGAGGGAAACCAAAGCGCAGTTAATACCAGAAATAGTAAAAATAGTAACGTTAGCTTGGTATAGTTGCCATCTGAAGGCTGCTGCGAAAGCGGGTAAGTAATGAAGATCAAGGTAATATCTGGTGAATTTGGAGGCAGGTTGTTGTCGGCGCCTGATGGACGAAAAACTCATCCGATGGGTGAACGCATAAGGGGCGCGTTATTTAATATATTGGGCGACGAGGTGCGGGACGCAAAGGTCCTAGATGCGTTCGCTGGGACAGGTGCGTTGGGAATCGAGGCAATTAGTCGCGGAGCTAGTCACGCCACCTTCATTGAAAAAGACGGCAAAGCCCAAAAATGCATAATTGACAATATTACAACACTAAATATTGACGACAGAACAAAGTCCGTAAAAGCACCCGTGGCATCTTGGCTTTCCACTTATGAGGGTGATAATTTTGACATAATTTTCGTAGATCCGCCATACCACGATATGCAGTTTTCCACAGTTGAAAAGCTTATGGGTCTTTTAAAACCTGGAGCGCTTATGGTATTATCGCAACCAGGAAGAGACGAGTGTCCGACCAGACCAGGAATTGTTGTGGTGGACAATCGTAGTTATGGAGACGCGACGCTCGTTTTCTTCCGCCGAAGAGATGCCGAGTAGGCATCGTTTTTTGTATAATGAATAGATCATGGAACGGATAGATACGAATCATCACGAAACAGAACTGGCGGATGGTTTTGTTGTGCGCAAGGGTTGGAGTGATACGTTGGCCGAAGAACTAGTGGATGTATCACGACAACCGCATATTTTAAAATACACGCCTAATGACGCGGCTAAAAGGTTTGCAGATCCTGATGCGGCTTTTGAATGGTATAAAGGCAAAGAAAGACATGTTTACGCTCTACGAAAGGATGAAAAACTTGCCGGAATAGTGTGGTTTTCACGAAATGAACGACCTCATCTGGATGCTGACTATACGTTCGCGATTAGAGTCTATCAAGAAGCCCTTGGTCAAGGTATGTCCGAGCCGTTGATGCGCCAAGCGCACGATGATTTTCTGGCATCACATCCGGATACATCAGTATGGCTAGCTACGGATTGGGATAACAAAGCCGCTCTGAAACTGTACGACAAATTCGGATACGAAAAGGTCGGTGCCACTGACGACGGCCGAATCACGATGCTATATCAAAAAGACTAGCTATTGGTTTTTGTCGCGATCATAAAAATCAGCGAGAGAATGTTGTTCTATGATGTCCGAATATGTGTCAAAATCCGACCGGTTCATCGGCTGGCAATTTTTACACGGTCGGTAACCGCGTAAAATAGCCTCGCCCATAGTCGCAAAGAATATTCTACTTTCTCGCTTCATTCTCATACCTGATTTGCAATCTAGCGTACCGAATATTTTTCCAGCGCGCCAACCAGCATATTCACCCGGGGTGTCGGTGTTTTGTTCCCTGCCGTTTACGACGACTTGGTATGTTTTACTTTCCATAAATTCTGATTTTGAGGGGTTTACCCCACGAGTCGTAAGACAAGCTTTAGGGGGTGGGGTGTAGTTATCGAATTGACTTCGATAACAAACGGAGGGGTTTACCCCTCCTCTGTATTGGTGCGGATGAAAGGACTTGAACCTTCACGCCTTGCGGCACATGCTCCTAAGGCATGCGTGTCTACCAATTCCACCACATCCGCGTAGATAATGTAAAAGCGCTAGTTTGTCGTCGTTCCGGACGTCTACTGCTGCCACGCAGCGTGTCTACAAATGATTGCATTCACGCAGACCACCGCATCCGCAGGTAGATAACTGAAATATCATAGCATAATTTACTCTACACGGCTAGTGTTTTACGACCATGGTGCTTGTGCTATTATATTAGGGATAATGAGTAAGGTTTCAGAATACTTGAATAGACACCTGCAGGGTGAGGTCACGAACAATGACAACGTGCGTCGTCGATTTTCTACTGACGGAAGTGTCTTGACGCTTACTCCCGAGATGGTGGCGTTTCCTAGATCTACTAGTGATATACGAAAAACTGCCAGATTTGCATGGCAACTGGCAGAAAAGGGCCACAAACTACCCTTGACTCCAAGGGGCGGTGGCACGGACCAAACGGGCGCGGCTATTGGCGAGGGAATTATCGTCGACACGCAGGCGCACATGGACACGATATTCGAAGTCGATCAAAAGCAAAAATTGGTACGTGTTCAACCCGGCATAACATTCAAATCACTGAATGAAGCTCTAAAACTATACGGTTTATACATCCCGGCGTTTCCGGGTTCTCAAGCATATAGCACATTGGGTGGCGCCATAGCTAACAACGCTAGTGGTATACTGTCCGGTAAATATGGATCGATATCAGCCTGGGTATATCAGCTAGAAGTCGTGCTCTCTAATGGCGACGTCATACAGACGGGGCGATTAAGCAAACGGGAAGTTGCTCGCAGAAAAGGTCTGCAAACATTTGAAGGCGAAATATATCGAGGCATAGATAATCTAATAACAGACAATGACGAACTGCTGGATACATTAGCGATTGATGTGCGTGATAACGCCGGATATAACTTGGTCGATGTCAAACAGCGTAACGGATCAATGGATTTGGCACCTTTGTTTATTGGTAGTCAGGGAACATTAGGTATTGTTTCGGAAGTGATAATGAAGGCGGAAGTCTTGCCTCAAAAGCCGCTGGTAGGAGCTATTGCATTTACGGATTACGAATCTATGCGGGATGGTTTGGATGTACTCAGGGAGTTTGATCCATCTGTCATGGAGCTAATAGATGCCAAGCTTTTTGAAACAGCCATGGCCCAGGGCAATCAATATCACTTCTATAACGATGCTTTAGATCAAGGCGAAGTAGCAGCGGTTGTATATTTGG
This sequence comes from bacterium, assembly GCA_030429975.1. GTDB lineage: Bacteria > Patescibacteriota > Saccharimonadia > Saccharimonadales > Saccharimonadaceae > UBA2112. Next base: position 33,150 of record JAUIGB010000008.1, on the reverse strand, counting down.
AATTCGATGATAAAAGTGGACGAACCAAGAAAAAAATAGCCAAAAAAATAGCAAAGCATTTTTCTAAACTACCACCTTACCTGGTTCTTGAAAGCGACGAAGACAAAATCGCTACGCTAAAAGAATTGCTACATGCACCTGCCGTGGTGATGTTTTCTGATCAGAAAAATATATGCGCCCCTGGTTTCTTGAACGGTGCATTTGTACCACCTGAAAGATTCGAAGATTTTGCAAAGGAAGTAACAGCTATAGCTAAAAATCGTGGAGTCGATTTACCTCTATCGGGACATGCGTTTCAGGATGTGTATTACGCATATCCAATGCTGGATTTTGACAAAGCCACCGACAGGCAAAAGATATTCAAACTCCTGGAAGATTGGTCGTTGGCAGTTACCGAACACGGCGGACACTTAATTGGCGAAGCGGGTGAGGGCCGTCTCAAGGCGCCATACGCCTATGGCGTGCTAGAAGACAATGTCAAAGAACTATACGAAGGCGTCAAAAAGGTACTTGATCCCCAAGGAATCATGAATACAGGTGTCAAAAAGGATACCGATCGCAAGCAACTGAACAGTTGGTTGCGCAGTGACTATGATGGTAGTGATTTCGCGGTCTACGGTGCTTCTAGTTAACTCTGCGACGCTTATACATACTATGAACAGCTAGTGCTCCGCTCCATTTTACGAAGTTGCTAAAAGCAGGAGAAATTGTTTCTGATCCTCTTGCTATGACGGCGGGACAGCGCCTAGTAGGATGAACACCTTGGTAATTTGGGTGCGGAAACGAGATGTATTCGTCTTGATAGTTAACCACGTATGGTGATGACGGCAGCGTTGCTTGTTTAATTAACCTCACGGCCATACCTGGTTCTTGTCGCGCAATAGTACCCAGAGTCTCTACGGTTCCGTCACTGGTCGCTATTCTCAAAGCTTTATTTTTTCTAATAATACGATTCGATTGTTTTAATGATTCCGTTACAACTGTAACCGTGGCGTCAAAACCTGATTCTATCAGCTCGCCCATTTCAGTGATTCCATCAATACTCAAGTCGCACTTTCGTATAACATAATCATTGAATTCGTCTCTTATATCATGCAAAAAGGGCTTATTCATGTCACGAAATGCCAAAAGCGGGTCATCGTTGACAATCTTTTTCGAAACCTGGAGCGCAAAGGGAAATATATCTATAGGGCTATTCATGATGTTTTATAAATTCAAAAAACTGGTGCGGATGAGAGGACTTGAACCTCCATGTTCCCAAGGAACACTAGCACCTGAAGCTAGCGCGTCTACCAATTCCGCCACATCCGCATATGTAATAGATTGTATGTATGCCCGTAGTTTACTGTCAATTGCGGACCGTTGCGCGCTTGCGCGTCTACTCATAATTTGCGTTCACGCAGACCGCCACATCTGCGTGTGGTAACTATGAACAACTTGCGCCCAGGAGCGGGCATATGAAGTATATCCTATAGGGTAATGATTCGCAACGAGGTGTTACAAGCCGACAGACCCGCCAACGGCTAATCCAACGGCTAGAGCAATGAGAAACGTGAACAAGAATACAACTAGCACGAATGGCAAGAACAACGTTATCCACGCCAACCAATGAGCCTGAGGTTTTTTGTCTCCAACGGCGCCGAACTGCCGATATAGTTCTGCATTTACGCCAGTGGATATTAACGCGCCCAAAACACCAAACGTCAACAAATTGAACAATAGATTGGATGAAAATGTCGTTAACCATCCGTTTCTTGTTAACTTCAAGCTCTCCTGAATAGCGGCGTTTCCGCGTAGGTTCTTTTTCGAGTCATAGAAGGCGACTCCAGCAAGGCTGTATCGAAACGCGAAGTATATACCCGGAACAATGAACAGCAATGTCCATAGTACTAGTTTTACAAACATGACTATTTGTAGCCAAACAAAAGGCCATAGATGGTCAAACGCGGTCCGAAAAGCCTTTCCAAGTGCTACTCTGTTGCCTTTTGCTAATTCCGCGGACGTATATGCCGAAACTCCTCCGAATAACGCGCTAATCATCAGCACGGCCAGGCCAATTATCAGACCCGCTCCTACGGCTAATGTCCATTGCTCTGCGCTCCACCCAGATACGGTATTAAAGAAGTTTTCAGCTTCTCGCTGTGAGCCCTCGGGCGAGTCTACGCCTCCACCAAAAAATGACAGTACGGATAGTACGATCATCACCGTAGCAACACCGGTAGCCAAGTTAAATAGTTTTGTTATACCGTTCGTCGCAACGAAAAATGGGTTATTTTCATAGTCTACTTTTATCTTTGAATCTTTAGTCATAATGTTTCTAGTATACCAATACCTGTTCGTGACTGCTATAGTAACCCATGCCATGAGAGACGACACGAGAAATGTTATAGACGAATTTCGGGGCGTACCAACCGACGATATTAAGTCGATGTTGGATCAACGCAGAAATAGCTTACAGATCGCCGTAGAGAACCTAGAACGCGATTTTAATATGGGCACTATCATCAGAAACGCCAATGCCTTCAATGTGAGCACTATACACGTGATTGGACGCAGACAGTGGAATAAAAGAGGCGCTATGGGAACGGATCACTACATGAATATTCAGTATCATTCAACAGTGGACGATTTTGTTAAGAATGTGGGCGGCAACCAGATAATAGGCATAGACAATATAGAAGGCAGTGTTCCTATGGGCGGACAGAAACTGCCATCCAATTCAATTTTGGTGTTTGGTAGCGAGGGCGCCGGTTTGAGCAAAGAGATGATTGACGCGTGTTCAAAGATTGTTGCGATTGAACAGTTTGGTAGCACTCGGTCGGTTAATGTAGGTGTAGCTTCGGGTATAGCGATGTACGCATGGATTCAGCAAAACGTACTTGCGTCTGAATAACAGATATGTGGTAGGATAATAGTAATGGCTAGTTTGAGCACACAACCCTATAAAGGTACGAGAGATTATTACCCCGAGGACAAGCGTGTCCAGGATTATATTTTTAATACCTGGCGCAAAGTCGTCGAAAGGTATGGTTATCAGGAATATGGAGCGCCTACTTTGGAGCCCGTCGAACTATACGCCGCGAAATCAGGCGAAGAATTAGTAGGCGAACAAACATACCAATTCAAAGATAGGGGTGACCGTACGGTGGCTATACGGCCAGAAATGACGCCTAGTATTAGTCGCATGGTTGCGGCTAGGCGCCAAGAACTTGGGTACCCAGCGAGGCTATACAGCATTGCTAACTTTATGAGATACGAGAGGCCTCAGCGTGGTCGCGAACGCGAGTTCTGGCAATTAAACGCTGATATTTTTGGCGTGGACAGTGTCAGAGCTGATGCGGAAATTATCGAAATTGCCGACGATGTAATGAAGTCATTCGGCGCCAAGGACGAAATGTATACAATCCGTGTCAACCATCGTGGATTGGTCGACGCGGTAATGAAAAATTATTTAGGCCTAGACAAAGAAAAAGCTCACAAGTTAATAAAACTGCTAGATAAAAAAGACAAAATGTCCGCCGATGATTTCGCAAAAGCCGCGGCCGAGATAGTAGAGAAAAAGGCAGTCCTGTCAAAATTGAGCACGTTGGTTAGAGTAAAAACGCTAGATGAAATGCCAGAAGAATTGCAGAAAACAGACGCGTTCTCTCAACTGTCTGATTTGTTAGATAATCTAAAATCTGCAAAAATAACCAACGCCAAGTTCGATATGACTCTTATGCGAGGATTCGATTACTACACGGGCATGGTATTCGAAATCTTTGATCTGCACCCAGATAACAACCGCGCCATGTTCGGAGGAGGACGCTACGACGGCCTCGTTGGTTTGTTTGGGGTAGATTCAGTTGCCACGGTTGGATTTGCACCAGGACTAACCTCGACCGAGCTGTTCTTGAAATCACACAAACTATTGCCCAAACTACTGCCGGCTACGGAAATAGGTATCGTGGTTATAGACGACAAAGTCGACGAAGCAATGGCGATTGCCCGCGAGCTACGTTCGGAAGGCGTAAATACAGAAGTTGACTATACAGGTCGCAAACTAGACAAGCAGATAAAAGCCCTAGTCAAAAAAGACGTGCCGTACATGCTATTCGTTGGATCAAAGGAAGTTCAGGAGGAAATCTATACCTTCAAGGACGTCAACACTACCGACGAGGAGAAGCTTAGCCTAGAGCGTGTAATCAGCAGGGTAAAAGACCATAGGTCAAAGTCTATTAATCCTGATCCTGACGACGATATTTTTTCCGAAGAATAGTATTTAAACGCTCACGGTAGCCGTATGGAGTTGTATCTGTTATAGTGTCCCGAGTATGAAGACAACGAAAAAGCAATTATCAGAAACCAAGGTCCAGCTAACTATAACGCTAGGACAAAAAGAATTAGACGACGCTCGCCAAGTAGCGTTGACAAAGCTGTCCAAGGACGTCAAGGCGCCAGGCTTTCGAAAGGGCAAAGTACCGCCAAGCGTGGCTCAGAAACATATTGATCCAAACGCGCTCGCTCAGCAAGAACTTGAAGACGCCGTCAGCAAGGCTGTAGCCGAGGCCTTTATCGCAGACAAGATACAAGTGCTAGATCGTCCGGCGGTTGATATAAAGAAATACGTACCAGGACAAGAAGTAGAGTTCACGGCAGAGGCCGATATTCTACCCACCGTAAAGCTAGGCTCTTATAAAAAGCTTGGCGTTAAAAAGGTGGTAGAAAAAGTATCCGAAAAAGACGTTACTGAAATAATCGAACGAATGCAAAAAGGATTCGCCGAGAAAAAGGAAGTAAAGCGTGCCGCGAAAGATGGTGACGAAGTCGTTATAGATTTCGTTGGCAAACTAGATGGCGAGGCTTTTGACGGCGGTACCGCCAAGGACTACACGCTAGAAATAGGTTCATCACAGTTTATCGACGGATTCGAAGAAGGTGTTGTTGGCCACAAGGCTGGCGACGAATTTGATCTAAACCTCACGTTCCCTAAAGAGTATCATTCGGCAAAACTGGCTGGCGCAGACGTCGTCTTCAGCGTGACCCTAAAAGCGGTCAAGGAAGTAGTACTACCAAAGGTTGATGACGAGTTCGCTAAAAAGGCTGGTCCTTTCAAAACCGTCAAGGAAATGAAGGACGATATAAAGCGAGAGTTAAATGACAATCGCGAACGCGAAGCAGACGAAAACTTCAAACAACAGCTAGTCGACAAGCTCGTAGAGAAAAGCAACGTACCCGTTCCCGATATTTTGGTAGAAGACCAAAAGCGATCGATCGAACAAGACATGACGCAGAACTTGGCATATCGTGGAATGACGATTGATTCGTATCTAGAAAGCAAGAACTTGACGCGTGAAGAATGGCAAGACACGGAAGTAAAAGACGCCGCCGTTGTTCGTATCAAGTCAGGTTTAGTACTTGCAGAGCTCAGTAAACTAGAGAATGTACAGGCCACCAACGAAGAGCTGGCCGAAAAAATCAACGAATACCAAACGCAGTACAAGAATACCGAGCAAGACTTTACCACTCCAGAAATGCAACGACAGATCGCGAATCGTTTGATCACCGACAAAACGATCACGAGACTTGCCGAGCTGAATTCCTAGAGAATAACACCGAAATTATTGGCACTCTATTGACGCGAGTGCCAATAATGGATATACTAATGGCATGACAAAACCTACCAGCTATTTAGTGCCCACTGTCGTAGAGCAGTCACCTGACGGCGAGAGGGCTTTCGATATATACAGTCGTTTGCTAAAGGAACGAATTATTTTCCTAGGCGAAGACGTGAACGAACACACCGCGAACCTTGTTGTGGCGCAATTACTCTTTCTGGCATACGAAGATTCCAAAAAGGACATAAAGCTATATATTAATAGCCCCGGCGGTAGTGTTTATGATGGCATGGCTATCTATGACACTATTCAATATATCTCCCCTGACGTTCAGACTATCGGAATTGGCGTTCAGGCTAGTATGGGTGCGTTTCTGCTATCTAGCGGCACTAAAGGCAAGCGCTCACTATTGCCAAACAGTCGCGTCATGATTCATCAGCCTTCTAGCGGCGGAAATCACGGCAAAATTTCCGATCAAGAGATTTCATTGCGCGAAGGCTTGTATCTAAAACAAAAGCTAAACGAAATTCTAGCGAAAAATACTGGTCAAAAATTATCGAAAATAGAAAAAGACACTGATCGCGACTTTTGGATGAGCGCCAAGGAAGCCGTTGAATACGGAATCGCGGATAACGTCATAAAAAAAGCTTGAAATAGTATAGCGACTTTTCCACATACCAAACCATAAGGGTTTACAAACCTGTTCATACCTCGTAAAATGTCGGTAGTTAATACTAACATAAAAGAGGGTATATGGATTTGAAGGACAAGAACGATTCCGATGCTTCGAGTGCAGAGGGAAACTCGAAGTCAGGGAAAAGTCCTGCTTCGCAGGCGAAAAGCAAGGTCATGATGGTCGTCGTGGTCGTTGTTTTGGTTGTCGCCGTCGCCGTAGGCGCATGGTGGTACTGGGCAACGTACATAAATAACGACAGTTCAGATGACAACAAAGGCACCGACACTTCTCAGGAAAAGGAATTGACCGAGGAAGAGGAAATCGAAGCGTCAATCACTGACGAGATCGAGGCCTTGGAAAAGGAACTAGAGGCAGAGAAAGACAATAGCGACAACGAAGCCGTAGAGAACTCTTCTGCTGCCGCAAAAGAATTGGCAGATGGTATACCATTGCCACCTACCGAGGAGGAAGTAAATGAGTAGTCGAGTTAAACAACTAATATCACGGGGAACTATCCTCGCTGTTATGGTCGGATTCTTGGTGTCTACGGTCGCGGCTCAGCCCGTCCAAGCCCAGAGTACGATTGTAGGCAAATTACGATGTGCGGCTATAAAGACTTATAGCGGTGCTACCTTTACGGCGATAAAGGTAAAGTCAAAAGTTATGGAGTCTAGCTTTAAGCTGTCACTTCAACTATTGGACCTAAAATGGAAAATAGAGGACGCGATTACTAATGGTAAGCGAAAGGCTGCAGAGTCTCTGTTCCTTGGTTTGCTAAAGGTGTATGAAAAGATTCGGGCAAAAACCGCCGAAAAAGTCGCTGCCGTCGATAAATATCGCGTAGACAAGCTATTGGCGCTTAGTCTGTTCCATGACGACTACGACGCTGCAAACTCTGCGTATCGCGAAGATTTCCTAGCCTTAATCAAGGCTCACCAACAGAAACTGCGTGATTTGGTAACCGAGCTAAAAACAGAGCTGAACGCTGCAATCACCGAAGCAATGACGAAGTGTGATAACCTGGGCGTACTAATTTCGCTCACAGGTGACGTAGTTCAGGCAAAAGCAAACTACATCAAGGGTGTAACCAACGACAATATAAAGACAATTGTTAAGGGCACACAGTTACGAGTAGACAGGAACTTTGAAATATTGCGACAAATCGCTGTACTTTTGAAGAAATGTTACCAGCTACGCGTTGAAATGACAGACGTCATTCGCGGCTGGAACTAAACAGCTCGATAACAGGTATAAAAGCGCGGATTTACCCCGCGCTTTTTACTTGACTTTGTATAGAGAATCTGTACAATATACTTTAAGAAGCAGAGTAGCTTGGTATTCTATTGTTCAAATTTTGTGGCGAAACTTTGAACTACCAGGCTTAGTGAATCTTCGGGCCAGATCACTAAATATAACTATTTACTGCCTTCGTCGGCCGGCGAAGAGCGGATATACAAGCGAGGAACGATGGCAAAAGCGAACGCAAAAGCGGCTAGCCGTGTCTTTTTTACGCAGGACGACACAGCACTACCGCTACCAAATCTCATCGCTCACCAAAAGGACAGTTGGCGTGAATTCGTCGAATCTGGCCTGAGCGAAATATTTACCGAACTAAATCCCATCGAGGATTACACGGGACAAAAACTTGAACTACGGTTCAAGGATTATCATTTTCAGGATCCAAAACAGACTGAAAAGGATGCGAAGGAAAATAACTTAACGTTCGACGCTCCTTTGATGGTCAACGTCGAGCTAACCAACAAGGTTACTGGCGAAGTAAAAGAACAAGAAATCTACCTAGGTGATTATCCATGGATGACTGACCGAGGTACTTTTGTAATTAACGGGACCGAACGTGTAGTCGTATCACAGCTTATTCGTTCTGCCGGAGTGTTCTTTACTGCCGATAACAACGGTGGACGTAACTATTACGGCGCCAAGCTAATCCCTGGCCGTGGCGCATGGCTAGAGTTTGAAACGGCCGCTAACGGTTGTATCTACGTCAAGATTGATCGCCGACGCAAGTTGCCTGTCACTACATTGCTACGTGCACTAGGCCACACAAAGGTAGCAGACCTAAAGACTATGTTTAGCTCTGTCGACACTGGCGATGTTAATTTCATAGAAGCCACTCTAGAAAAGGACCCAGCTCGTGGTTCAAACGAAGCATTGATCGAAGTTTATAGGCGCCTACGCCCAGGTGACTTGGCTACTGTAGAAAATGCCCGAACCATGATCGAGCGAATGTTCTTTGATTTCAAACGATTCGACTACAGTCGTGTAGGTCGATACAAGATCAATCAACGCCTAGGAATGGATGTTCCTAACACGAATAAAAACCGCGTATTCCAAATGAGCGATTTAATCGCGATCATCACGGAAATCATTCGCCTGAACAATACACAGGAAGCCCCGGATGATATCGACGCGCTAAACAATCGTCGAGTCAAACTAGTTGGCGAACTAGTAGCTCGTCAGTTCCGCGTAGGTATGCTACGTATGCAACGAAATGCCATGGACCGCATGTCTATGAGCGAAATCGAGAGCGTAACGCCTGGTCAGCTAATCAATGCTCGCCCAGTTGTCGCGGCTGTTCGTGAATTCTTTGCCAGCAGCCAGTTGAGCCAGTTGATGGATGATTGTAATCCTCTATCGGAACTAAGCCACAAGCGACGCCTAAGCTCTATGGGCCCAGGCGGCCTATCGCGTGAACGCGCCGGATTTGATGTGCGTGACGCCCACCCGACTCACTATGGACGACTGTGTTCAGTAGAAACACCAGAAGGTGCAAACATCGGACTGGTGCTAAACCTTGGTACGTATGCTCGAATTAACGAGTACGGTTTTATCGAAACTCCGTATCTAAAGGTTGAAAACGGCAAAGTAACCGACAAGATTGTATATCTAGACGCTAGCCAAGAAGTGACCGAAGTTATCGCCGATGCCAGCGCGCCTCTGGACAAAGACAATAAGTTCATCGAAGCGCGCGTAAGTGCCCGAAACGGACTATTGCCAGAGCAAGTTGACGCAAGTGAAGTCACTTATATGGATGCTGCTCACAAACAAATCCTAGGCTCGACTGCGGCTCTCGTTCCATTTATAGAGAAAAACCGTGTCGACCGAAGCTTGACAGGTTCAAACATGCAGAAGCAGGCTGTACCACTATTGACACCAGAAGCCCCTACGGTAGGAACTGGTATTGAAGCCGAACTAGCAAAGAACACAAGTCAATTGATAGTAGCTGAAGGTGCAGGTGAAGTTGTCCGCGCCGACGGCGAAGAAATCCATGTCAAATACAAGGACGGAGTAAAGGTTTACGAGTTGGTTCACTTCGCGAAAAGCAACGATGACCGCTCAATCAACCAAAAAACACGTGTTTCTCGTGGCGACAAGGTCAAAAAAGGCGACATCCTCATCGAAGGCGCGTCTATCAGCGAAGGTGAATTAGCACTAGGTCGTGACCTAACAGTGGCGTTTATGCCATGGGGTGGTTACAACATGGACGACGCGATCGTTCTATCCGACCGACTTGTAAAAGACGACGGCCTCACTAGCATCAATATCAAGGACTACAACGTAGAAGTCCGAGAAACCAAGCTAGGTGCCGAGATCGTTACTCGTGACATTCCAAACGTGAGTGAAGAATCTTTGCGACATCTAGACGAAGACGGTATCGTCCAAGTCGGCTCTGAAGTAAAGGCAGGCGACGTATTGGTTGGAAAGATTACTCCAAAAGGCGAGCAAGAACTTTCTAGCGAAGAACGTCTACTACGAGCTATCTTTGGCGAAAAAGCCAAAGATGTACGCGACACTTCTCAGCGCATGAACAACGCAGGTGGCGGTAAGGTTGTTGGCGTAAAGGTATTTAGCCGAGAAAACGGCCACGAACTAAAAGCCGGTGTCTTGATGCAAATTCAGATCTTCGTAGCTCAACTACGAAAAATCAGCGTCGGTGACAAGCTAGCGGGACGACACGGTAACAAGGGTGTCGTGGCGCGTATCCTACCTTCCGAAGACATGCCGTTCATGGAAGACGGAACACCAGTTGACGTAATCCTAAACCCACTAGGCGTGCCATCACGTATGAATATCGGACAGCTGTTCGAAACTCATCTTGGTATGGCTGCTCGTGCACTAGGTTACAAGGTCGCTACGCCGTCATTTAACGGAGTGCCAAACGAAGTAATCAGCGAAGAGCTGAAAAAAGCAGGCTTTGCCGAAGATGGCAAATCACAGCTATTTGATGGCCGAACAGGTGATGCGTTCGAGGAACGAACAACTGTTGGTGTCATGCACATGATCAAGCTACATCACATGGTTTCAGACAAGATCCATGCCCGATCGACTGGTCCATACACTATGGTTACCCAGCAGCCTCTAGGCGGTAAGGCCCAAAACGGTGGTCAGCGATTTGGAGAGATGGAGGTGTGGGCACTAGAAGCATACGGTGCCGCCACAACATTGCAGGAAATGCTTACTATCAAATCCGACGATGTTTACGGTCGTGCGAAAGCCTACGAATCGATTATCAAGGACGAGCCAATCGTTGGTCCGAAACTGCCAGAGAGCTTTAACGTCCTCGTCAAAGAGCTTCAAGGCCTAGGTCTACGTGTAGATCTATTGGACGAAGACGAGAGTGGCGAAGATCTAGTAGTCGATGCCGAGGAAGTGATCGCCGAAGCTGGCCCAGAGGACAAGACTGTTCCAGTAGACGATGAACCCGAGGTCGAGTCTGTACTAGACGAAGCTGACGGAATTGACCTAGAAGAAGACGGACTATCCGTTCAAGACATAGACGAAGTAGAAGAAACCGTAGCGGAAGGAGAGGAGAAATAGCCATGCCACGAGTTGTTGCAGGTACAGGAATCGCAGATTTCGACGCAGTTAGATTGGCTGTAGCTAGTTCTGACGACATTCTAAAATGGTCACACGGCGAGGTTACCAAGCCTGAAACCATTAACTATCGAACACAGAAACCAGAACGTGACGGATTGTTCTGCGAAAGGATCTTTGGTCCAGTCAAGGATATCAACCCACACGATAACAAACTAAAAGGCGTACGTTCACGCGAGGCAGCCGTCGACAAGAACGGCGAGCTAGTCACTAAATCAATTGTTCGTCGCGAACGAATGGGTCACATCAACCTTGCCGCTCCGGTAGCGCACATTTGGTTCATGCGTGGTACTCCAAGTGCCATGAGCCTACTGCTAGGCCTCACGGTACGCAACCTAGAACGAATCGCGTATTTCGCTAGCTATGTCATCCTAAGCGTAGACGAAGAAAAACGTGATCAAATGCTAGCCGATCTAGAGGCTGAAACAGAGGCTGGACGTGCTGCGATAAAGATCCGCTACGAAAAAGAAGCGGAAAACGAAAACGCGGACGTCAAGAAACTAGCCGAAGAAATGTCCAAAGAGAACGAAGAGCTAGAAGAAGTACATAACGTAAAGAAAGCTCAGCTAGATAGCCTAGTAAAGAGCTCTCTGATGAACGAAACAGACTACCGCAACCTACCAGAAGAGTACGAAGAGCTCATCACCGTAGGTATGGGTGGTACTGCTCTAAAACACCTATTGGACGAAATCGACCTTCCTGTTCTGATCAAAGAACTCAGCGAAGAAGTCGAAAACGCCAAGGGTCAACGAGAAAAGAAACTACTGAAGAGACTTCGTGTTCTAGAAGGTATGTACTCTGCTGGTATTCGACCAAACAGCCTAGCGCTTACGGTCCTACCTGTTATTCCACCGGACCTACGTCCTATGGTGCAGTTGACTGGTGGTCGATTCGCGACTAGCGACCTAAACGACCTATATCGTCGCGTTATCAACCGTAACAACCGTCTAAAGAAACTAATCGACCTAAACGCGCCGGAAGTTATCCGACGAAACGAAATGCGTATGCTACAAGAAGCAGTAGACGCACTAGTGGATAACAGCGCCGCACGCGGTGGCCGAGCAGTAAACGCTACAGGTGGCCGACGCCGTCTAAAGAGCATCAGCGACATGCTAAAAGGTAAGCAGGGTCGATTCCGCCAAAACCTACTAGGTAAGCGCGTGGATTACTCTGGACGTTCAGTTATCGTTGTTGGTCCAAAGCTAAAGATCGACGAATGTGGTGTGCCAAAGCAAATGGCATTGGAACTGTTTAAACCATTCGTAATCAGCTGGCTGATTCGCAACGAACATGCACACAATATCCGTTCGGCTACACGACTAATCGAATCTGGTGATTCACTGGTATGGGACGCATTGGACGAGGTGATCAAGGGCAAATACGTTCTATTGAACCGTGCTCCATCACTTCACCGTCTGTCTATCCAGGCCTTCATGCCAAAACTAGTCGAAGGTAAAGCTATCCAACTGCACCCACTAGTAGCAAACGGATTCAACGCCGACTACGATGGTGACCAGATGGCTGTTCACTTGCCACTGTCCGAAGACGCGCAGCGCGAAGCTCGCGAGCTGATGACAGCTTCAAAGAACTTGCTAAAACCAGCCGACGGCGCTCCGGTTCTGTCTATCGGTCAGGACATCGTCCTTGGTAACTATTACATTACCTACGAAAAGCCTAGCGCGCAAAACGACGAACTACGTGCCTTCAGCTCTGTTTACGAAGCAGAAATGGCTTGGGAAGCAGGCAAGATTCAACTGCAGTCACCAATCCGCGTGTTTGCCAAAGGTGAAATCCGTAACACTACTCTAGGACGCGTGTTCTTTAACGAAATCCTTCCCGAGGATTATCCGTACAACAACAACGTTCAGACCAAGAAACAGCTAAAGAAAGTTCTGGCAAAGATCTTTAACACCTATGGTGCCGAGGAAACAGCTCGAACTGCTGACCGCATGAAGGGACTATCGTTCCGATTCGCGACAGTTGCCGCTGTGTCTACCGGTAAGGATGACTACCTAAACTTCGAAGAAATCCACCAGTTCGTGTCAGAAGGCGACGAACGTGCTGCTCAAATCTCTGATCAATACGACCAAGGTCTGATCACTGACGAAGAGCGCTATAGCCTAACTGTCGCAGCATGGCGAAACGTCGACAACAAGGTGACGGAATTCTTGCAGAACCAACTGCAGAGCATGGATACTAGTATCTCTGTCATGGTCAACTCTGGTGCCCGTGGTGATATCAGCAACGTCAAGCTAGCTAGCGCTATGATCGGTATCATGGTCGACGCGACCAACCGAGAAATCGAGCTACCTATCCGTTCTAGCTACAAGCAAGGTCTATCAGCCCTAGAATCATTCGTGGCAACACGAGGTGCTCGTAAGGGTCTGATCGATACCGCGCTAAAGACAGCTGACTCTGGTTACCTAACTCGCCGTCTAGTTGACGTGTCACAAGACGTGTTTACTGTCGAAGACGACGCTGGTGACGAAGGCTACACGATCTATCGATCTGAAACAGAAGATACGATGATCGAGTTTAGCAACCGATTGTATGGTCGCTACACTGCCAAAGAAGTCCCAGGTCACATAAAAGCAGACCAGCTAATCACTCGTGACATCGCTGACGCGATCGAAGAAGACGAAAAAGTAACGGAAGTTTCAATCCAATCAGTATTGTCTACAAAGAACCTAAACGGTATCCCAACAAAGAGCTACGGTATCGACATGGCGACTGGCCACCTAGTTGCCGGTTCACAGCCTGTCGGTGTTATCGCCGCGCAGTCTGTCGGTGAGCCTGGTACACAGTTGACGCTACGAACCTTCCACGCCGGTGGTGTGGCTGGTGGCGACATCACGCAGGGTCTACCTCGTGTCGAAGAGCTATTCGAGGCACGTACTCCAAAAGGTCAGGCACACATCACTGAAGTTGCTGGTGTCGTAGATACTTGGGAAGACGGCAAAGAATACGTCGTTCAGGTAACTCCTGTGACCGAAAAGGTCGAGGAAATCCCACTAGAGGGTCGAAAAGCGAGCGTAAAGAAGAACGCTGCCGTAAAAGCTGGTGATGTAATCGCGAGCGAAGAAGAAGGCGCCAATCCATTGGTCGCACCATTCGACGGTATCGTTACGTTTACAAAAACAAACGCTACTATCACTGCCGATGCTGGCGCGCCTGCTAGGTACCAAATACCTGGTACTACACAGCTGGTTGTCAAAAAGGGCGACACAGTCGAGGCTGGTGACCGTCTCACTATTGGATCATTGAATCTACATGACCTCATGCGTCTAAAGGGCGTCGAGGCTACACAACGATACATCATCAACGAAGTGCTACGTATCTACGCTGCACAGGGTCAAGACGTTGCCGACAAGCACCTCGAGATCATCGTTCGACAGATGTTCAGTCGTGTTCAGATCGAAGATCCAGGTGACAGCGACTTCGTGACTGGCGATATCGTAGGCAAGGCTGCAGTAGTCGATGCCAACGTACAGCTAGAAATGGAAGGCAAAGAAACCGTCAAGTTTACTCAATTGCTACTAGGTATCACAAAGGTATCTATCTGGAGTGATAGCTGGCTATCTGCAGCGTCATTCCAGGATACGACACGCGTGCTGATCAACGCAGCAACTAGCGGTCGAGCAGACCACCTACACGGACTAAAGGAAAACGTCATCATCGGACGCAAGATTCCTGTCGGTACTGGTGTAGAAGTAGCAGGTACGGGTTCTGGCGACGAGATAGTCGACGAAATAGCGGAAGAGCTAAACCTAGACGACTAATACAAACAAACATACAAATACTCCCGCCGATAAAGGCGGGAGTATTTTTTATAGTCTAGATCGACTAGGCGTCGACGCAATCTACGCCGTCAAATGCCATCTCTTTAGTTTCATTATCTAGTAAGCTACAAGCTAGGTCGTCCTGGGTGTGTACCAATAGCGTCCAATCAGCGTCAGGAGCCTTGTATAGATAGGCTACTGCTGAATTGATATCAACGATGGCGTTCATGTGACCCTCTGTTCCGTCGCTGATGTCAGGCTCGCCAACTAGGAATGTTTCACCGCTAGTTTCCGGATCAAGCCCCTCGCCAGTCAGATAGGCTTCAAAAAGTGGATCGATCTCTACAGCCGCAGCCGCATAACTAGATACGTCAGAACAAACAACGGATGTCATATGAGAACCAATTTGCTCTGCGGATTTATCCATTTGCGCGACATAACAAACCACGCTGTCAGACGCGTATAATGCTTCGGACGTTACGACCGGTGATTCAGCGGTTATCTCGACTGTTTCTAGCCCTTCGGTTTCGATAGCCTCTACTAGGGCTTGATAATCAGTTGTAGCTACTTCCTCGGTTCCAGTGGCCGCGAGGCCAAACGAAGCGTCTGGGTAGTTAGAATAGTCACGTTCACCAACTAGATAGAAAGGAGTGGTATATAGTACCGTTCCCTGGCCATCCTCGGCGCTGGTGGCGGTTGTTTCCACTATATCCACCTCATCACCCGTTATAACGCCCGACAGCTTGTTTACCAGGGCCTCAGCTCCAGACATTTGCTCTGTTGGTGCTGGCGAAGTATCCGCCGCCGTATTAGTAGGCGTAGATTTGTTCATTACGAAAAAGTAATAGTACGCGCCACCAGCTATTGCGAGCAACAGCACTAGTCCCAACAAGGCTAGTAACAGTGGCTTTTTGCTCTTTTTCTCGCCACCAACCGCTGCCATGGCTGGCTTTTCGCTAGGTTCTGACACGGGCGAGTTAACTGGTTCTGGTGTCGTCACGGGTTCTTCTGGCACCTCCGCGACTTCCTCCTCGGGCGCCTCTACTGGCGTAGTTTCCTCGGCGTTAGACTCCTCGGGAGTCTCCTCGGATGTAACAGGCACTCTTTTCACGGTTATAGACTGCCCGTCATTAGCGTTGCTATCTACATTGCTGTCGTCTCCGCCAGCCATTTCATCCTTATCCCTAGGTGGGACAGGATTATCATTTGGTTTTGTATCCATACACTCCTTACCCTTTTTCTATCTTATGACCCCAGTTTATCGTGCTTATGCGATTCATACAAGCAGGGTGTGGACAAAACTCGTGCTTTTTGGTACAATAACAGATGAGTTTCTCCGCCTAACAGCGGAACCGCACGGAATGCTGATCCGAGCGGATACAATCAGCAAATTATAACAGGAGTATTTTTTAAATATGCCTACTATCAACCAACTGGTGCGCAAGCCTCGCCACACCAAGGCGAAAAAGTCCAAGTCACCACACTTGGGTCGCATACACAACGCACTAAAAGTACGTTACTATGACCAAGATTCACCTCTAAAGCGAGGTGTTTGTATCAAGGTAACGACCAAAACACCTAAAAAGCCTAACTCGGCCCTACGAAAGGTTGCACGTGTGCGCCTAACAAACGGTCACGAAGTTTGGGCATACATTGGTGGCGAAGGTCACAACCTACAGGAACACGCCGTAGTGCTCGTTCGTGGTGGTCGTGTGCCGGATCTTCCAGGTGTGCGATACCATATCGTACGTGGTGCTCTAGACCTTCAGGGTGTGAGCAAGCGCCAACAGGGCCGTAGCAAATACGGTACCAAAAAGGAGGGCAAGTAGTAATGCCACGTAAAGTTACCCGAAAACTACAGCGCGAACTAAAACCAGATCGCAAATACCAATCAGTATTGGTACAGCGTCTGATCAACAAGTCTATGCTAGATGGCAAAAAGCTTGTCGCGGAACGCGCAGTTTACAACGCACTAGAAGCAGCAGCCAAAAAACTAGATAGCGAAGAACCGCTAGAAGTTTTCGAGCGCGCGCTACGGAATGTCAGCCCGAACTTCGAGGTCAAATCTCGACGTGTCGGTGGTGCCAACTACCAGATTCCATTTGGTATCCAGGGTCATCGCCAACTGCACTTCGCATTTAGCTGGCTAGTTCAGTCAGCACGTGCCCGCAGTGGTATGCCTTATAGCCAACGCTTGGCTCTAGAAATTGTAGACGCCTACAACCAGACAGGCGCTGCGTACAAGAAAAAAGAAGACACGCACAAGATGGCAGAGGCCAACCGAGCCTTCGCTCACTTCGCACGCGGATAATCCACGTCGAACAGCTTGCAAATACCGCCCCGCTACGGGGCGGTATTTGTTAGAATAGTGAGAGTATGTCTACGCAATTAGCATCAAAAAAAGACGTCATACTGTTTCAGCTAGAACACAAGGCTTCGCTTTTAAAAGAACGAATATACGCGACAATTATATTATTGGCAGTATTGATTAGCGTTGACCCCGGCCACACTTCGTCGCTTCATGTTCTATTGATAATAATAGGAACGACTGTGTCGTTATGGGCGGCCAGCATAGTTGCGACTCGTATGTCTAGGCGTATCGTACTAAAGACGGCCGAGATAGACGAGGTCGCTATCCAGCGTAGATTAAGAGAACATGCTCCACTACTAGCCGCGGGAGTTTTCCCGACACTCATGTCACTGTTGGCATTTATAGGCATAATACCGCTGGTGGTAGCGGTCGATATATCAATCGCATATGGACTGTTATTGATGGTAGGATGGTCACTTATATCGGCACGTGCGCTCAGCGCCAACAAGATGCAAACACTAGTCCTGGCGTCGGTAGAATTAGCTATTGGACTAGCTATCGTCTTTTTGAAACTATTCGCGAGCCACTAGTGCTAATTTGACTTGATGCCCATAACATTTTAGTATGGATAGTAGGATATTAAACCGAAGGGAGATTAAAGTATGAGAATACGTGAACTACTATTAGGTCTAGTAAACTTTTTCGTGGCTATTGCCGTAGGATTTTTGGCATTCAGATTCGTTCTAAAGCTATTCGGCGCAAATGCCGAAAACGGCTTTGTTAACTGGCTATACAACACCAGTGGTGAATTGCTGGATCCATTCCGTGGAATCTTTCCAGTACGCGTCGTCGATGGCGCGTTTGTGGTCGAATTTTCGACTATATTCGCCATCATCGTCTATATGCTAGCTGGGCTATTGGTCGCTACGTTGATAGACGCGCTTACACACGTGTCTGCCAGCACTAAAAAGAAATAAGTATATATACACATAATTATACCTTTTCAGCAAGGGCTAGAAAGGGTATAATTATGTCATGTCAGCCGAGAGACCAGAAGATTTTCCATCCTTTGATATAGGAGAGTTGTCTTTCGATACTATTGATACTTATAAGGAAGCTTTCGAAAACAGCAGAGCTAGTCTGCATGACACCATGACCCAGTTCGTGAACGGCCAATTGCACGAAAAGGTTGGCCAAGCTTCAGCCATGCTTTTTTACGCGACCGAGTTGCACGGTGAAAGCTTTCGCAGACTTGCCGAATTCGCCGCGGATACTATGGAAACTACCCAGGCCGCGTCGCTATTGACGCAGGTCGCGGACGAAGATCAAAATGCTCTGTACAATACGCTAATCTCTATCAACCCAATCGCTGGGTTCGAACTAGACACCCGTGATGATATATATGACGCGATGGAAGAATACTGCATGGGCCGAAAGCGTGCCTGGAGCGAAGGCATTGATCCCGGTCTGATAGATATCGAAGACACGGACACGGATGTAGAAGTCATAGTCTTTCCAGAACCTATCAGCGAAGAGCGCCTGCAGGAAATCCTGACCGATCCAGATATGCCAGACAGCGACAAATTGTCCGATATGTCCGAAGGTGACGAATACGGCCAATGGGTGCCCTATGATTTCGAAGAAAAGCTACTAGACCGCGCCACGGTTATCATGTCACTGTGTCCACCTAGCCTATATAGTGACGGCCAAGATTAGCGATATTCAGGATTGTCAGATTGGGCGTTTGTAACGTGCTTCCATCCAGACGATGTATTGCCAACTGCCGGTATTCCACCATTGTCCTTTAGCATGCGTGCGGTGTGCATCAGATTCCATGCCATAAATGTCGTGTTGCGATTGGTAAAGTCATTGTCGTAACCCATGGGCACGTCTAGTTGTTTGCCATCCCATTCGGTGTCGCCATAGCTAGGACCGGGGCCAGCTTCGCCAATCCATCCGGCGTCAGCCTGCGGTGGTATCGTATAGCCTATGTGGCCTAGCGCGTACAGTATATCCATGGCGCAGTGTTTGATACCGTCTTCGTTGCCAGTAATGATACAACCGCCAGTTTTGCCATAGTACAAGTATTGATCTTTGTCATTATGATCACCGCTATACGCGTACATACGCTCGATTACCAGCGTCGCGACGGATGATTTGGTCCCTAGCCATATGGGCGAGCCTATGACCAATATATCTGCATCCATAATCTTTTGCTGTATCTGTGGCCATTCATCGTCCTGACCTTCGTCCGCTCTGTCTTTTACCATGCCAAAAGCTACTCTGTGATCCAGTACATATACATCCTCTACACTTACGCCTTGTTTACGCATGATATCCGCCGCGCGGTCCATCAGCAGTTGCGTGTGTGATTGGGATTTGTCCTTTTTGATCGAACAATTGATAAAGACTGCCTTTAGATCGTCGTATTTCGTTTCATTTTCACTCATATCATCTACCTCCTGACTTTCATACCCATATACCTATTATAACGTTTATAAAAATCCATATGGATATCCATATGGAAAATCATATGGATTCTAGCTATTTTTTCGATACTACGGGCAGGGAATGGATGTATTTATTGTCGTACAGTACCGAAACGAGCGCGTCCGCCACGGTTTGTCGTGATACCAGAGTCTTTGCTGGCCCACCGCGTGTTAGCCTGTACTGTTCGGCCTTGCCGTTCGTCAGCTTTAGCACGCGCACGACTGTCCAATCCAGTTGGGATTGTTCCAGTACGTCCACGTGTGCCTTGCCGTCGTTCACGCGCGCTGGGTCAACTATTGCTATGGCCATATTTGCCAATCTATCGACGATGTTTACCTTGTCCCCGGGGCGTCGCACGCCTGTACCTGTTAGCGACACTATACGTCGTATGTTTAGCAATTTCATCTGCTCGGTTATTACATTCATAGCATCCGTCTGTAGCTTCGCCGGGCTTTTGAACCTATGTCCCAACAGGCTAACCACTGCGTCGCAATCACGCAATACATTGGCAATATCGTCGGGCTTGGTTATATCGCATGTTACCACGGTCAGGTTGTCGTGCGCAGGCAGAGTATTATTCCGCACGCCAGCCCGTACATGCCAACCGGCTTGCAAAGCAACATCTACAAAAACCCGCCCCGTCCGGCCCGTCGCTCCGAATACTGCTATTGTTTTGGTCATACTGTTAGTATACAACGCTCCGCTTGGCTAAAATATGGTGAAAAGAGTATAATTCTCTGAAATGGCGAGTATTAAGAATAGGCGAGCAGACGAGAGACCGAGGGAGAAGTTGCAGGCAAAGGGCGCCGAGGCTCTTGGTGATCTGGAATTACTGATGGCGATTATTGGTAGTGGCAACGCACAGGCCGATGTAACCAAAATATCCAAAAATCTCCTAAAGCTTCTGAAGCAATATGGCCACGACATTCCGCCCAAACTCCTATATGATACCGTGGGTATTGGCGCTGCAAAGGCCACCGAAGTACTAGCAGCTTTTGAACTATCCAAGCGCTACTTGGCAGACCCAGGCCGTCCTATCATCGACAGCTCTGAAAAAGCCGTTGAGCAACTGGAAGACATCCGCGACAAGAAACAGGAATACTTCGTTTGCTTAACTCTAGACGGCGCGAACCGCCTGATTGCTAAGCGCATCATAACCATCGGTACGCTTACGTCCAGTCTAGTCCATCCACGCGAAGTTTTCGCCGATGCGATTACTGACCGCGCAGCATCAATCATCGTGGCGCACAACCATCCGAGCGGAAACCTGGAACCCTCGCAAGCCGACAAGGATGTTACCAAACGCCTAAGAGAAGCCGCAACATTATTAGGGGTTACATTACTCGACCATGTTGTTGTCACTAAAACCTCTCATGTAGTCGTATCTTAGGCTATAATAGACATAACACTTACAGGGAGAGACATGGATATCCAACAGATTGAATCCAAACTATGGCTAGCTGCCGATAAACTACGCGGTAATATCAGCTCGTCTGAATACAAATATGTCGTTCTTGGACTGATATTTCTAAAGTATGTGTCTGATGCATTTGACGTGCAGTACCAAAAAGCCAAATCCGAGGATTACGATCCAGAAGATCGCGACTTCTACGCTGCCGACAACGTGTTCTGGATACCGCCAGAGGCACGCTGGGATTATCTGTCCAAAAACGCCAAGCAACCCACGATAGGCGTACTGATTGACAACGCAATGGACGCCGTCGAGCGTGACAATCCTTCGCTCAAAGGCGTGCTACCTAAAAATTATGCTCGCGAAGCACTCGACAAGCGTCGTTTAGGAGAATTAATTGATCTGTTTAGTAATACTTCATTCCATGCGGACAATGCCAAGGACTTGCTGGGCCAAGTATACGAATACTTCATGGGTATGTTTGCCGACAGTGAGGGCAAGCACGGTGGCGAATTTTACACACCAAGATCAATCGTCAAATTGCTTGTAGAGATGCTAGAGCCATACGGTGGCCGCGTATACGACCCCGCGTGTGGTAGCGGCGGTATGTTTGTATGGAGTGAGAAGTTCGTAGAGGAACATTCAGGACGAAAAGGCGACATATCTATATATGGCCAAGAGTTAAACGAAACCACCTGGCGCCTAGGCAAGATGAACATGGCCATCCGCGGTATCGATGCTGATCTACGCCGTGGTGACACATTCCACGACGACAAATTCCCAGATCTCAAAGCAGATTACATCATCGCCAACCCGCCATTCAATATTAGCGACTGGGGGCAGGAATTACTGACAGACGACATGCGCTGGAAATATGGTACACCGCCCAAGGGCAACGCCAACTATGCATGGATACAACACATGATTCACCACCTGTCGCCACGCGGCACGGCTGGGTTTGTCCTGGCAAACGGCAGTATGAGCAGCCAGAGCAGTGGTGAGGGTGAGATCCGAAAAGAGATTGTCGAAAAAGACCTAGTAGACTGTATCGTAACACTTCCAAGCCAGCTATTCTTCAACACCGGTATCCCTGCATGTCTATGGTTTATTAGTCGTGAGCGTACCAATCGCAGTAGCAAAGTACTGTTCATCGACGGACGCAATCTGGGCCGCATGATCAACCGACGCAACCGCGAACTAACTGCCGAAGATATCGAACGTGTAGCTAGCGCATATCATAACTTCAAAACTCAGAGTGATGAGTACGCTGACGTACCGGGCTTTGCCAAGGTAGTAACTATAGATGAAATCCGCGAGCATGATTTTGTACTAACACCCGGCCGATACGTAGGTAACGAAGAGGTCGAGGAAGACGACGAAGCCTTCGCCGACAAGATGCAACGCCTAAAATCCGAGCTAGACGAACAGTTTGCCAAATCGCACGATTTGGAACATAAGATAAAGGAGAATTTATCAAAAATATCAACAGAATGAGCTTGACACGATCGTTTACATTGCACTTGCAAATGTAAACAAAAAGTGATATTCTGTTTACATTAGTATAAAGGATGTAAACAATATGGGAATCATAGGAAACTACAGACAGCAACCACGCGGCTACAAAGCCTTTATCCCTAATGATTTTCCACCAGCCGATCAGATAGTCTTTTCCAGAGATATAAACGTCAAGCATACCGAAGCTGTTAGGTTGATCGGTAAGCTAGACGGTATCACGCAGCTACTACCCGACAAAGATTATTTTCTAGAAATGTTCGTACGCAAAGACGCATCTTCATCTAGCCAGATAGAGGGTACAAAGGCAACAATGATGGACGCTATCGAAGCTGCAAATGTTGAACGTAGTAGTGACTTGCCGGCAGACGTAGATGATATATTGCACTATATCGACGCACTGAACTATGGTATGAAGCGAGCGCAGGACTTTCCGTTTACACTACGCTTTATTCGAGAGCTACATGAAAAACTTATGACAGACGCTCGTACGACACACAATCCATTTCCAGGAGAGTTCAGAACTAGCCAGAACTGGATAAACGGTACACGTCCAGATAATGCGAGATTCGTGCCGCCGCCAGTACATGAGATGAATATAGCCCTCGACCAGTATGAAAAATTTATTCATGCACAGGATGACTACTTGCCACTTATAAAGGCAGCGCTGTTGCATTCCCAGTTCGAGACGATACATCCGTTCGCAGACGGAAACGGTCGAACAGGGCGCATGATCGTCACTATGTTTCTATGGCATGAGCACATGCTAGAAATGCCGGTGTTGTACCTGTCGTCATACTTCAAAAAGAACCAAGACGTTTATTATGAGAGGCTGAACGGATACCACTCAGAAGACAATCGCATTATCGAATGGGTAGACTTTTTCCTGGACGGTATCATCGAGATTGCCAGCTCTGCCATAAACACGTGCCAGGGAATTACAGAGCTCCGCGAACGCGACATGCGCAAAGTCCAAAAGCTTGGTCGTGCATCTGCGCCTACGACAGTAGAGGTGCTACGCAACCTTTACCGCCTGCCGACGGTTGGTATTGCTGATATTGTCAAATGGACAGGCTATACGAGACAAGGTGCATATAAAGTGATCGAACGCCTAGTTGACATGAAGATCTTGTACCCTACCAAAGATACTGATAGCTATGGTCAAAAGTACACATACCGTGATTACGTGAGTCTATTTAGTGATGAAACGACGAACGAGGATAGCGAATGACCAAATTACCCTATATATTGCCAGACGGATTTCATGATTGGGACAACGTGAGTGTCGCTAGGGTAATTGAATATACCAAGGTGCAAAACATCGCGCGTCATTTAGGTAGCCGCGATAACTTCGACCCGGAACTTACCGCCGAGGAAATAACAAAATTCCAGCAGTTCCTGTATGACGATTGTCTAAACGAGACTGAAAAGTCCAAGCTGAGCTTTGATGAGTTCTTGGGTGTTAGAAATCCGAAAGCAGGTAAAAAATGACACAGACTGTTTTGCTTGGTGATGTTGCGCGCATAAAGGGCGGAAAGCGTCTCCCCAAAGGTGAGGCTCTTCAGGGTGTGCCTAATTCTCATCCCTATCTTCGAATAGTGGACATGGGGCAGAAGTACGTTGCAAGAACATCACTTCAGTACGTTCCTGATGATGTATTTCCAAAAATCTCTAAATACATAACCAATACCGATGACATACTACTTTCTATAGTGGGCACCATCGGCATGGTCTCAATTGTCGACAAAAACTTGGACAATGCCAGCTTGACCGAAAACTGCGTCAAACTGATTTGCGACAGGAACAAGATCGACCCTGAATTTTTATACTATTTCCTTTCGTCGTCAACTGGGCAGGCTGAAATACAAGCGGGGCGCGTCGGCTCAACGCAACCAAAGTTACCGCTTTATAACATTGCTAAGATTAAATTACCGGGTTTAAACCTGGATCAACAACGAGCTATTGTAGGAGTTCTTGGCTCAATCGACGAAAAAATCGAACTAAATCGAAAAATGAACGAAACACTCGAGGAGATGGGGCAGGCGCTCTTTCGTCATTATTTTATCGACAATCCCGAGGTGTTGAAGTGGGATACGGTAAAAATTGCAGAGCTTGTAAGTATAAAAGGTGGCGGCACGCCATCAACAAAAGAGGCTGACTTTTGGAGTGGTGACATAGCGTGGACAAGTCCACGCGACTTAACCGGAAAAAATGACGCCCACATTCTGAGTACCGACAAGACTATTACCGAAAAGGGATTAGCAAAAATTAGCTCTGGTTTATTGCCTGAAGGAACTTTACTTTTATCATCGCGCGCACCTATCGGTTATGTCGCAATAGCCGGATTACCGTTGGCGATAAATCAGGGATATATAGCATTTTTGGCAGGTGCATATTTGTCAAACCATTTTATGTATTTTTGGCTAAAACATAACATGGAGCAGATCAAGAATGCTGCTAACGGTTCAACATTTATGGAGATCAGCAAGTCGGCATTCCGCAATATCAATATTACAAAACCGAGCAAAAAATCATTACAAGAATTTGAAACAGAAGTCGCAAGTTTGTTTGACGCGATGCGCAACAATCAAGAACAAATCCAAACCCTCACCACCCTTCGCGACACCCTCCTCCCGCGATTGATTTCTGGAAAGGTGAAGGTAAACTAAAGCGATGCCACGACCCGTTGTGTTTGTTGATACGAATGCGGTGGATAATAGCGGCTCTGTGACAACATTTCTGGGTGGTAGAAATGATTTGGAAAAAATAGCAAAACGTGCAGATATAAAACTGCCCGTGGTAGTGTATGACGAAATCCGTAAACATATAAAAACTTTCTTAGCCGGTCAAAAAAGAAGCTTTAAAACTAATCCACACAGACACATATTGAACATTAGCGATAAATCAATCGATGATGTTGATCATGATGAAATGGTTAGTAAGCTAGAGAAATCTGAATCAGTAAAATTTGAAGTAGTAGAATTGATAGATGAAGCTAGTGCGTATAAAGAAATCTATCACTATGCAATTGAAGGTACTCCACCATTTGAAAAGAGCGGCGACAAGGGCTTTAAAGATGCGCTCATAGCTAAAACAATTGATCAGTACGATGCGAAAAATCCCGATGCGGAAATTTTTCTTTGGACAAACGATGATCGACTGAAAGAATATTTCTCCAATACGGAGATCCAGATCATTGATGGATTTCAAAAGTTCGACCAGTTGTATAGCGAGGACAAGATGGAAGACGAGCTACTGCTTGATCGAATTTGGTCATATCTAAAAGATGAGGGTGTCAACATTGCGAGCCAACGAGAACCACTCGATCAGTGGCAAAATTATGAGGGCGATATCGTATCGATCTTCGGCGAACCCAACGGCGATAAATTATCACTAAAAGTCAGTAGTTCAGCGCGTGAGCCCGAATCTTACACGTTACAATCTCTTGATAGCACGATTGATGTGCTCAGTTCAGTAGGTTCATTTAGCGGTGCCCATAGTGCAGTAGCAGAAGTTGATTCTCTGTTTTCGTATTTTAGTATCGATCAACTAAGGACAATAACGGAAATTATGACTACAAATAGTCAAATATATGCCATTGGTGGCGATGATGACATCGCCCAATTCGCCGAAAGACTTTTCAATGCTTTAGACAGCAACGAAGAGGATGAACTAGCTATTGAAATAAGAAATAGATACGGATTAAAGCTTTCAACGGAAGAAGAAAGGGCTCAGTTACCGTTTTGAAGCATAAAAGGATATACTAAAGAATAATGACCGAAGACGATATCGAACAAAATGCACTAGAAATCCTGGCCAGCGTAGGCTGGGATGTTGTAAATGGACCGAGTATCGGACCTGACGGCACAATGGAGCGCGATTATGCCGATGTAGTACTAAAGCGCCGGCTGCAGATAGCGCTAGCGCGCCTAAACCCAGACGTACCCACGGCTAGCCGCGAAGAAGCTCTGCGCCGGGTGATCCGCACGGCGTCGCCAGAGCTAGTGCTGGATAACCGCGAATTTCACACACTACTGACCGAGGGCGTAAACGTAGAATATCGCCATGATGACGGATCTGTGCGCACGGTATCGGTGCGGTTATTTGACTATAAAAACCCCGACAATAACGACTTCATCGCCGTAAATCAACTGACAGTGGTGCAAGACAAAGTAAATCGTCGCCCGGATATAGTGCTGTACGTAAACGGTATACCTCTGGTAGTAATGGAGTTAAAAAACGCGACCAGCAGCAAAGCCGATCTAGACTCTGCATACAACCAAATCCAAACATACAAAAACGACATTAGTGCACTGTTTCGATATAACGAATTGTGCATCATCAGTGACGGGCTCGACGCGCGCGTGGGTACAATATCGGCACCGATTCAGCGATTCCTAGCGTGGAAAACCATCGATGGCGAGCGCGAAGCCGGTAACGTGCCAGAACTAGACACTATGATCCGCGGTATGCTTACCGGGGCACGATTAATGGACATAGTCCAAAACTTCGTTGTGTTTGAGCAGGATAGCAAAGACGATACACAATACGTCAAAAAGGTAGCCGCATATCACCAATACTGGGCAGTAAACAAGGCCGTGGAGCGTACTGCCGATTCTTCGCAACCCGATGCCGATCACCGTGCTGGTGTGGTATGGCACACCCAGGGTTCTGGCAAGAGTCTGAGCATGATGTTTTATGCGGGTAAGTTGATTACGGATCAACGTCTAGGTAATCCGACTATCGTCGTGGTGACAGACCGACGAGATCTAGACGGCCAATTGTTCGGCACGTTTGCCGCCTGCCGTGATTTGTTACGACAAAACCCCGTGCAGGCTGAAAATCGCAAACACCTGCGCGAACTACTGACTCGCGAATCGGGCGGCGTAATGTTTACGACTATTCAAAAGTTTTCGCCCGAAGACGACGAAGACAAGTTGCCGGTACTAACTGACCGCACAAACGTCATCGTAATAGCAGATGAAGCACATCGTAGCCAATATGGGCTGGGCGCGCATGCGCGAGTCAACGAAGAAACGCAAGAGGCAAAGCTGATCTATGGTAACGCCAAATACATGCGCGACGCCCTGCCAAATGCCAGTTATATAGGATTTACTGGCACGCCGATCGAACGCGACGACAAGAGCACGCCTGCTGTTTTTGGTGATTATGTAGATGTGTATGACATTCAGCAAGCGGTCGAAGATGGTGCAACAGTACCGATCTATTACGAAAGCCGCCTAATCGATCTAGGTATGGATGAATCTACTAAGCACTGGCTCGACAAGGAAGTGGACGACCTGCTCGAGGGTGAAGAAATGTCTCGCCAAGACAAACTAAAGGCCGAGCACGCACAAAAGGAAGCCATAGTCGGAAATGCCGAGCGCCTAAAATTGATTGCAAAAGACATTGTCGAACATTTCGAAAACCGACTCAGTACGTTAGAGGGCAAGGGAATGATCGTAACAATGAGCCGTCAGATTGCCGCAGAACTATATGACAAGATTATCGATCTGCGCCCCGACTGGCATAATGACGACGATAAACTGGGGGCCATCAAGGTTATTATTACCGGTAGCGCATCTGACCCGGAAAGGCTACAAAAACATATTCGCAGCAAAGAAAAGCTAAAAGACATTGAAAAACGTATCAAAAACTTTGACGACGAGCTAAAGCTGGTAATCGTATGTGATATGTGGCTGACCGGATTTGATGTACCTAGCATGCACACAATGTACCTGGACAAGCCCTTAAAAGGTCACAACCTGATGCAGGCCATTGCCCGCGTCAACCGTGTATTCCCCGGCAAAGAGGGTGGTTTGATAGTGGATTATCTAGGTGTTGCGGCGGCACTTCGTGATGCATTGGAGACATACACGAAGAGTGGAGGCAAGGGTGCACCATCACTTGATATCAACGAAGCAGTGGCGGAAATGAAGCGACGTTACGAAATCGTCCGTGATTTATTCCATGGATTTGACTACAAACGATATTTCAGTGCACCTACTGGTGACCAGCTCCAAATTATCCTAGATGCCCAAGAACATATACTCTCTATCGAGGATGGTGATAAGCGATTACGCCAGCACGTTACTGAACTTAGCAAGGCATTTGCACTTGCAATACCACACGATCACGCTCTGGCATTACGCGAAGAAGTGGCGTTCTTCCAAGCAATAAAGTCGCGTATAGATAAAATCAGCAGTACAGTCAGCGGCGGACCGACAGATGCTGAGTACCGCATGGCACTCAAGCAAATTGTCGACAAAGCCATAGCGCCAGTTGGGGTAGTGGACGTGTTTGCAGCTGCAGGATTGGATAAGCCAGAGCTTACGATTCTATCGGACGAGTTCCTGGCTGAAGTTCGCGGCATGGAGCGCAAAAACCTAGCCGTTGAAGCATTGCAAAAACTGCTCAATAACGAAGTAAAAGCGAGGTTTGGCAAGAACGTCGTTAAATCTGGCGAATTTTCCGAGATGCTACAAGCAGCCCTAGTGAGCTACAAAAACGGCACGATTGAAGCCGCACAGGTTATAGAAGAATTGATTGCGATTGCCCATAAACTGCGCCAAGAAGATAGCCGTGAAGAAGTTCAGGGCCTTAACGAAGACGAAACGCTATTCTATGATGCACTGGTCGCCAACAACAGCGCGACAGAAGTAATGAAGAACGATCAACTGCGTGACCTAGCAAGAGTATTAGTCGAGCAAGTCCGCAACGATGCAAGCATAGACTGGCAATACCGCGATACCGTGCAAGCCAGGTTGCGTGTCAATGTCAAAAAAACTCTTAACAAATACGGATATCCCCCCGACCAACAAGCGTTAGCTACGCAACTCGTCCTAGAACAAGCAAAATCATATGGGGACGAATGGAGCAAAAAGGATGGTTATCAATCAGGTGGCGGCGCGAGTCTACTTGATTAAATAACTCTATGTTAAAATATTATTTATGAAATTAGGCAAGATTGAAGAGGTGCCACTACGAAAGATATGGAAAAACGAGGCTCGTGATTTTACGCCTTGGCTTGCAGATCAAGAGAACCTTGACACGCTCGGTGATGTTTTGGGACTTGGACTCGTAGAAGCAGAGCAGGAGACAAAAGTCGGTAATTTCAGTGCTGATATACACTGTAAAATAGAAAACGATAATCGTACTGTTATCATCGAGAATCAAATCGAAAGCTCAAACCATGATCATCTAGGTAAAACTATAGTATATGCGAGCGGCGTAAATGCATCCGTCGTAGTTTGGATTGTCAAGAACGCACGGCCAGAACATGTAAGTGCAGTCGAGTGGCTAAATGAGCACACCGATAGTGACATAGGCTTCTTTCTAGTCGAAATACACGCAATTAAGATAGGTGATAGCGACCCAGCCCCTCAATTCAATGTCGTTACACAGCCGAATGAGTATATGAAGGCCGTAAAAAACAATTCACGAGAAGCCAAATAGGTAGATATGATTTCTGGACACAAATGAATACGTACATAGAAGAGAACAATGTAAAGCTTGGCCTCAGGAAACCCGGTTACGACCATTGGTATGATTTTAGGATGGGATCATCCAAATATCACTTAACTGTAAACTTGCTGGACGGCGAAAATAAGATTCGAGTTGCTCTATGGATAAATGAAGGCAAAGATATTTTCGACAATCTATATAACAACAAGGATGAAATCGAAGCTATTTACGGAAATATGCTCGAGTGGGACCGCAAAGATATGCAAAAGGCTTCTTGGGTAGCTGACTATATAGACGGGTTTTCATATGATGATCAGTCAAACTGGCACGAGCTACATGAGAAAGTGATCTCAAAAATACACAATTTTCAGAAAGCATTAAGACCTTTTCTAAAAAACGCTAGATAAAATATTCTCATATTGACAGCAAAAAACATTGGTGGCTATACATTCTCAAGCTCGAACAGGACAAGTGGTATGTCGGTATTACTTCTAAAACACCAGAGAAAAGATTTCATGAACACAAGACTAGTTATGGATCTAACTGGACGCGACTACATAAACCTGTCGAGATTCACTACACAGAAGACTTGGGAGTAGTTGATGTTGAGAGAGCCCAGCTATACGAAGGTAGGGTGACACGCAAATATATGGAAAAATACGGCGACAATAACGTTAGGGGTGGAGATCTCTCGCATACGGAAGAATATGTGAAACGCTTCGGCTACTTCTGGGGCAAACGTGATTGGGCATATATAACGTTCGGTGCGTTCTTCTTTTTGGTCTCGCTGCTATTGCTTATAGATAAGTTCTATTTGTGACATATGAATCCCGAAAAGCCCAAAATCATTGTATAACTATACCCCGGTGACACGCCGAGCGAGTTTGGCGGCGAAGGGGGCGATGATTAATGCGACTGGAAATCCTACCAAAAAGCCAATTAGCCAGTTTGCTGGCCAGGCGATTAGTGCTTCGATCGTAAATCCCATCCGGAATACCGTCAGAACTAGCGACATAATACAGCTCATGGCGACAGCCATGAAAAATCCTAGAAATAGGCCATATATTTGGGTTGTCGAAATCGTTTCATCTGTAATAACAATAGCACGATTGAAAATATAGATGTAGGAGTCAGGAAGTAGGCTTCGCGCGCAGCCGACGGGGTCCGGAACGATCAGAACTAAGAAGTTATGCTAAAATAGAATTATGAACAAAGAAGCTAATATCAAACAACAAAAACCTGCTGTACAGAAATGGACGAAGCAGTTTATCAAAAAGTACAAGCCTGCTCTGCAAGAGCTGTCTAAGAAGTAATGTTTTCAGATAATCCAGACGATGATTTGGATGTGCTAATAGAAATGCATGACGCAATCATTGAAGCCTCGGGAGGCGCAAAAGGGATTCACGACGAACACCTCCTGCGCTCCGCGTTGTCACGACCGCTTCATTCTGTTATGGGCAAGGACGCGTACGGCGATGTCTTTGATAGGGCGGCCGCCCTGTTGCACGCGATTGCCAACAACCATGGATTTCGTGACGGAAACAAGCGTACGGCAATGGCATCTGCTACATTTTATCTAGCATTAGATGGAAGAGACATAGATTTCACAAATGAGGAATATGAAAAATTTATGGTGCACGTAGTGAAAGACAAAGTTGCTGTCGAGGAAGTTAGCCTCTGGCTAAAGGAACATGCAAAATAGCACGATTGGAAATATAGATGTAGGAGTTGGGGATTGGGAAATAGGAAATGGGTCCTCGCGCATAGCCGACGGGGTCCGGGGTCTCTGCAGACACCCAAGAATTAGTAAATAAAAATATCGGAATAGTTCGTGGATTTCTGCCCAAAATCGTTAACTAGTTTTTATATTTTGGGACGACCCTTTATGGGTCGACAATCCACGACCGGTATTTTTGTTTGATAGTTCATGGCGAGTCGAAGCCACCCCGGGGGTTTGCCCGCGTTTGACCTCAAATGCGGTCGGTTTGGTTCTTTGCCGACTCAAAGAATGTTCGGTTCCTGTGTCCACAGGAACGCTCACATTTGCTATACTAAGTATATGGCTTTATACAACATAACAACCAAACAAGAGTTCGAAGAAAAGGTACTAAACAGTGACAAGGTGGTGTTGGTGGATTTTTGGGCGCAGTGGTGCCCACCATGCGTGGCGATGACGCCCGCGCTGGTCTCGCTATCAAAAGAACTAGACGACACGACCGACATAGTAAAGGTAAATATCGAAGAGTCTGCCGACAACAACAAACTTGCCGGTGAACATCAGGTGCAAAGCATTCCAAACATGGTGCTGTACAAATCCGGCAAAGAAGTCGACCGTATCATAGGCATGGTTCCAGAACCGGCCCTGCACGATATACTAACCGCTGTATAAAAAAATACATATGATTTTCCATATGGATATCCATATGGATTTAGTACAATAAGGTTATGCCTAGAAGAAAAACGAGCAAATCAAGCATACGAAACGTACAGTTCGTAAATGGATCATACCTGATCAGTATCCCCGCGCGCATCGCGCAAAAGATCGGGCTCCGCAAGCGACAAAAAGTCGTCGTGAGCGAGAGTCGCAATCGCGTAACGATCAAAGACTGGAAGAAAAAGCGTCGATGAGACACGCCCTACGTTTGTAATATTATGACTAAAGTTGTATAATATAACAAATGTCGAGTGGCGAAACTACACCGGATGTCAACTATAACGAGCTAGTTCAGCTGGCTTTTGGCGACGCGGAATTTCGTACAATCGCAGTAAATGAAGATTATGACATGTCTGCAGACTGGGGTGATGCCGCCAGGCCTGTCAGTGGGTCAAAAAGGGAAATAGATATCTATGTGCAGTCACTAGAAACAGAAGTGCGACTGCGAGAAGAAATGGTGCTATTGGACCGGGACGTTGGAAGTGGCTACGGATCCGACACTCACACGCTATCGCTCGAATACGACAACCTGCCCGAAATGGACGCAGTATGCCTGGACGAAAACTGGATAATCAACGAGATA
>JAUIGB010000029.1 GCA_030429975.1 bacterium | reverse complement strand
AGAAAGCAATTAACGAGTTACTTGAGCTGTATGAACTGGCATCTATAAGGGGTAAAAATGGGAGTTAGTATGAAGAAAAAACCAATACTTATCGCAACATCAATATTAACCGCTATTGTCTTAGTCGTAGTTGGTATTTATGGGTTAACCTATACATCGACACCAGCCAACATACGAACCCCTGAGTTTGAACATTATCACTTACGGGCACAAGTTGTTATAGATGGTGAGTATGTAGACTTTTCTAAGGACGAGTTTCAAAGAGAATATGACGGTAATACTTGCAGTGCAGAAATAAGCGAAGAACCATTTGATTTTCACGACAATATGGACCAATTTGTGCACGTTCATTGGGACGGTATGACAGGTGGACAGCTTCTTAAATACTACGGACTTAATGTTCTGGGCGGTGATGATAATAGTCTTGGTAAAAACTACACCAACGGCATACTCTCGCCTGAAAATGTTGATATTTATGGCGATTTTATCCCTCAGCCATCAGAAACTGCCAATTACTTCGTGTATGTCGGTGATAAGAATAGTTACCAGCAAAAATCTTGGGATGAATTTGTTAATAAAGACTTGGAAGAATTTTTTGGTCAAAAAAGTAATCTAAGCCAAGATGAACAGGTGTCGCTCCTAGAAAAAATCCTATTCCCTAAAGCCTATGCACACGATGGCGAAATGGATGGTCATTCTGAGGATAGCGATAAAAGCGAAGACGAGTTGAAGCGAATAAACAATCTCATAGGTAA
Organism: bacterium; assembly: GCA_030429975.1. Taxonomy (GTDB): domain Bacteria; phylum Patescibacteriota; class Saccharimonadia; order Saccharimonadales; family Saccharimonadaceae; genus UBA2112. Next base: position 6,412 of record JAUIGB010000029.1, on the reverse strand, counting down.
TGTGGTGATTTTCGCTCAAGACACAGAGCCCACGAGCGAGCAAATAACCGAGAAGTTTAACAACTTAGTTCCGTTACACGATAGTACCTGTGGCGGCTAAACTTGTAGCAATTAATAAAGGAGTGGTATGAAGAAAATTGTAATTGGATTAGTGATACTAGTAGGTGTGATGGTGCTATGGGGTGTTTCTAAGCCAAGCCAACGAGACAGTTCAGTCGATGAAACTGAGGTTATAACCAGGCTGCAAGACGCTCACGGTATCGCAGTGGACCGTGAAAACCCAAACAGGGTGTATATCGCTACCCACACTGGCTTATTAGCATTGGTAGACGACACTGAAATTGTTCGTGTGAGTGATAACCGTGATGATTATATGGGCTTTTCTGCTCATCCGACTGACGCAAAGATATTTTATACAAGCGGTCATCCCAGCCGAGGTGGTAATATTGGCTTTCAAAAATCAGTTGATGGCGGTAAGACTTGGTCAAAATTATCTGACGGCATAAATGGTCCTGTTGATTTTCACGCTATGACAGTAAGTGTAGCCAATCCAGATGTTATATACGGTGTATATCAGGGTCAGCTACAAAGAAGCAATGATGGCGGTATGAACTGGGAGCTTGCCCCTGAAACGCCAACAGGTATTTATACGCTAGCAACTAGCCCAGATGACGAGAGTGTTGTGTATGCAGGCTCGTCAAGCGGAATGCTTATTAGTAGAGACAAGGGCAATACTTGGAATGACTTAAACCTGGAGGGAGTAATTTCAGCATTAGCCGTTGAAGCAAATGACGGCAAAAAGATGATTGCTTACGAAGTGAATACTGGTCTTTTGATGAGCAATGATAGTGGTAAATCGTGGGAAGCATTAGAAGACTATAGTGGCGATGTAATTATGCATATTGCCTATGACCCTCAAGATGGAAATGTCATATATGCAATAAACCAATCATTAGAGGTATACAAAACAACGGATGGTGCAGCAACTTGGAGTAAGGTCAGATGAGTAAGTATGTTTGCCCAATGCACCCAGAAGTAACACAGGATAAGTCTGGCATCTGTCCAAAGTGCAAAATGGGATTAGTGAAGCAAAAAGGACACAGCAAACACGAGGACCACGACAAACACGCTGGTCATTCCGTATCAATGTTTAAGAATAAATTCTGGCTTTCACTCGCAATGACCATCCCTGTTTTAGCTTATTCTGCAAGCATACAAGAATGGTTAAATTTTTCATCACCAGCGTTCACTGGTTCAGAATACATACCATTTATTTTTAGTACGGCGATTTTCTTTTACGGCGGTTTAGTTTTTATAAAGAGTGCCATAAGTGAGTTAAAAGCAAAGATGCCAGGTATGATGACGCTCATCAGTATGGCGATTGTTACTGCATATCTATATAGCGTAGCAACTCAATTTTTTATTGCAGGTGATACATTCTTCTGGGAACTAGCAACGCTAGTAACAATTATGTTGCTTGGTCATTGGCTAGAAATGTCGGCTATCGCTAAAGCAGAAAACGCACTTGATGCTATATCTGAACTACTTCCTGATGAAGCTGAAAAAATAGTAGACGGTAAGCCAAAGACAGTTAAAGTGAGTGAGCTAAGTGTCGGCGATGTTGTTTTAGTAAGACCAGGCTCAAATGTTCCTGTTGATGGCAAAATTGTCGAGGGAAGTTCGAGTGTTAACGAGGCTGCAATCTCTGGCGAGAGTAAACCTGTTACTAAGTCAGTAAATGATGAAGTTGTTGCAGGCACTATCAATCAAGACGGTTCAATAAAAGTCGAGGTATCTAAGTTGGGCGATGATACGGCTTTAGCAGGCATTATGCGTTTAGTATCGGAAGCTCAAAACTCTAAATCTAAGACGCAGGTATTAGCCGATAAGGCAGCGTTTGGACTAACAATTACTGCTCTTATTGCAGCTGTTATCACCTTTGCTGTTTGGTTTGTAATAAATGGAGCTGGCTATGCGTTGGAACGCTCTGTAACGGTCCTAATTATTGCTTGTCCTCACGCACTCGGACTGGCGATACCGCTTGTTGTATCCATATCCACAACTTTATCTGCCAGGAATGGGCTATTGGTTCGAAAACGCCTTGCTTTAGAAGCGGCACGCAAGCTCGATATGGTGCTATTTGATAAAACAGGAACATTAACCAAAGGCGAGCACGGCGTAACTGATGTGTGGGCGACTAAAGGGTATAAAGAAAAAGAAATAGTTTCTTTAACTGCCTCGTTAGAACAAAGTAGTGAGCACATAGTTGGCAAAGGCATAGTTAAGTATGCTGATGAGCAATCTATAGACACCAAAAAAACATCAGACTTTTCTGCTATTCCTGGCTATGGCGTAAGAGCAAAAATCAGTAAAGAAAAATACTTAGCCGTTAGCTACAGCTACATTAACGAAAACGATTTAACTATTCCAAACGACATTAAAGACAAAGTAAGAGGCTCAGCGAAAGAGGGCAAGACAGAGGTATATCTAGTCAAAAACGATAAGGTCATAGGAGCAATTGCACTAGCTGACATTATCCGTGACGAGGCTAAAATGGCTATTAAATCTCTAAAATCTATGAACATACAAACGGCTATGATTACTGGCGATAGCGAAGAAGTAGCTGCATATGTTGCAAAACAATTGGGCTTAGATACTTACTTTGCAGATGTAAAACCAGAAGATAAAGCCAATGAAGTAAAGAAACAACAGAGAGATGGTAAAAAAGTTGCGATGGTAGGTGATGGCGTTAACGATGCCCCTGCTCTAAGCCAAGCTGATATTGGCATTGCGATTGGAGCTGGAACAGATGTTGCTATAAAGTCGGCGGATATTATTTTGGTAAAGAGTAACCCTATTGATGTGGTTAAAATAGTCAAACTATCAAAAGCCACATACAAAAAGATGATACAAAACCTTATTTGGGCAGCTGGCTATAATGTGCTTGTAATTCCTCTGGCAGCTGGCGTATTGTTTAGCGTTGGCATTGTCGTAGCCCCTGCTCTAGGTGCAGCAATTATGTCAGTGTCTACAATTGTAGTTGCCTTGAATGCACAGCTGTTAAGGCGAGTGGACCTAAGTAGTTAGTGGGCTTTATAAAGGACCGTTCAACGGTGCTCGTAAACGCTCACTAATCTGTAAGTAGTTCGCCTGATAAGTTAAATACCTGAACTAAGTGTTTTAGTTTATAATCGTTATGTGCGTTGATTGCTGATGTTTGAAATGCGTCAACTATCTTGCACCATTCAGAGAACCGACCGTGTGTCGGTTTTTTGAATGGTATCGGCGTGAACGGATTCTGACTCTCGACCTCTTCAAAGAAAACTATAGTCGAGCCCTCCCGCGCCTACAGGCGCCGGGAGTCTAGAGTCTCTTCACCCGCACCAAGCATAGACACTCTCCAAGAGGAGAGTGTTTTTGTTTGAGATATAATTAGCCTAATGAATGACGACGTGCACGGAGCGATAAATCAAGAAGAGTTAGGTTACGCAGCCGACTATCTATTCCGTGTGTCAATCAAGGGCCTCATTCGTAACGAAAACGGCGAGGTGCTCGTCGTAAAGGAGACTGGACGCACAGGATGGGATATGCCAGGTGGTGGCATGGACCATGGGGAAGATTTCAAGCAAGCAATTGCTCGCGAGCTCTACGAAGAGGTTAGACTAACAGGCGACTTTACTTATCGTGTTATTGCCGCCGAAGATCCAAAGCTTTTGCTTCGGGCGAAGATATGGCAAATGAGACTCGTGTTTGAAGTAAAGCCCGAGAATATGAAGTTTGAGCCTGGTGATGATGGTGATGAAGTGACATTTATCAATCCAGAGCAACTCAAGGGTTCTGATGACTTTGCCGAGAAAAAAGTTTACGAATATACATTACTCGTAGCTAAATAAATACTGGACAGCCATTTTGAATAATTAGGACGCTTAGTGGCTGATACTATAAACCTCTTTATATTTTAACAATACGTTGTTAATCTTTAGGTATGGGCAAAAAAGAGAGATCTAAAAAATCACCCTTCCCCTACGTCGCGACCTTTCTGCCGATAGGCGCAGGAATAGGCGTGGTTTTCGGTGTAGTACTGGGTGGCTCGACGGGTATCGCGCTCGGGGCTGCACTAGGAGCAGGTATAGGAATCGTCGTCGGAGCAGTGATGCAGGCGATAAAAAGTAACTAGTTCCCGCTAGTAGCAACTGGAGTCCGCCACGAAGTTGAGTTTCGCTCCTTCGGGCGGACTCAACTTTTTGCTCATGCCCACTACTCAATACAACTGATTGCTGCAGTACGGAAAGTACTCTATCGAAAGATTGTGGATCCGTGTCTGCTTGTCATCATCACTTGAATTAATCTATTCACGTTTGCGCCAACACCATACTTGGCTTATGCTAGGAATATGAATACGTATAGAAAATTAGAATCTGGATTTGGCGCTGTCGGAATAATAACTGTAGTTGTCATCGTGGCACTTGTCGGTGGACTTGGCTGGTTGGCATATGACAACTTCGTTAACAAAGTAGACGATACCGGAAATGATACAAAAAATAATAGCCAGACTTCGCAGAAGTCACCGGCTCCTAGCTCTAGTCCTGAGGCAAAACAAGCCACAGGAACAGTAATAACTACCGGCGATAGCGAGTTTGGCACGATGTTGTTTAACGAAGACAACCAAGCGATCTATATATGGGAAGTTGAAAAGACAGAAAAGCCACTATGTTATGAAGATTGCGAGGCGGCCTGGCCACCAGTGCTGACCGATGGCGAGCCACAGGCGGATGGCGCCGTCAAAAGCGACCTACTGGGTACGACCGAACGAGGCGATGGAAAAACACAGGTAACCTACAACGGGCACCCACTGTACTACTACGCACACGAAGCACCTGGCGAGGTAAAATGCCACAATATCAGCACCCACGGCGGTCTGTGGTGGGTTATCCAGCCAAACGGTAATCGCGCCAGCTAATTGAAATGACCGAAAAACAATCCATCTTCACTACCCTACCCGAGATCAAGGAACGAAGCTTTGCTGAGAACGAAACGGCATGGGCGTTTTTGACAAATATCCCGATTACGCCAGGACACTCTCTCATCGCGCCAAAACGCGTAGTAGAAACAGCCGATGATCTAACGGAACAAGAAATATTGGACATATTCGCGCTGGCGACCGTAGTCAAGGAAGCTTTGCGAAGATCGTTCGACGCCGAGGGATTTAACTGTGCCTGGAACGAAGGAGCCGACTATGGCCAATCCGTGCCACATTTTCATTTGCATATAGTCCCGCGCACGGCTAATGATGGTGGAATAACCGAATACGAACCGCGACAGTTCCTGTACCGACCCGGTAGCCGAGAAGCCTCACCAGAGGCGGAACTCGCCGATATCGCATCCAAAATACGCCAAAACATAGCATAATTACACTTTATACTTGCATTATAAGCATAAATGTGATACAATTATTAATATATGAGTGGCGAGGCTGGAATACGGTTTAGTACCCCAGAAAAGCCAAGGACGATCGAAGCATTTCGACGAGGGGTGGCACGTATAGTCGGCATGCTAGCAATCTCTGGCGTTGCTGTCGCGTGTGGCGAAAAAGGCATAGAACCGCATGCGAACGCGATGATTCCAAACGACCAAGCCGAGGCTTTGGTGATTCAGCCAACCGAACCGGAAATACAAATAAACGGCGAAGTATCCATAATGCCACACATCGCCGACCCTGCCGTCCTAAAATTAGAGGACGGCTCTTTTGTATTTAGCGGGACCAAAGAAAGCGACACCGACGTATTGCCATTGTATCGTTCAGATAATTTAGTAGACTACACGAAAATCGATGAGTATAACCCAAGTCTATTGGATCCAGAAAACGACTACTGTCGACTGTGGGCTCCAGATATTGCTGCCATGGGAAACGACAAATATCAAATGTTCTTTACTGCGCGGCAAATTGGCGAAGGTCAAGATTGTGAAGACTCTGGAAACGGTCAGGCAATATTTCTTGCTCAGGCCGACGACGAAACAATGAACTTTGGACCACCTCAAGCCGTTCGAATCGGTGCCAATGCGCCACACACCTTTGTACCAAAGCACTGCCCTCCTAGTGGTTGCGAAAATGCGTTGCGAATAGATCCCGAGATCGCAATAGCTAAAAACGGTCACCGTTGGATGTTTTATAACTGGTTTGCTGGTGGCGGAAACAGGATATCGTCCGTAAATATAGACGACCCTAGCCAGCGCAACACTGTCGCTATACCAACCAATGGCGAAGGTAATATCAACGAAGCACCGGAAATCTTTCAAAGAAACGGCAAATTCTATATGCTATATAGTCACAACTTTTTTGACAAGGACTACGGCATGAAATATATATCTTCGGATACCATAGCCGGGCTTTCCCGCGCTAATGAGCCAGCAT
>JAUIGB010000007.1 GCA_030429975.1 bacterium | reverse complement strand
ACGGTAGCGCTTCGTTCAGAGCATCCACTGTCTTTTCTAGGTTTACAATATGGCTATCCTGACGCTTGCTATGAATATAGGGCGCCATCTTTGGATGCCATCGGCTGGTTTTATGTCCGAAATGCACACCGGCCTCGAACAAATCTTTAATATCGACTTTTACAGTCATCTGTACTCCTTTTTCCTCGCCGCCGACCCTGATCACAGGAGTATGTCGACGGTTGTGTCATTAAAATTAAATACCATACGAATATAACAGAGGTGACAAAAATAGTCAACACTACACATATAGTATATCTACAACCATTAGTGATATACTGGTCACGTTATGAAAAGTGCGTTTCGTGTAATAGCTAATAAAATATCCGTCTGGACGGGTAGCGCGTCGGTATTCTTGGGTGCGATTCTGGTCGTCGCCGTCTGGGCTAGCACCGGACCCATCTTTGACTTCTCCGACACTTGGCAGCTCGTGATAAATACGGGTACGACTATTATCACCTTCCTCATGGTATTTCTGATTCAGAACACGCAAAATCGCGACGGCAAGGCGGTTCAGCTCAAACTAGACGAGTTGATTCGCGCCACAAAGGGAGCTCGATCTACATACGTAGGGCTCGAAGACATGAGCGACGACGACCTATCAGCCCTAGACAAGGAATTCAAGCTGTTATCACAAACACCGGGCGCAATTCGTGCAATTAATAAATTACATGCAAAAATTGAAGAAGAACGAGCCAGCAGGCGTGGCCTACGAGACGCTGCTGCTCGCCTACTACACCGTGACCACGACAACGAAAAAACAAAATAACCTCTAAAACCCTTTGACATATTCGTAGAAGCACGCTATAATACTACGGATTATGAAGAGTAACCTACATCCGGCCTCATATCGACCGGTCGTTTTTTCGGACGACACTGCTGGCTTTTCTTTTCTTACACAGTCAACCGCTGCGAGCGACGAGACTGTAAAATGGGAAGATGGCAACGAGTACCCACTCATAAAGGTGCATGTTTCTAGCGCGTCTCACCCGTACTTCACCGGCGAAGAGAAAATCATCGACACAGAAGGTCGCGTAGACCGATTTAAGGCGCGCGCCGCTGCAGCTGCAGAGCGTAAGCACAACTTGGCGAACAAGGCTAAAAAAGCCAAAGCAAACGCCGAGAAAAAGGCTACGTCAGAAAAATAACAAGCATATATAAAAAGGGGCCGTGATTTACGGTCCTTTTTGTTAGAATAAGATAAGAATTATGCCAAAAATAGATTTAAACCTAAATGACCTAAGCACTGAAAAAGACGAACTCGGTAATTTTTTGACACGTCCAGACGCATATAACGACCCTGATTTCACTAATAAAAACAAACGCTTCACAGAACTAGAGACCATAATAGAAAAGGTCGCTTTGCGCGACACCCTAGAGGCTCAGTTAGCCGAGGCGAAGGAACTGTCCACGGGAGGTGATGAGTTAGCGGAATTAGCGAAGTCCGAGATATCCGAGACCGAAGCGAAATTGGAAAAATTGGAGGAAGAACTATTCATCATGCTTTCGCCAAAGGACCTAAACGACGACAAAAATGTAATTATTGAAATCCGCGCAGGCGCTGGCGGTGACGAGGCTAGCCTATTTGCCAGTGAACTGTATCGTATGTATCTACGTTACTGCGAAGCCAACGGATTAAAAACAGAGTTAATAAGTGAAAGTGCCAACGATACTGGCGGCTATAAGGAAGTTATATTTAAAATAGCAGGGGACTCACCCTATTCCAAGTTAAAGTTTGAGTCAGGAGTACACCGCGTGCAGCGCGTACCGGCCACTGAATCCCAGGGGCGAATTCACACAAGTACGGTAACAGTCGCTGTCCTGCCCGAAGCCGAGGAAACCGACATAGAAATTAACCCGAACGACCTTCGCATAGACATTTTTCGTGCGAGCGGTCATGGTGGACAATCCGTGAACACCACCGACAGTGCAGTACGTATCACCCACCTGCCAACAGGATTGGTAGTAACTAATCAAGACGAGAAATCCCAACTAAAGAACAAGGACAAGGCGATGAGCGTTCTACGTAGCCGTCTGCTACAACAAAAAATCGACGAAGAAAACGCCAAACTTGACGCCGAGCGACGGGGATTAATAGGCACTGGTGATCGTTCTGAAAAAATAAGGACTTACAACTTTCCACAAGATCGCATCACCGATCACCGTATAGGGTATTCTCGTAGCTCGATACCACAAGCAATGAACGGCCAAATCGACGACCTTATTGAAAATCTACAAGCTTACGAGCGCGAATTAGCGGCAAAAAACGCCTCAAACTAATAAACCCCAGCTTTGGGATTTATTAGTGTATTTTTATATTATTTTTCGGAATTATCTGTCTTTGAGTACTCTTTGAATTTTTCTTCGAACGCGTTCATGTCGGCACCGCTTGATATTAGCAGTACTTCTATAAGGCCGTTGTTCTCGCCCTTCCAGCTTTTTCGTTTTTCTGGATCGATTACCACATTCCGTACGTTCAAACCTTCGACCTCGCTCGCCGCCTTTAGCAAGGCTTGTAATTCGCGTTGAGATTGAACTGTTCTAGGGTACGACGAGGTATATTCAGCGCCTTCGGCACTCTCTAGCTCATCCACTGGCGGAATGGCCAGGGCACTCTCTACGCCAACTTCGGTGGGTGGAAGATGCAGATGTTCATAAGATTGTTCCTCGATTAGCGTACCAAAGTCATTAGAATTCAAATCTATATAATGAGCGCCCTTGTCGTCCTGCACTAGTCCAACTACGTTACCACCCAAAGCGGTAATTCCTAAACCTTCACGAAGCTTATCTATATCACTGCTTGGAGATTTAAATAATTCCCCCTCTCTCGTACTATCTACAGTAACAATAACCGGATTCTCATAATCCTGATCGGGTCTTTTTGCCGTTAGTGCTTCGCTCATTGTTGTGGTGATCCTTTTTTGTTTTATGCGTACTATATACTCTCATTATAGCGTATATGCTTTGTTTTGTCAATATACTGACCCAATATCATGAATTAATTGCAAATTATCGACAGGGGTGGGATAATGTAAGTATGAGTATCGACGATTGGATACTTGTCGCCACACGTGAACTGTCACTAGCTGATATCCAATCTTCACGCCTTGACGCAGAACTGATTCTAGCGCACACACTACGACAACCCCGTACGTACCTTCATGCACATGGGGATGACGATTTATCCGAAAGACACCAGGAGATAGCCAGCGCGCGCCTCCAAATGCGCATTGAACGCACTCCTATAGCATACATAATCGGTCACAAGGATTTCTATGGCTATCCGTTCAAAACCACTCCAGCGGCTTTAATTCCCCGCCCGGAATCAGAAGTATTTATAAAAATATTAACGGAAATCCTCCCAAAAGATTACAAGAAAATGACACTAGTTGACGTAGGCACCGGTACGGGCTGTATAGGGATAACGGCTAAACTACAGTGGCCAAAACTAGACGTCACGCTAACCGATATAAGTACTCATGCGCTAAACCTAGCGCGTGAAAACGCCGAGGACCTAAAAGCCGACGTTCATTTTATCAACGACAATCTATTAGATGGTGTTTCCAAAAACCCAGACATCACAGTATCTAATCTGCCCTACATCAATAGAGGATGGGAGGTATCGCCCGAGACTAGTACGGAACCGGAGATGGCACTTTTCGCCGATGAGGGCGGATTATCGCTCATTTATAAACTTATAGATCAGGCGGAAACACTACAAAAAAGTGGTGCGCACCTGCTACTAGAATCCGACATACGCCAGCACAAAGAAGTAGTAGCATATGCCAAAGAACATAGCTACTACCACAAAAAATCAATTGGTCTTATAACCTACTTCGTTCACGAATAAATTAGTCACCGTAGGTAGCGAGCTTCACTGTCATCTCTATACTCTTACCGTCTCGTAATACTGTTATCTTTACGGTATCACCCGTGGCATACTCCGAGACCAGGCTCGCCACACTGCCATGTTTACCAACAACCAAATCCCCAACCTTGGTTATTATATCCTTGTCCTTTATACCTGCCTTTTGCGCCGGACTACCGCTAGATATTGCAGTGCCATCCTCGCGGAACACGTAGCCACCCTTCGTTACGGGCAGGTCATATTCCCTAGCAACCTCCGGGGTGATTTGAATGTAATTTACCCCTAAATATGCCCTTTCTACTTTACCGGTTTTGTTCAAATGCTTAATGATACCTTTTGCGGCGTTTATAGGTATTGAGAATCCAACACTCTGCGCGTCCTCCGCGATCGCGGTATTGACGCCAATCACTTGGCCTGCCAAGTTGACCAATGGGCCACCGGAGTTGCCAGGATTAATCGCGGCATCTGTTTGCAACAGATCAGTTAACGATTCTACCCGGCCGCCCTCCTGAGCATAGATGGGACGACCTGTGCCAGAGATTATTCCACTCGTTACGGTATTCTGAAACTCACCAAGTGAGTTGCCTATTGCTATGACCTTTTGGCCGACAGATACCGAGCTAGAATCACCCAGCTTCACTGGTTTTAGATTCTTTACGCCCTTTATCTTGAGAAATGCCAGGTCATTTAACGGGTCAGTGCCAATGATCTCTACTTTGTCATACAAGGCGCCATCGCTACCTATAACAGTTAACTTCGTACTATCCTTGACTACGTGCTTGTTGGTCAATACTAGCCCATCAGCAGACAGTATAAAACCACTACCCGCTCCTTCCTCTACTTGATCTCCAAAGAATGAATATTTTTGTCCAGTGGTGGTGATCGACACGACGCTCGGACTCACTCTTTTTGCTATATCGGCGATTGTTTCTTCTTCATTGACAACCAGATTATTGCCATCATTACCAAACGACCTGTCTATCATTACTACATCGTTTAATCGTAACGCGGTATAACCACCGCCAAAACCTGCAATAAAACATAACAAAACCAACAAAACCGCCCCAGTAAAATTGCGATGTGCTTTTTTAGAACCCTGACTTACCGCAGTTTTCTTATTCGCTTGTTGTTTTTGCTCGTCTTCTGTCATCGCCACCCTTTCTTCTTGATTATATTGCCCCTATTGCCGCTTCGTTTAACGGGGTAAATAGTATTGCTATTATAACTGCCATGACTAGCAGTGTCGGCAACAGTATATCATTTCTTCGCACCCTGTCGTGTTTATGGTACGAATTAATCACCCTTTCTGCCAAAAAGCTCAATCCCAATAATATCAATGTGACCTGTGGTAACTTTAAACCAGCGCCGTATGGTAAAGAGTAAGCAATCGTCCAATGGTATGTGATCCATCCTATCTCCGCGGCAATAAATCCAGCTACAAGCGACATAAAGCGCAGATTCTCGTCTGAGTATGATGCCAACACATGCCTAGCGGTTGTATAGCCGATAAGCCACATCCCTATAACATATAGACTAGAGGGCCATTCATAAGAGATGCTCGTAAGCGCTATAGTACTTACGACGATAGCCGTAGCGGCCTGTATCGCTACCATATTTCTATTGCCCCTAGGCTTGATCAACAATAGCCAAACCGCATAAAGAACCGCCAGTACGATCTGAACTACTAGTCCTTGTAGTGTTTCGGCTATTCCAGCCTGATATATCAGGCCTACCATACCTACGCTAACCAATATATCCACCATGTTAGCCTCTAGGTGCGCAAACCAGTATCTTGGCCGTACGGCTATCACTCTCCACTTACTAATAAGTACTATGGCCAGACCGAGCCACGGCGAACCAGTGCCCCAGACGGCGGCCAATACAGCTACAGCCAAACCTACGTTCAGCAAGATATATACAAGCTCGCTTAATAACGATCGCCTCTTTCGAACAACTCGCAGTAGTTCCATACTTAATTTAGTATAGCATGTTAATTACTGCTAGTGCTATCAGTTGGCTTCGGACCTACTATCACCACGACTTTGACATTGGCACTGACAGATATAGGCGGATCGCCTTTTGCCACCTTTACGCCATAACGTTTTTCCAGCGCCTTAATCGTCTCTGAATTGTCATCTTTTCCAACACGATAAATAGTATAGTTCTTGTAATCTCCTGCCGGGGCGTCACCGGTATACGCAATCGTATATTTAGCAGACTCTAGTTTATCCGCCTCTGTTCCCGCGGCACCTACCACGCCAGACCCATTTAATACAACGACAGGGGCTGCCTCGCGTACCACAGGGTTTGATGAGAGTTTTTGCTTGATGAATTCCCGTAATGCATCAAACTGGTAACGACCGGCAGATGGATTGCCGTCACCACCCATTACTGGATTATCGCCGTCAATAAGACTTATCGATCGAATATCTTCGCTCTTTATCTCTTGAGCCAGTGCTACGAGGGTTCTGAACTCCTTGAACTCAAAAGTTGTTCGTAGATTCTTGCCTAGGGCGTCTATTATAGCCCTCACTTTATTAAAATCAGCTAGTACGCCTGCGCTGACTGCCTTCTCGCGAAGAGCTTTTATAATCTTTTGCTGATTCTTCTCGCGATCGAAATTTGACTGCTCGAAACCATAAGTAGGAGCCCTGTCACCACGAGCCTGTGCGAGATATAGTGCATGTTCGGCGTCCAATTTCACAGGGCCGTTCGGATAATCTATGAAATGCCCCCTAGGCGGACATTTTTTGATGCGTTGGGCATACGTCGACCCACACTTCCAATCGAAGTTGCTATCCAACTGTCCATCGGGGTGCCGACTCTCTATTGTTACAGTTATACTACCACCAACCGCCTCTACCAACTCGCGCATAACCGTATAGTTAACATTTACCCCATACTGTATGTCTATTCCAAAGATATCCCCCACGAAGTCAGCCTCTTTTAGCAGGGCCTTCCTGTCATGTTCCACCCCCGTGCCTTCATGCAAACAGGTATACAGCGCGTTTATCTTGCCGGCATAGCCAGGCAGACATGGGATTCCATATTGCACCTCTAAATCACGCGGGATACTAATCATAAACGCGTCTTTTTTGGTTTGATTGATGCTAAGTATCATCATCGAATCCGTCAGGTCAGCGCCTTGATGTCCAGGGTCGTCTTCTGATGTACCCAAGATTAATATGTTGCTACGTCCATTTGCATCCTGCTTGAGGGGTACTGTCTGAAATATATCGAAAACACTGCCACCGAATATATTGGAACCTGCGATCCAAGCTCTTATTCCCAGAAAAGCCCCCACGCCTATTAGCACTACGACTAGAAGTATTGCGCCCCTAATTATCCACTTCTTACGAGAAAATTTCTTTGCTACAGATTTCCGACTCTTAGAATCTTTTTCTTCGTCGTCATCTATGCCCTTGAGCGAGTCGTCAATCTCGCTCCTGTCTAGATTGCCGAGGCCCTTAATCGACGATTCCTTGAGTTTTTCCTTGTTTTTTTCTTTCTTGCCATCATCGCTAGATTCCGATGCCACGGCATTTTTTGAATCTGACTTTTCACCCCCAATAGAACCGCCTACCTTGCGATTTGGTCTGCGCGGAACGAATCCATCCATAGATTGTGATTTCTTTGCCATAAATACTTATATAACTATACAAAATTTTTACGCTTTGTCATAGCTGGCGCATTCAAACTGCTTGCGTTATAGTAATACATAATGCAATTTGCTACATCACTTGTCCAAAAACACCCTTGGATCCGGGATGCCGGTGGTTTGATCGTGTTTGGAATCGCAGTACTTATAGGCACAGTCTTGATAAATACATATGTCTTTCGCAGTTTTAACGTGGAAGGACCTAGTATGGAAGTTACCATGTCCACCGGTGATAGACTTATCGTTAATCGTTTGCCTGTAACGTGGTCACAATTAACGAATCAGTCCTACCTACCGGAACGCGGTCAAATAATTGTCTTCAAAAACCCTCGCTATACCATAGGTAGCCCCGATGAATTTATCGTCAAAAGGGTCATCGGCCTGCCGGGTGAACGCGTAAAGCTAGAAAACGGAAAGTTCACAGTATATAACGAGTCACATCCTGGCGGTTTTGACCCCGATGAAGCAAATGGCGGTGAGCCCGGTAGCCCCACTAGCGGCGCGGAAAAAGAAGTTACCGTACCCGAAGGAACGATATACGTAGCGGGCGATCATCGCGACGGCTCATATTCATTTGATTCACGAAATGGCTTGGGCTTCGTTCCACTGTATGATGTAGTTGGCCCAGTGGCCATGCGAATCTTACCTGTCACCGATATTAGAGTATTCTAGCGTCCAAGTATGTCGGTCAGACGACCGAGGTCTTTATCGCTATTGAACTTGATGGTTATAGTACCAGAACCTTTGGTATTAGAGCGAATCTGTACTTTTACTCCCAAGTGCTTTGATAGCCTGCTGGCCTCTGGTGTATGCAAGGCTACCTTTGGAACAGAGGTCTTCACTGCCTTACCCGATTTTTTTACGTCTACTATGAACTGTTCTATTTTTCGGGCACTCCACTCCTCGGCAATTATCTGAGGTAGTATGTCTTCTATAATTTTTGAATCGGCATTAACCAATGGCCTAGCTTGCCCCTCCTTCAGCTTTCCATCCCGTAGCGCCTGTTTTACGCTCTCTGGCAACCTCAATAGTCTCAAAACGTTACTTATAGAGCTTATAGACTTGCCGCCAACGCTCTTGCTAATCTGCTCCAGTGACATATTGAACTGGTCTCGTAGTTTTAGATAAGCGGTTGCCGTTTCTAGGACATTTAGATCTCTTCTTTGCAGATTCTCTATCAAGGAGACCTCTAGTTTATTCTGGTCATCCATGGTCCTGACGATAGCGGGCACTTTGTCTAGTCCGGCTTCTTTGGCCCCGCGGTATCGTCTCTCACCGGCAACTATTTCAAAACTATCGCCCTTTGGCGTTACAACAATGGGCTGTATAACTCCGTGTATACGGATCGATTCAGCCATTTCCTCTAAAGCATGCTCGTCAAATGTTCTTCGTGGCTGGTCTGGATTTGGATGGACTTTTGAAATTAGCAGTTGCTTTAGCTCACTAAGCTTAACATCTTGTTCCGCCGTGGGGTCCAATGATTCTTCTATCAACTCCGCAGGTATTAGCGAGTCGAATCCTCGTCCCAAACCTTTCTTCACGCTCATTTCTTCGCCTCCAGTCGTTGCTCCAACTCTTTGGCGACCGCCTTGTACGCACGAGCTCCCTTACTCCATCTGTCATATGCACCGACAGGCACGCCATGGCTAGGTGCTTCTGCTAGCCTAATGTTTCTGGGTATGCTGGTTTGGAATACTTTTTCACCAAAATGTTTTTTTATCTCTTGGTGCACCTGGTTACTTAACGTAGTCCTCGCGTCCATCATCGTTGGCAATACGCCTATTAACTCTAGATGTGTATTCATCCCTTTACGCACTAACTTCATGGTTTCTAATAGCTGACCCAGACCCTCTAGAGCATAGAACTCAGCCTGTACAGGAAGTAGCACGTAATCTGCGGCGATCAATCCGTTGACCGTTAATAGGCTGAGGCTAGGTGGACAGTCAATCAAGATAACATCGTAACCCTCGACGCTAGATAGCGCCGTTTTTAGCCTAGTAAACTTATTCTTTCCGCTCGCCAACCCTACCTCGACATTTGCTAAATGAGGTGTCGTCGGGGCTATAGCCAGATTTTTGTGCGATGTCGGCTTGATCGCCGTGGCTAACACTTCCTCGCCAGACATCACTTCGCCCATAGTTATCTCTAAATTAGACTTATCGACACCCAGACCACTACTGGCGTTTCCCTGCGGATCCAGGTCCACTAACAGGACTCTTTTGCCAGATTTCGCCAAAAAATAGGCAATGTTAATAGCGCTGGTGGTCTTGCCCACCCCACCCTTTTGATTTGTAACAGCTATAACAGCTGTAGTTTTCCCCTCGCTCATTTGTATTCATTATAACAAAAATCCCCGCTGTCTGCGGGGATTTTTGTTATTTGATTGAAGTAATTTGTATTTGGCTATATCGCTGACGATGGCCAGTTTCTTTGTGTACACGTTTCTTTGATTTGTATCGAATTACGCGTAGTTTTTCGCCTTTTACTTCTGGCTCTGTAACTTTCGCGCTCACCTTTACACCACTTACCAGTGGCTTGCCAACGACCGTTTTGTCACCGTCGATTGTCAGGAGTGCATCAAGTTTGAGCTCTTTTGTTCCATCCGGGAGGCGGTCCACCAGGAGGGTCTCTTTCTCGGCGACTAGATATTGCTTGCCGCCTACCTTGATTACTGCTTTCATATGTACCTCTTTAATGATTCAGTAACCAATTTTAACAGATTAGAGTAATATTTACAAGACCCCAAACACCTTATGATTTTGTCGAGGATTTGTTATACTGCTAGTTGGTATACGAGAGAGGTAGAAGATGATTTGGCCGTTTAATATACGACTACGAAAAAAAGAAGAGATAGCATCCGCTTTTCCCACCATAGAAAAGTTTGGCGAAAATTTAACCCCAAACATGAGGGCGTTACGTTTAGCGATGACAGTCGGAGACACAATGCTGTCCTTGGGCGTTCCCGCCAGTCGCGTCGTGTCCCGTTTACTTGATATAACCGAAACATACTGTAAAAAACCCGTTCATATCGACGTAAGTGCCGATATTATCATGATATCTCAGCTACGTGGCGTCGAGAAAGAGCCTCTAACTATGATCCGTCCAGTAGTGCCTCGGTCTTTGAATAATATGACTCTACAACTGGTCCAAAAGCTGGTATACGACATCAAAGAAGGCAGACGGAGTCTATCGAGCGCCGAGTCGGAACTAGATAATATACTAAAAAATCCTATAACCTACCCTGGTTGGTTGGTCACATGCGGTAACGCCATGATTGCCGGCGGTGTGTCGATGATGTTCTCTCCAAACTGGCGTATATGGCTACTCACGTTCGTCATTGCAGTGATGGTTGATCGG
Organism: bacterium; assembly: GCA_030429975.1. Classification (GTDB taxonomy): domain Bacteria; phylum Patescibacteriota; class Saccharimonadia; order Saccharimonadales; family Saccharimonadaceae; genus UBA2112. The sequence continues at coordinate 32,331 of JAUIGB010000007.1, read as the reverse complement.
CTAGTGGGTTTTTTGCATCGTCAGGGGATATCAGCTTTCTTTCGCCAAGTTAGCGCCGCCCTATTCGTTACGATTGCAGCCGCGCTAATTAGCTTTTTCGCGAAAAACGGCGTCGAATTCTTTGCCGGCATACAACCGACTCTAATAGTAGTTGGTGGCATAGTTATGTTGGTTGCTGGACTACTGATAGTTGGTGCTATTCAGGATGCCATAGAAGAATATTACGTAACGGCGAACGCACGTATTCTAAAGGTGATACTAATGACTATTGGAATCGTGGTAGGCGTAATCATAGGACTGTACATAGCAGGAAAATTGGGGATGGGTATAAATGTCCTTGCTGAACCTCTACACCTAAACACTGTTGGATACCAAATAGTTGGTGCGTTCATCGCCGCGGCAGGATTCGCCATAGGTACACAGACCAGAATGAGAGCTGTCGCTTGGGCTGGCATAGTTGGTGCCTTTGCTCTGATAATAATGTATACGGCCTCCGTGGTGGATATTTCCATTGTCCCCGCCAGTGGCGTAGCTGCCGTGTTCATAGGTCTGATAGCAACTATTTTTTCCAGAAGGTGGCGAACACCGTCAACGGGAATTGTCGCGGCTGGAATCCTACCCCTAGTCCCGGGACTGGCTCTATTTAATGGACTGATGCTTTTGTCGAACAATCCGCCAAGCGATCCATTATTTGACCTAGGAATGGCGACACTATTTACAGCCATAGCAACCGCCCTGGCTATAGCGGTGGGCGCGTCATTCGGCTCTATGTTAGCCCGACCACTACACCATCAGGCTACCCATACACGAAACGTCCAACCGTTTGCAAATTTCATGATAGATCAATTAGTGGGAACACGTCGACATCGATTCAGCTCCTCCAATATAATGAGAAGTATCAGCCATATCTGGAATACGGGTAACGATAAAAATAAGCCAAAGCTCTAAGAACCTAACGCTGGTGCTCTACAATCAAGTTGTTGGCGTGTAGCCATCCATGTACGTTGCCACAATCCAAAAACTCGCCTTTTGACGGGACTACGGTAACGACCACATTGTCCAGAACGGCCTGACTGATGGGGTCTGTTATCAGATATTCGCCCGATATCTCCAGCTGTGCATGATTCGCGATCCGAACCAACATATCATAATTAAAAACATACTTGCTGATATTTATCTGATTGCTAGGTGCTTGTTCCACCGATGGTTTTTCAACTATTCTTAGGAATCCACCAGTCTCTTCGTCAAAATCTATAACTCCGTACCTGCTCACCTGATCCTGTGGTACCGTAGATGACAACATACCACATCCACCTTCTGGCACCGCATGCACCAGATTGGCTAAATCCGACGACCCGTCGGCGTTATATACGAAATCATCACCCATTGCTACCAATACCGATTCGCCTTTTTTAATATGCGGCACGACTAGAGCTACTGGAATAGTGGTACCATATTTACCATTTGAGTTCTGCTCAACGAAGTGAAACGCGACGTTTCGGGGTGGATGCGCCAAATCTAACATGTCTTGCTTTTGAACCTCTATCAGGTAGTCGTTCAAAGCCTGATTGTCTGTATAGTATTGCTGTAGTTGAGTACTTCCTTTATTCACGACAAAGATAATGTCGTTTATTCCAGCCTTTATGCAATCGCGGACTACATAATCGACAATAGGACGATTACCTACGGGCAACATGCATTTTTCGATAGCTTTTGTGATAGGTAGACGCCGTGTTCCCCAGCCGGCGACGGGTATAATTGCTTTTGTTACAGTAGCCATAATGTATTAGTATATTAGATTTGTCCGCCAGAGTACAATGCCACTAATACGAATATTACGGCAATTAGTCCTCCCGCTTTTAATATTCCATGGTGATACATCCACGTCTGCCGTATAGCACTAGGCAACTGACGACGATGACCATGCGCGAATAATGCCACTATCGTCGCCGACATCAACAGAGCAACAGAGCTCAAAACTGCTGGGTTTACGGATTGTAACGCTACCCCAAATTGTGACATCACGCTCAAACCTCCCACCGGAGCCCCGTTCTCTACTGGCGCAGTAGACGCGCCAGCTATAGCCTCGGTTGGACGACCGAATAGCGCAACTATCAGAGTAGTATTCGTTTCATTTAACACGCCGTCTACCACGGCAAATCCAACCTCCGTATATTGTGGACCTAGTACATTATCCTTGTGTTTTCCAGAGGCCATCCAAGCACCAACGACAGACCTAGCAGACTGAAAGTTCTTCGCCAGATTCTCGCCTGCATAATCATAGTTATAGTCAACCTCCGAAAGCCACTTCCACGGCTTGGTCCCATCGGGCGCATCATGGGCCCAATATTGCCTAGCGAACATATCCTCCGCTTTCAAAAAGGCAGCATGCGATAGCTTATCGCTCAATTGAAGCCTGTTCTTGTTATTGCTCACGCGCTCTACATTAGTACTGGCCAGTAGCTCCGACACGCTGATATCTGCCTTGCTACCCAGAACAGATCCAGATGTTAGCCAGTTAGAGCCCAGCACCAACGAAACTACAATAACTAGTACGCTGGCAATTCCATGCAAACGAACCATATGTGGTCGAAACTGATTCTTTTTGTGCGGAATAACCGCCATTTTTACATGGTGGTGAACACGCCTGCGTGTGGTCATTTTTGATTTGCGTTTTGTATTTGTTTTCATGGTGTTATTACTAACGCTTATTATACCGTATTACCCACTAAAAAAGCGAGAGGTATTACGCCTCTCGCTTTTTCGTACGACTATAGACTATTGGTTCCGAGAACCGAATCGTCCGTATGCCCATCGTCCGATTACGCCCAGAGCCACTAGGATAAGTAGCCACCAGTACCAAGTAAGTCCAAGGATTGTCCATGTTTCGTCTTTTTTATCAGAATCACCTAGCACTTCTTCACCGTTTCCGGTATTGTCAGCACCGTTGTCATCATTCTGATCCTGCGCGCCTAGAACTTCTTCCTCGTCGCCCTCATTATCGGGTGTTGTAGTCTGGAAAGTTACAGGAGTAGCGTTATCGCCACCATCGTTGTTGTTCGGATTTCCGTCATTACTAGAGGAATCCAATACTACTAAATCAAATACGGAGGATGTACCGTCGTTACCAGCAGTATCTTCGGTAGTAGCCGTTACCTCATATGATCCAGGGGCTAGCTCTGATCCGAATGCAAGCTCCCAGTCACCAGACACGTCCGCAACAGTCGTACCAAACGATACGCCATCGACAAATACCTCTACGGTCAAACCTGGCTCGGTTACCCCCTGTGCGCTATTTTCATCTGCTGATACTACAGAGATGTCAGGCGCTGTATTGTCTACGTCAAACTGCACCAGGTGGAATCGTAGTTCATTGTTAGCATGATCACGTGCAAACGCCCTAATAGTGTATGTGCCCGTAGCCAGTCCACTCACGTCTACATTATCAATCGTAGTACCAAAATCAGATGTGCCAAATGGCAGACCGCTATGTGGAGTGTTCAACCTTGTAGGGCTACCGCTACCGAGCTCTATTAGCTTGGTCGTGTTTGTCGAGTCATATATGTTCGCCGCGACTATTTCCAGGCCAGATGGTCCCAGATCAGACGCTAGCAAATCAAAGCTTAAAAGCTTATCGGTAGATACGACTAAGTTTGAAATATCGATAGTTGGAGCGGATTTATCTATAGTAAAGGATACCGTCTTAACAGACACACTCGTCTTGTTTCCTGCTTTATCTCGAGCCTCTAGCTTTACAGTGTAATCACCTTCAAGCGTTAGAGTCGCCAAGGTCTCATTTACGAACTCATCACTATAGATAGATGTATTTGTAACACCTGGGATATTGTATGCAGCACCATTGCGCTTAATCGTTAGGTATCGATGGCTAAGATTATCGTCAACGATTGATGCAACCAGATCTACATCGTTTGCGTATGTTTGACCGTCTACTGGATTACTGATTGTTACTATAGGTGCAGAACTATCGACCGTAACGTCAACTCGTTTTGTTCGGCCATTGTCGGCATTATCAGTCGTACGAACTATTATCCTGTATTTACCGTCGTCTAGATCTAGCGGGAAGCTCCACTCACCAGTTACGGAATCAAATGGTACTGAAGTCCAAGAGATTACCTCGTCGCCCAGTGAGCCGTTATTTGTATACTCACGAACTCGATAAGTCACGTCAGCGACACCTGAAGTCGCATCAGTTGCCTCGCCCGTTACATCAAAGACGCCTGATATAAGGTCTTCGTCAGACGGACTCCATATCTTTAGCTGCGGATTAGTATTATCAACGGTAAAGTGTCGGAAGGTTTTGTCACCAGATGTGTTACCGGCAGCATCCACGACACTACCTACGCGCAGGATGTACTCACCATCAGGCAGCAATGTTGTATCAAGGGTAAATACTCCCGAACCGTCAGATAAATCTACCTTGGCGCCCTTTTTATTAGTTTGGTCTGGATCACCATAAACCTCAACCCAGGTGTATTTATTCTTGGTTGGGTCTAGTGGGTAATTATCGGTTACATGTATATCAAATTCCTGTGTTCCAGAAATGTATGCTGGAGCGTTTGGCGTTGCTAGAATTGTAGGTTTTTCAGTGTCAATCCAGTCAATAAGAACATTTACGTCTGTCGTATTTCCAGCAAGGTCAGCTACAGTTACAAGCTCATCAGTATTAGCTGTGAATGACTTCTCTAGTGTTATTGCGTCAACGCGAGTCCAGCCTGTTACGTCCTGAATCTCCTCGTCTGCGGTAATAGTTGCCAGTACAGAAGAATTAGTTAGTGAATCGGGTGCGTACGAGACTGTTGCTACAGGGGCTGTTGCATCACAGTTAACCGCAAGATAACTTGCGTTTAGTGTGTTTTCATAAGATTGACCAGTAAATAACCATGTTAGACCAGTCTTATACCAGCCAAAAACATGCGCAGAAACACTACCTGCAGGAACTGCCGTTTGACCGGTTACAAACGTGTGGGTATCTACATCATCTTCATCGAGCGTATTACGTTGGCTACCAAAATCAGAAACATAATTTATATTCTCACCCAATATACCTGCGCTCCATGCGTTCGCATTGGCTGGTATACCAGGTAGCTCGGCCTGACGAGCGGTTACTTTTACTTGAACCTTCTCGTCAACACAAAGCGTTTCTACACTTAGTGGCGCAGTAGTAGCGCTAGCGGTCTGGCCCAAAAAGGCAGAAGCGCTAGTAGTAACCGTGCTCAGCGCAAGCACGAAAGCAAATCCCATATTCAAGATTCGTTTATTTAGTTTCTTTGTAGCAGTTCCCATGTAATCTCCCATATTAAAACCCGCTCGCCACCAGCAGGTTAATCTAAATTAACTCTCAACTAATCTTAATTATAGCACGTTAAGCACTGTTTGACAATAGCAAAAATGATATTATAAGTACTAAAAATACAGATGTAAAACTAGCTATTCTCTAGCTCGTGTATTCGGTCGTGATCCAACCCATAGTAATGCGCTATTTCGTGCCACAAAGTACGCTTTATCTCCTCGAACACGTCACCTTTGACATGTGCAGCGGCCAGTATATGATGTTTGAACAGCGTAATTTTATCTGGCATGCCTACAACAGGCCCATTACCTCTGTGAGTTAGCGGCACGCCCTCATATAATCCAAGCAACAACGTATTGTTACGCAGTTTCATCTTTTGGCGCTGTTCCGGTGTCGGCTCGTCTTCCATAACGATAGCGACGTTTTCCAATCCAGTTATATATTCCTGGGGCAATTCGTCCATGGCTCGTGTAATTAATTCGTCAAATTCTCTGTCTGTCAGGCTCTGCATACTATACCTATTATAGTATTAATCTTTGCTAAAACTAAACCAGTTTGGATCTTTTTTGGCATCTTTTACGATTGAATCCCACTTTTTGGATAATTCCTCGCCAGATGGATCTACTAGCGTAAACGCGTCTTCTTCGTTCTTTTCGGCCGCAATAGCATCACTCAATCCGTCGTCTAGCGGATCGTGCTTTTGGAAACTGACTTTTCGATTAAACATACGCATTTTTGTATTTATTCTTTACCCTATTATCATAGCATAAGCTTTATTAAAAGTCAACTAACTGATATTATGTTCATATGTTGGCATTCAACCATATCTTGGCGGGTTCAATAGTAGGAGCTATAGCACCGGCGCCATTGGTTCCCTTTATAGCTACAGCATCGCACTTCGTTATGGATATCCTACCCCACGCATACGGCGAAGAACCCCCGTACTCTAGATTTTTAAAGATACAAATCGGCGCGGATGCCGTCATCAGTATTGCCGCCGTTGCTTTGATTTTCATATTATTCCCCGAACAGTGGCTGATTGTTGGAATTGGCGCGTTTTTTGGACTCTTACCTGATTTTCTATGGCTTTTTTGGAAACGTGGACCCAAATGGCTAGATAAGTTTCTGGACTGGGCGCACTGGATACAATGGGCCGAATGGCGACATGGCTGGATACTAGATGGCATGTATGCATCCGCTTTCGTATACTTTTTGATTCAAATATCAGATGTAATCTAGATAGTTAACGTGTTAACTATTCTTTGTGCTCGCAAGTTGTTCCTTGATTGCCGGCAAAAATTCACTTTTTAGTAGCTCTTCAGGTGCCTTGAACAGTGGCGAGGGCAACGTGTCGAAATCTACCCAACGCTGATCTGCGCACTTCTCTGGCTCTGTTATGGACGGCTCGACACCAGCCCAGTCGGCCATAGTCCATATAGTAATACTGTGTACGTTCTCGTCCAGCATGACATTGTTGGTCACGCCCGCAAAACGAACATTTTTTATCTTCATACCTGTTTCTTCGTCTATTTCACGCACGGAAGCTTGTTCAAAACTTTCGCCCAATTCCATCCAACCTCCAGGGACAGACCACGTTCCCTCGCCATGACTCCCCTGGCGCTGTAGTACCAAAAACTTACCGTCACGCATGACGATAACGCCTACTCCAGCCTCTGGATGTTTCATGCCTTCTCCAGTGAAATCGACAGATGGGCATCCTCTACCTGCGCAGTCGTTTTGTAATCGAACGTATGATTGACTAGTTCGGTCGCTAGGGTTTCAGATAAAATGGTCGATTGGTGTTCCTCTATAGCCTTTTGTAATTGTTCGTCACTAGAACCAAGGTGCAATCGTATCCTATCGTCAACATTCAAACCAGCGTCTTTGCGGGCGGTCTGCACATGACGAATAACCTCGCGCATGAGACCTTCGCGCTTTAGCTCGGGTGTTATCTTCATATCCAAAGATAATTCATCACCTTGAAGCACCTTTTTAACATTTAACTCTTCGGTCAAGATATCTTCGAAATTAACGCTCTCTCCTAGAGTTGGAACCGTGACACTAGATAGTGGTTGCCGAATCTTGACCCTCTCTGATGAACGTATACTTAGCGATTGATTAACATACTCGCGAACCGTAGCCATGTCGGACAACACCTGTTCGTCAACGCTGTAATTCTTGGGCCAATCCAACAAATGTACAGATTCGTTGCCACCACCTAGTTTTTGGTACAATTCCTCTGCCAAAAACGGCGTAAACGGAGCCAGGACTACCGAAAGCTTCATCAACGTATAATGCAAAGTACGGTATGCATCTGCCTTGTCACCGTCATCCTCGGACTTCCAAAAACGTCGCCTACTGCGCCGCACAAACCAGTTGCTCGCATCGTCTATAAATGGGAATATTGGCTTTACAGCCTTATCCAGCTGATATTTCATCATGCCTTCGTGAACGTCGCTGGCTAGCTGATGTACTCGACTGACAATCCATTTATCCAGCGGATTTTCTAGGTCATCCGGATTCAATGTGAATGGCTTTGATGAATCAAATTCCCAACCATCAACTTCGGCGTACATAGTAAAGAAGTCGTACATATTCCAAATCATGCCTAGTTTTCGCGCCACGTCACCAACGTCTTTGTCTTTTAGGTTAAAGTCCTCACCCCCAACTACCGGGTTCGACAACAATAATAGACGGAATGAATCGGACGAGTATTGGTTCATCAGTTCCATTGGATCGGTGTAGTTTTTGAGCTTTTTACTCATTTTCTTGCCGTCAGCCGCATTTATGAAACCTGTACAGATAAGGTTTTTGAAAGGCGCCTTGCCAAAAAGTCCAACGTTTACGGCGGTCATCGAGTAGAACCAGCCACGCGTTTGATCTATAGCTTCAACAATAAAGTCAGCCGCGGGATTTTCCGGATCAAATTCATTGTCTTTGCTAAATGGATAGTGGAACTGCGCAAATGGCATACTGCCACTTTCAAACCAACAATCCAGAACCTTACCAATGTGTCGCAAAATCACGCCATCGTACTCGAACTCGACGTCCATGACGTTTGGCAGATGATAGTCATCCAGTTTTTTGCCAGTTAGATCGGCAAATTCATCATACGAACCAATTACCTTGACGACTTGAGTCCCGTCATTACGAACTCCACGCCATACCGGTATAGGTGTTGCCCAATATCGATCACGTGATAGGTTCCAATCTGGTGCCGATTCTATTGTGTGGCGAAAACGACCATCGCGAAGCGCCTGTGGTACCCAATTGGTTTTTTCGACGGCATCTAGCATCTGCTGTCGTTGTCCCTCGATATCCATAAACCAGCTTGGATGGGCCCTGTACATTAGTTTGCTACCACAACGATGACAGTGCGGATATTCGTGACGAATATATTCCATTTTCAACGCCCGGCCGTCATGCACTAGTGTCTTGGCAATTTCCTTGTTCACGTCCCAAATATTACTTCCCTGCCACGGACCCTGGGTATATATTCCGTTTTCATCTACTAGTGAAACGATAGGCACGTCTTCTCGTTTACAAAGTTCATAGTCTTCTTCGCCATAGGCAGGTGCTTGATGCACTATGCCCGTACCGCTATCGGCCGTGACGAATTCCGCCGCCAAAACGCGATGAGCCTGAGGTCCGTGATTTTCAAATAGTGGATGGTACTTGCGCCCTACAAGCGTACTACCACTTAGTGTGTTTAGCTTTTTGTAATCTAGAGGCTGATGCTTTTTGTCTGTAAACACTTTTTCTATGGCGTCCTCTGCCACATAGACCTTCTTGCCATCGTACTCGACGAGCGCGTAATCTAGGCTTGGATTTACAGCCAGCGCAACGTTTGCGGGCAATGTCCACGGTGTAGTCGTCCAGGCCAGCACATATTCATCTGAATCTTCTAATTGAAAATATACGAATACACTTGGATCGGTATCTATTTGATAACTGTTTTCCATGGCCACCTCTGACTTGCTAATAGGAGTAGCGTCTTTGGTGCAGTAGACTAGAATCTTTTCGCCCTCGTAGATTTTGCCGTCTTCGTATAATTTTTTGAACGCCCACCAGACGCTTTCCATGTATTCAGGATCCATGGTTTTGTATGCACCCTGAAATTCCACCCAACGACCTAGGCGCTCAATGGTGTCTTCCCATTCAGTACCAGTTTTTACCATAGCGGCACGGCACTCTTTGACGTAGTCCGCGACGCTAATCTTGACTCCAATTTCCTTCTTGCTCTCTATCCCTAATTTTTTCTCTACAAACAACTCAGCGGGTAGCCCATGACAATCCCATCCCCATCGACGCTCGACGCGATGTCCCAACATGGTCTGAAACCGTGCAACGGAATCTTTAACTGTGGATATTAGAAGATGACCGTGGTGCGGAGTTCCGGTCAAAAAAGGTGGGCCATCATAAAATACGTAGCTATTATCGGCAGGTCTTTGCTCAACCGATTTTTCAAAGGTTTTATTACGCTTCCATTGCTGGGCGATGTCTTTTTCGTATTCGGCGGCGCGTCGCCTGGTTCCTGATTTAAATTTCATTAGCGTTGTTCTCCATTGTTATCGGAATCAACATCAACTACGTTATATCCTGCCGATTCTAATAGCCAGTCGGCAACTTGGATAACATCCTCGTCCATCATGGTTGTAAAGTCAGAGCGATACACATCAATTCCAAAAAGTCGTAACTTTTCAACCACCGCCTCTCTGTCAAGAGGTAGATTATCCTGTGTATTATCGAGCTTCTCGGCTGTCATATTGATTCCTTTCATAAAAAACACTTCTTTTGTCCGCCAGAACCCTTTCGGGCGGTTCCATCTGGCTTCCAAAAGAAGTGATTCTTTGGCTCTTAATTGATCGCTATGTCGTCGCGTACACGTCGGGTTCTAGTTGGCGCTAAGCCTTTCTTCCCAATGACATTGATGGTTGATGGCCACTATCCTCTTTTACCAAAAGAGGGCGTCTCTGTTATTATAACGCCCTCCCCTGTTATTTTGCAAGCATCTGGCTACTGAAGCCACTTATTCTTTTTGACGATATTTTGTGAATGCCACCATTTCGTCAGACTCCAACGTGGTTCTGCCATTGCTATCGCGAACAGTACAACCGCATAGACAATATGATCATCAACTAGGGGATTGTTTGACAGTGGCAACAAAGCCATCCACATCAAAACTAACATAGCGGCGCCGGATACTGCCGCTAGTTTCAACGCTATGCCTAGTAGTAAGGCAACACCAATGCCCAGCAGGCCTAGCATGAAAACCCAGTCTACCCATACCTGGCCAACCAAACCTGAAAAGAAGCTAGAGAACATACCTTCTCCACTGCTCACGCCAGTCAGAAATCCTTCAGTTGGCGATCCACCCTGAATCCATGCGTTTTCTGTAGTAGTCGCATATCCCAAGCCAAGCCATTTATCAAAAAATGCCCATAAAAATACAAATCCCAGTAATAACCTAGTTACCGCCAGGATGTTCCAAACACTATTAATTTGTTTTTTACCCTTTTTCAACATAGTTCCCACCCATTTATACGAATAATATAAATAGTTTAATCTGTTTAGCGGATGTGGTCAAATCGCTTATGATTTCGGAGGCAGGGGTATAAACGCACTAGTACGTTTTTTGTATGAATCCCAACCTTTTCTACCCCTGAATCTACTCTCGGTCATAGGTATGCCACTGACAAATAATAGTATGAAAGTTATTGTTAAGGGTCCAATAATAGACACCCACCCATTAGGTACTCCTAGAGCTACAATAAATATTCCCCACCACATCGTTACTTCGCCAAAGTAGTTGGGATGACGAGAATATTTCCACATTCCAGTAGTCATCAGTTTTGTTTTGTCCTTTGTTGTACGTAGATATTCGGATAGTTGAGCATCACTCACGAGCTCTATAGCAAATCCAACTAGCCAAACGATAACGCCTATCTTTGTATATATAGACGGAACGTCAGGTGCAGCCATGCACACTATCAGCACGGGAGCCGATATAACAAGTGCGAATAGTCCTTGAGTTAAATAGACACGAGCGTACATGTTTGCCAACATTCCACCCCTTCTATTTTTGGCTTTTTTAACAAGCTCCGAATATCTCCAATCTTCCTTTTTGGCACGTAGCCATCGAGTATATAGATGCAATGACAGCCTAGTCGCCCATAACACTACCATGACAACGACTATTGTCTGTACTGACAAATAGCTAATCACGCTTTGATTCGTATATGCCGACATCGCGATAGCCACGATGACAAGCCCCCATGCAGGATCTATCAAGTCAAACCTCTTTTGCCACAACGCGATCACGAAAACGAAACTTACAAAAATGAATGCCGCGACCACGGCGGGCAAAACGACGTCAATCATGCCACCAAGGAATCCCCAAACTTTATTATTACCAACATTATTAATAGTACTATCCAGCTAGCCACGAATAGCTTGTCAAAGTCTTTTTCAAATAACTGTTTTAGCTGTTTGTTGGCTTTTTTCGGTATATCGAATGTGTCATGCATGACGTTATATCTAGTTATCGTAGCTAGTAATATTGTCATGCTGAACGTAACCACTAAACACCACGGACAAAGTACTTGGATAGCATAGACACTGTTGAAAAACAGCCAGTATGCGAATAGTGTCCAAAAAGCTATGCCGATCTCGGCTCCGATTAAAAACCATCTTGGAAACTTGACATTAGACAAACCAAGCAAAGCAATCGTTATCACTATCGGAAAACCGATCAGGCCTACAAACATGTTTGGAAATCCAAATACAGTAGCCTGCCACGTTTTCATTACAATTGCACAGTTGAGAACAAGATTAAAAGAACAGCTCAAAATTGCATCAGGATTCTTTAGTAGGTGAAATTCTTCCACCGCCAAGACAAAGCTAGCTATCAATCCGACGATACCAAATGCCAGCATCGTACCAAAAATAGCTCTGTTAGACTTTTTCTGCTTTTCTTTGGCTTTGAACAAAAAACTAAACATAGTAGCTGACCTCATCTATTGTTGGCAGAGGCGACCCCCTCCATTTATTTCTTAATTGTCCATCATCACTAGTAGCGACGATTGTGGGATATTCAAATACTTCGTACAGCCTGCACAAATCAGTTCCCCTTCTGCTGTCCGGGTCGATTTCGTCCAGTTTTCTGGTGGTTCTTCGTTCGAAATCATGCAAAAACTCAGTTACCTCGCGTCCGTGTTCACTCGCTGATTTATAAAAAACCATTACGCTCATCTGTTCTTTTTTTCCTTGCGGCGAGATACTAATATCGCCTCGAACTCGTCAAGCGTCTTGAATTCATGAAAGACGCTCGCAAAACGAACATACGCCACCTCGCTCCGTTTTACTAGTTCATCAAGGACTAATTCACCAATCATCTTAGATGCCAACTCTAGCTCGCCTTTTCCAAAAAGGCCGTCTTCGATTGCATCAATAATCTTCTCTATATCCGCATCGCCTGCAAAGAACTTTCCAACCGATTGCCTGATCGCATTCGTTAGTTTTTGCCTGTCATATAACTCGCGCGATCCGTCTTTTTTTATGACTATCAGATTGGGTTTTTCAATTCTTTCATACGTCGTAAAACGATGTCCGTCAGGCGTTTCGCGACGCCGTCGCACCGCCATGCCATCACCAACCTCTCGTGATTCTATAACACGACTGTCTCCGATATTTACCCTCGCCCCCATTTTCACTCCTATTCTTCGCTGTCTGGTTTCTGGTTCTTTTTGCGGCGACGCAGGAACGCTGGAGTATCCGATTCATCGTCATCCTCCGGTGGCGTATCCCAAATATTTCCTGTGTTCTCTTCGGCAAAGTGCGACTCCGCGCTAGACTGGTCTAGATCCAAATTCATGCCCTCTACCGCATCATCTGGCGCACTATGTGACTGATCATTGCGTGATTTGTTTTCCTCGGGATTTAATGACACCTCCTGCTGTTGGAAAAACTCGCTATCAAAACCTGTTGCTATTACCGTAATTATTAACTCATCCTCTAGCTCTGGTTTTAAAGTAGCGCCAAATATTATATTCGCATCTGGAGAAACGGCGCTCGTGATAATTTCCGCAGCTTCCTGGATCTCCGACATAGACATATCATAGCCACCGGTAACGTTGAATAGAACTCCCTTGGCGCCGTCTATCGATACTTCGATGAGAGGCGATTCGATAGCCTGCTGAGCAGACTGAGCGGCGCGATCGTCGCCACTTGCGCGACCTATGCCCATCAAGGCACTACCTGCATTACTCATTATTGCTTTTACGTCGGCGAAGTCTAGGTTTATCAGTCCATGTTCCGTGATCAATTCGGAAATACCTTGAACACCTTGTCTCAAGACATCATCAGCTATCTTAAATGTTTCCAACAAAGGCGTTCGCCTGTCTATTGTCTGTAGAAGCCTGTCATTAGGTATGGTAATAAGTGTATCAACATTTCTTCCCAACTTACTAACGGCCCACTCGGCGTTAATTCGACGCTTTTCGCCTTCGAAACTAAACGGCTTGGTGGCCACCCCAACAACCAATACACCGAGTTCGCGTGCAACTTCGGCGACTATATAACCGGCACCGCTACCAGTTCCACCGCCAGCACCGATAGTAACAAAAATCATATCTGCACCCTCTAGGGCGGACTTTATTTCATCGCGTGATTCATTAGCCGCGGCCTCTCCTACCGTAGGGTCTGCACCAGCACCCAGGCCACCCGTTGTCTTGTGTCCTAAGTGAATCTTTATATCGGCTTTGCTGTTGTGCAGGGCTTGAGCATCAGTATTCATCGCTATAAACTGAACGCCAGTTAAACCGGCATCCTTCATACGATTTATAGCACTACCGCCAGCTCCGCCGACACCGACGACTTTTATGCTAGCAAACGTCTCAATCTCACTTGGGGTTACTTCGGGCATGTTTACTCCTGAGTCATTACTTGTACTTATTATACCACTGTTCTATCGAAATCCAAGATTTGTTTAGGTCTTTAGACGCCCGAAGAATCGCTTGATAATACCGCCTGCATGACCAGCTGTTGATTTAGCACTATGCCCCTTTTTGCGAGATCCGCCGTCATGTTTTTCACTGGTAACATCAGATAGCATGAGACCAATCGCCGTCGCATACTGAGGTTCATCCATATTTTCGGCGACCCCGCCAAAACCTTTGGGCTTACCGACTTTAACAGCCAGACCTAGACTATCTTTAACATAATCTGCTATATTCTTGAGCTTCGCGCCACCGCCTACCAAAACAACGCCGCTAGGAAGCTTTGCGTATCGCCCGGCTTTTTTTAATTCTTTTGATACGGCCTCGAATAACTCATCTAGGCGGGCTCCGATTATCTCATCAACTTCGGATCTTTTGAACTCCAGGGATGATTTATCGTGTTTCACGGTCACATTTTCACTACCAGATTGTTCAGTAGCCGACCCATGTGTGAGCTTTACCTTTTCGGCAATCTCTGGATCTGTCCTTAGTCCAATAGCCAAATCATTAGTAATGTTATTGCCGCCTACTGGCACCACTGACGTAAATCGTAAATCACCTTCTTCGAATATTGATATACCCGTGGTGGAACCACCTAAATCTATAACGGCGACACCGTTTTCCAACTGCTTCTCATCCAAAACAGACCTAGCAGCCGCTATCGCACTGGGTACCACGTCGTTTGGCTCGACTTTTGCCATATCCAACACGCTGTGCAAAGTGTTGATGTTTGGGGTTAACGCAGATATAACATTAGCAAAAACCTCTAGGCGAGTCCCTGTCATACCCAAGGGATCTTTAATATTATCTTGACCATCAAGCCTATAGCTATGGGGTACAACTTTTAATATTTCCCTATTTGGTGGTACTTTTCCTACGGTGGCCACGTCTTCTATCCGCCCTATATCGTCGACACCGACTACATGATCGTCTGCGCCAACAGCAATCATGCCATCGGTAACCGTGCTCAAGATATGCGAGCCATTGACGCTAACTGTTGCGGCGTCTACTTGATGACCGCTCATCCTCTCGGCTTCTCCGAGCGCATCATCAATTGCCTGAGCGGGGCCGTTAAGATTCACAATTGTTCCTTTTCGCATCCCAGTATTGGCCGTCTCACCTACGCCCACAATAGACGGTGATCCGGTTGTTGCGTCCACGTGCCCAACGACACAACGAACGGTCGTTGTGCCTATATCAAGTCCGACAGCATAATGTGATGTGTCGCGCATGGATATGATTATAAACTGTTAGAACAATTTTGAACAGCCATAAGCGATAATAATAGTCTATATTTTTGTCAGAATCTCGTAACCGTTTTTTGTAATCAAAACTGTATGTTCAAAATGAGCAGACAGACTTCCGTCTCGCGTCAGTATTGTCCAATCGTCTTCTGGGTCGGTATAGATAGCCTCTCCGCCCAAGGTGGCCATCGGCTCTATCGCAATAGTATCCCCCGCATGAAGAGTTTCGCCCATACCTCTACGACCATAGTTCGGTACGTTAGGGGGCATGTGCATATCTTCTCCCACTCCATGTCCCACTAGATCCCTAATGATACCCAGTTTCGCTCCGGATAGCACCTTCTCAACTGCCTCAGAAATATCACCAACCCTTGTTCCATCCCCGCGTATGGCATCAATCCCTGCATACAAACTTCTCTCGGTGTTTACTATAAGATGTTTGATTGCCCCAGCTGGTTCCGCGCCTATCATCATAGTAAATGCAGAATCGGTTTTCATGCCACCGTATGTAATCACGAGATCGAATCCAACTATATCACCCTTTTCAAATACATAATCGGTCGGTACCCCATGTACTATTGCCTCGTTCACGCTAATACATATAACACCCGGAAAGTTGGGTACGGGCTCCTTATACGTAGGTGTGGCGCCATGGCGTGCAATCTCCTTCTCGACCCACGCGTCCACTTCAACTCCCGTCATGCCAGGTTGAACAAATTTTTTAAGGTCGTTAAAAATAGTTGCGAGAATCTTACCCCCGTCTCGCATTGCCTGGATTTGCTTATCGGTTTTTGATGCTTGCATATTATTCTAGTTCGCTATGATCTATTTCTGCAACGATTTTGTCATGAACTTCACCGACAGTGCCAGTTCCATCTAAGTGAGCAATCCTTATCCCTTTTTCCGCGAAATACCCAAGAACGGGATACATCTCTCTACGATAGATATTCATTCTTCTCGTCACGATCTCCGGTTTATCTTGATCTCTCCCTCTCAGCGATAATCGCTGTTGAATCTCGCTCTCTGGAACTTCCAGAACGACTACCATCTCTACTTGATGACCCTCAGAATTTTCGCTATTCATTAGCCAATCTGCTTGTGCCATAGTCCTAGGAAAGCCATCAACGATTAACTTCGTGTCCCTGTCAACCTTTGACAGAGCCTCCCTAACGACATCATAAGTTTTTTCATCGCTTACTAACTCGCCAGTTTTTAAAACCTCCTGGACTTCTTTGTCACTGCTTTCACGAAACATTTCACCAGTAGAAAGCCACTTCCAGCCCTTTCGGGCAGCCAACATTTGACCCTGGACACTCTTACCGGCACCTGCTGGACCAAAAAATATAATCACCTACCGACCCAAGCTTTCCTTTACTATTCTAGCTACCATGGCGCCATCAGCAGTATTACCTGCTTGCTTTTTTACGGCACCAATAACTTGTCCCATGGCCTGCGGTCCATCGGCTCCAAGCTCTTTTATTTTTTCATCTACGAGCTTTCGTAGTTCATCCTCGCTCATTTGCTCTGGCATATAAGCCGACAAAATATCGGCCTCTCTCTTTTCCTGTTCCGCTAGCTCAGCACGCCCATTTTGTTCATAGACGGCTATACTCTCTTTGCGTTTTTTAATTTCACGAGCAATGATTTTTTCGATATCTTCGTCTGACAAACCTTCATCACGCTTGCCCTGCGCTACTTCTTCGTCTAGTATCGCAGCCTTCAGGTTGCGAAGGGTATCACCGGCAAACCGGTCACCCCCCAATAGCGCCGTTTTTGTGTCCTCTTGGATTTTATCCTTGAGGCTCATCGTCTATCGAATCCCCAGCCGAGCCTTCGCTAGTTTGTCGTTTTTGCGCTCTTTGCGGATAATTGCTTTTGAGCGTCTTTCGGTCTTACTGATATCTTTGCTAAATCGCATCGATGCCTTGGCATTCGCCAAAACGCCGCTCTGTAAAACTTTGCGGTTAAAACGACGGATGATATTCTCGTTCGCTTCTTTAGGATCTTTTCGTGTAACTTGTATCATATCGAGAGTATTGTAACAGATAAGGCCCCTCTGTGCAAGTAGGCGTTGCGTAATAAAGCAAGATTATTCACACTCAACTCTTAGTAGTCGGCCCTCCACCGAAGAAACACCCTTCCATGCGTTAATAACTGGCTGATACCAAGCCGTGATTACCGCATCCTTATCCACAAAAAAATGATCTGGTGCACCGAAGGCTAGCATTTGTATTCTCGTACCAGACTTGCCCATGAGTTCTAATTTTACGTGCTGTCCCTCAACCCCCATGGTCCTTACGCTAGTCACTCTCAGGCCTGATGTTTTTAACACAGGCTCTGGGTTACCATTACCAAACGGCTCCATAGCGCTGATCTTTCGCACTAATTCTTCGCCTACCTCATCTATAGATGCAATTGCATCCTCTTTGGTTAGTAGATATACTTCCTGGTTCTCTATCCTTTGCTCCTTATAGTATTGGTTCACTAACTTCCTAAAACTATCTATGTTCTTCGTTGGAAGAGAGACGCCAGCGGCCAACTTATGTCCTCCGCCTTTGGTGATTGCCTTTTCTGAAAACCTGATGGCATCCGCTGCGCTAAAATCACCGTAACTTCTAGCCGAGCCCTTGGCTTCTTCACCTTCGATTCCGATCACGAAAGTTGGCTTTTTGAACTTTTCCATTATTTTTGCGGCTACGATTCCAACGACTCCATGATTCCATCCCTCCCCCGCAAGCACCAGCACGGCATCATCGATATACTTACCTGCCTGCTCAATAGCAGCCTTGAGTATCTCATCTTGCTCAGCACGACGCGCCCTATTGAGGTCATCCAGTCTCCTGGCTTTTTCCAATGCTTCATTTCCATTTTTTGATGTCAACAGGTCCAGTGAAACCTGTGCTGTTTCCAACCGACCAGATGCGTTAAGTCTAGGCCCTAGTGCAAAACCTAATGTTCTAGATGTAACTTGTTTCGGCTCCACTCCTGCCACGGCCATTAACGCTCTGATACCTGGCCTTCTTGTTTTCTGCATCACTTTCAAACCCCAATAGACATTGGCTCTGTTCTCGTCTGTCAACGATACAACGTCACATACAGTACCCAAGGCCACCAAATCAAGTAACCATTTTTCTTGACCATTATCCAGACCCTGCATTGAAGTTTGTAGCGCCTGTACCAGTTTAAACGCCACGCCTACACCGGCTAAATCAATAAATGGGTACTCGTGATCATTCCTCTTTGGATTAATAACGGCAACCGCCGGTGGTTGTTTCGCTGCTACGTTATGATGATCAGTGACAATCACGTCTACGCCTAACTCGCCAGCCCTAATAATCTCTTTCTCGCTCAGACTGCCACAATCCACCGTGACTATCAACGACGAACCAGCCTCGGCAATACGCTCGACCGCGTCTATCGTCATGCCGTAGCCTTCTACGAATCTACTCGGGATAAAGGCATCAACCGAACCGTAACCCAGCGAATCAAACGCATCCAGCAGCAATGTCGTGGCCGTCAAACCATCAATATCATAATCACCGTAAATTGTAATCTTTTCGTTTTTTTGCCTGGCAAGTATTAACCTATCGACCGCTTTTTGCATATCTGGTAGCAAAAACGGATCGTGTTTTTTATCATAACTTGGATTCAAAAACGCATCACGCTCGTTGCCAACAAGTCCTCTGACCTTCAGAATTTCGTCAAATAGACCCATGTCTATAGGTCGGAGCCGGTACGTTTAGGCCTTGCCGCGTGTTGCTGAGATTTTATTACAATATTTTGCAGTTCCTTAAATATAGCAAAATGTTTGTTGGTTGAATAAATTTTGGTGTTACCCTGTTTCTCACTAGAAAGAAAGCCTACCTTTTCCAATCTTTTTAGCTCGCGTTGTATATTTCCAGGATCTTCCTTTATTAGTTTCGCGAGACCCCGAACATGAGTGCGAAAATCTGGATACTTGGCATATACAACAACAATCTTGCGTCGTACCCTTGATGTGATAAAAACGTCTAGCATACTCTCCCTTGGTTACTACCTTCCCACACTCTCGTTACTTTCTAGCTTACACTTTCTTACAACACTAGACAATAGATTTTTATGATTTTAGCGCCAATTGAGAATATTCTGATTAATCTTCGCTATCGTCTCTTCGTGAGACGGTAGGTCATTCTGATCATAGTAATGATTGGTATCAATATAATTAGATTTTACATCTAGAATGTGAAGCTCGTCAGCTATTAGATGAACTTGATCAACGACCTCTACACTAGCTATGGGCGATGCAATAATAACTTTTTGCACTCTAACGGGTTTGAGAAAATCCATTGCGACATTTAGTATCGTTGTGTCCCTCAAACCATCACTTATTAATATAATTGCATGATCTTGGAGTAAATCTCGGTCTAGAACGCCCCCATCGCCGACCAAACGATTTATCTTGCTAAAGGCCTGTCTCTTTTGCTCCTCAAGGTAGCCATGGTACTCATTGACGTATTCCCCTATCTCGCCTTCCTTCAACTCACTGCTAAACGTAAATTGACCAGTCTGGGACACGGCACCAAATTGTTGCCCCTCCCCAGGCACCTCTACCTCTTCGGACACCAAGAGTGTTAAAACGCAATGGAGTTGCTCTGCAACGGGTTCCGCAACCGCAACCGAACCATCACCCAAGGCAACAATCGCTACATTCTCATATCTGTATTTCTCTACTAATAGCCGAGCTAGCTGCTCGCCCGCTTCTGCTCTGCTGTGGAAATACATCATATAGAGCAAGTATAATAAAAAACATGCATTATTACGAGGTTGCGCTTACGTTAATTGTTAGAAAGAATAGCAGCACTCTTACATATGCGCACAAAAGCCCGTTAACAATCGGAACCATCGTCTCTATTGAGATTGGAAGTAAGCTATCAACAGGTATCATTTACCGCGAAGTAGACAAACCAGATTATAATACTAAACCCATACTAAATATTATTGAACCGCAACCTATACCTATCAGCCTTGTTGAAACAGCCGCCTGGATGAGCGAATACTATGGAACCAATCTATCTAATGCAATACAGTTGCTAATACCAAGAGGGGTGCAAAAAAATAGACGCCCAGCAAAAAAACGAATACATGGCGGTAACATTAGGAATCGAACAAAAAATGTGCTCAATAAGCATCAGCGTATTGCGGTACGTACTGTAAGTGAATCGCAACCAGGTACTACCCATCTCCTACACGGTGTAACAGGGTCTGGTAAAACGTCGGTATACATTGAATGTGCCGATAGAACGATTAGATCCGGCAAGTCTGTTATCGTACTAGTGCCAGAAATAGCGCTAACACCGCAAATAGTGGACGAGTTCTCGGCCCGCTTTGACAATATATATTTATCCCATTCAAATCAAACAGAGGCAGAACGACACGACACCTGGAAAAAAATTCTAAACGACAAATCGCCAAAGATTGTCATTGGACCTAGGTCAGCCCTATTGCTACCCACACAGAATATAGGCCTGATAGTGGTAGATGAATCTCATGAACCCAGCTATAAGCAAGAGAAATCACCCAGATACTCTGCCCTGAGAGTTGCGAGCGTACTGGCGAAAAAACACTCCGCGAAGTTAATTCTTGGTAGTGCCACCCCGTCCGTAGTCGACTACTACCTGGCAAAGCAAGGAGCTGGCATAGCTATCGAGTTACCTGAACCTGCACAAAAATTCCAACCACCCAAGTTGCATTTGGTGGATATGACGAATCGACAAATGTTCACTCGACATAGGTTCTTTTCGAATATATTATTGGAAAAATTAGAAGAGTCTATATCGAAAAAACGTCAAGTTCTCTTTTTCCATAATAGAAGAGGTAGTGCCAGTATGGCACTGTGTGAAAAATGTGGCTGGCAGTCTATTTGTCGACGGTGTTTCATACCTATGTCGCTCCATGCTGACGAATACAAGCTAAGGTGTCATACCTGCGGGCAAGCCAGCAATGTGCCATCTAACTGCCCCGAATGTAGCAATAGCCCGATTGTGTACAAAGGTATCGGTACTAAAATGATTGAATCAGAGTTGTCGAAACTCTATCCAAAACTAAGAATCGCGAGATTTGATGGCGACAGCTCCGCGACGGACGCTCTGGCAAATAGGTACAAAGAGCTGTACGACGGAACCATAGACATAATTGTTGGCACACAAGTGGTAGCAAAAGGCCTAGACCTGCCAAAGCTAGGCATGGTTGGGGTCGTCCAAGCAGATACTGGATTATCGTTACCAGATTTCTCTTCAACAGAGAGAACTTTTCAACTAGTCACCCAAGCCATAGGAAGAGTCGGCCGTAATCAACAATCCTCATCAGTAGTAGTACAGAGCTTTCACCCGAATAACATTGCGATAGACTACGGTCTACGCGCAGACTACGAATCATTTTATAAAGCAGAGATTAATACACGCTCAAAAGCGCACTTTCCGCCCTTTACATACCTATTACGCCTAGTTTGTAGTTACAAAACCGAAAAGACGGTAGTTAAAAACTCCCGTTCCCTCGCGACACTACTTCGAGCAAAATTGCCTAGCAGCGTGGAGATATTAGGCCCTACTCCAGCTTTCTACGAAAGACAACGAGATACATTCAGGTGGCAATTAGTTCTAAAGTCATCAAAAAGATCCGATTTATTACGTGCTCTGGATTATTTGCCTGACACGCATTGGCAGTTCGAGCTGGATCCTACAAACTTGCTTTAGTCTATCTGTTATACTATGAATAGGCCAATGAAAAAAGAAGATATTATAACATTACCAAACCCCCACCTACGACAAAAATCTAGTAGGATTCGCAAGATTGACGCGTCAGTTCAAAAAACCATAAAAGACATGGTTAGCGCCGCCCTAGACTGGGAGGATTCTAGGCCTCATGAAATTAGTGCGGCCCTAGCCGCCGTACAAATAGACAAACTTGAACGCGTAGTCATAGTACGTAGCGATTTCGAAAACAAAGAATCTAGAGAATTTACTGTGCTCATTAACCCCGAAATTGTCAAACGGGAGGGCAAGATAGAAGAAGACTTTGAAGGATGCTTGAGTGTTAAAGATGTTTATGGCAAGGTACCCAGGCACACTAAAATACGCGTAAAGGCTCTTGATGAAAACGGAGACCCCATAAGAATTAAAGTTGAGGGATTCTTGGCCAGAGTTATACAGCATGAAATAGATCATACTAATGGTATAGTCTTCGTTGACCATTTAGTAGATAGAAGGGATGCCTTCTTCAGGCTAGATGAACAGGGCGAGCTTCAACACCTCGATTATGATGAAGACGTGGTGCCTAGGAACATTTTTGATGACTAGAATAGTTTTTTTTGGCAACGAAAGACTAGTCAGTGGACTAGAAAAAACCTCAGCACCGATACTCAGTGGACTAATAGAGAGAGGCTACGATGTAGTTGCTGTCATTTCACACAATTCTTCTACTCTCTCACGCAATAATCGGACCCTAGAAGTCGCAGAGATAGCAAAAGCCCATGACATCCCCGTGTATTTGCCGAATAAACCAACGGAAATAATCGAACAAATACGCGCCATGAATGCTGATATAGCCGTTTTGGCCGCTTATGGAAAGATTATTAGTCAGCAGATTATTGATATATTCCCATTAGGCATAATAAACGTTCACCCCTCCATGTTACCAAAATACAGGGGCCCAACCCCCATAGAATCAGCAATTTTAAACGGCGATGACACTACCGGCGTGTCAATAATGAAGCTGACGTCCGGCATGGACGAAGGGCCAATTTATGGCCAAAAATCTCTACAGATAGGTGATGACGAGGACAAGTTCGATCTATACGCCCATATCTCAAAAACTAGTGAAACGCTATTTTTTGGACTATTCCAATCAATATTGGAGGGGTCGCTACAGCCACAACCACAGTCAAAGAAAGGAATAACATACTGTAGGCTTATCGATAAAAAGGACGGTATCATAGACTGGAATAAGTCCGCTATTGATATAGTCAATGAAGTAAGAGCCTACAAAAACTGGCCACAGAGCAAGACTAAGCTCGGAAATATAGATGTCATAGTCACCGATGCCCACAGCGTCGTGATTTCAAATAAAAACCCCTCTCCTGGCGCGATAGACACCCCCGACGACGATAACCTGATAGTAGGCACGGGTAACGGATTCGTTAGTATTGATTCAATAAAGCCTCTCGGAAAGAAAGAAATGCCCATAAAGGCATTTCTTTCTGGCTATAGCTCGAAAATTCGTAATTAACTAGATACTGGTGGCTGTTGACTGCCGCCTTGAGCGTCAGCTTCATTTTGAGCAATTCCACCCAAAATCGCATCTTTGTTAGCCATTATTTCGCCTTTCAGTTCATCCAATACGGCCTTAACCACGTCCCTGTAGTCGGGTCGATTCACCTCAAGCCACTTCGTTGCCACAAATTCTGCTTTCAAAACAGGATCGGTCGGTTCTAGTTTTAGGGCAGCCTGCATTCTCTTGAAAACTTCGTCATTGGTATAGTCCTGAACATGCTCGTTCAACCAGTTCTCAATAACACCTTGGTCTCTATCAATAATCTTTTCAAATTCCTCAAGCTGCTGATCTGACAATCCCTCAGACAGTCTAGTACCAACCCTAAGCTCAAGCTCCTCATATATGTGCTGCAAAAATGCACGTTTTTGGTCGTCGGGTAATCCGCCAAGTCCTATATCTTGTAAAAATTTGTCATCTAATTGAAACATTGCTTCTCCTTGTTACCTAGTATACCATTACCTTTTCTAATGTATTACGAAATTGACCTACTAACAAGCTCTCGGGTAAAGAATTCTAGCTTGTCACCCTCTTCTATTAGCAATTTTTTATTTGTTTTTAAACTCAGCCCACACATCTCACCCTCAAATACCTCCTTAGCTTCCTGCTGTTGCCTTTGAACACTAGTTACCTCAACTTCAGCTATATTCTCTTTATCTCTGATGACTCTAGCTATTACATTCGCCATTACCTTTCCTTCGGTAACTTCGCCACCAGCTATAACAGAATCCTTCAGAGTCCTAAACACACCCTTTATAGTTAGCTTACCGATCTCTTTTTCTACCACCTCAGGAGCCAGCAAGTCGCCCATCGAACTTCTAGCATCATCGAGTAGCTCGTAAATAATTTTGAAAATTCTTACCTGAACCTTATCACGTGAAGCTAATCTTTTCACGGCAGGCGGTAATTCAACATTAAATCCATACACTACCGTCTTTTCGTCGGCGGCAAGTCTTATATCGTTCTCGGATATATTCCCAACTCCACTACCGATAACCCTAAGTGTCACTTCTCCCCCGGTATCTACCAGTTTCAAGCTGTCAATAACAGACGTTAGGGAACCCTGTACATCAGCCTTAACAATTACCTTGAAATCTTGTGATTCATGTTTTTGGCTAATCATCTTCAGCATGTCCGCGCCAGTTACATTAGTACTGGCAGCATCTTTCTCTCTCTCCTGCCTTTTCTTTTCCGTAAGCTGTCTTGCTTCTTTCTCTGTTTTCGCAATCGTGAAATTATCACCAAACTGTGGCAACTCTTTGAAACCAGTCACCGTTAATGGCGTTGATGGACCCGCAATCTTGATTGCCCTACCCTTGTAGTCATGAAGTGTTCGGACCTTACCATATGCGGTACCCGCGACCATAAGTTGACCAGGTTTCAGCTCGCCATGTTCCACGAGCAAGCTGACCACGGAGCCTCTGCCCTGCTCCATATGAGACTCTATAACTAAGCCTTCAGCCGGAGTGTCGATATCAGCCTTTAACTCCTCCATATCAGCGACGAGTAATACCATATCCAGAAGCTTATCTATGCCCTGACCGGTTTTCGCGCTAACCTCAACCATTACGGTATCACCGCCCCACTCCTCGGGGTTCATGTCATACTCTGTAGCTAACTGCGTTTTCACTAGCTGCGGATTAGCGGTCTCTTTATCGATCTTATTTATGGCGACGACCATCTTTGCGTTAGCACTTCTCGCAAATCTAATCGCTTCCACCGTTTGCGGTTTAACGCCATCATCGGCTGCCACAACTATAACGACCACGTCTGTAAGAGTGGCTCCATGTTGCCTCAACGCCGCGAACGCTTCATGCCCCGGAGTATCCAGTAATGTAATCTTTCTGTCACCCCTGTCCGTCTGATATGCACTAATGTGTTGAGTTATGCCACCAGCCTCACCGTCTACGGTCTTCGTGTCCAGAATCGAATCCAAAAGACTTGTTTTTCCATGATCCACATGACCCATGACGGCGACTATAGGTGGACGCTCCACGGCCTTGTCGGATAAGTTGTGGACAGATCTCTCAGAAGACGCCTCGGACTGTTGCTTCTTTTGTATTTCAACATCTAAGTCTAGCTCGTCTACAATAATCTGAGCAGTCTCGAAATCTATTCGTTGATTTATCGTTGCAGCGACACCATTTTTGAATAGCTCACCGACGAGTGTTGTAACAGGAAGATTGAGCGTATCCGCCAGCTCGCCCACGGTAATCGAATTGGCAATTGTTATGACTTTTTCCGCCATTGTTTTCGCTCCTTTTCATATCTGTTACACGTTGTTATTTAAGCATCAATTGTTGTTAAACTAACGTCACTTTTTCTTACTCTTGCTCTCCAGACTCAATGAGATTTTGCGGTTATCTTTTTCGATATCTAGAATCGTGAAGCTTTTGCGTTCGTTTAAAACGAATACTTTCTCGGGGTCAATATTATCACCAGTTCCTAGTTCACTAACATGAACTAGTGCTTCCACGGATGGGCTAATCTGAACGAAGGCACCAAATGGCGTAATCCTTGTAACTGTGCCCTCTACGCTATCACCGACTTTAAATTTATCAACCTCATCTAGCCAAGGATCTTGGGTAAGCTGTTTCATAGACAGGCTTAATCGATCCTTATCGATAGATATTATCTTAGCCTCAATTGTTTCACCAACTTTAACATAATCAGATGGATTGCTTACTCGCTCCCAACTAATCTCACTGATGTGAATC
Source organism: bacterium (assembly GCA_030429975.1). Lineage (GTDB taxonomy): Bacteria > Patescibacteriota > Saccharimonadia > Saccharimonadales > Saccharimonadaceae > UBA2112. The sequence continues at coordinate 5,759 of JAUIGB010000007.1, read as the reverse complement.
AGACCTTCGATACCATCAACATTAACAAACGCGCCGTAATCTACAACCCCTGTTACAACACCTTTTACTGAATCTCCGATTTTTAGACTTTGGAACCTAGCAGCCAAACCTTCTTTTACAGCCTCTTTTTCGCTGAAAATCAATTTGTTGGCCTTTCTATCGCTATCCAGTACGCGTACACTTAGATTCTGCCCTACTAGCGCATTTAATCTCTGTAGGATCTCATCCTTGTCATTACTACCAACGCGTGGATAATGTTCGGCGGATAGCTGTGAAACTGGCAAAAATCCCCTAACGCCTTCGTACTCCACCAAGAGACCACCCCGGTTGGCATCGTAAGGTGTTATCTCTATTACCTCACCGTTTTCCTGCTTAGCAGATACTTCTTCCCAGCCTCGATCCTTCGCGGCTTTACGCAAGCTTAATAGCGAGTTACCGTTATCTAGCTCGGTATCTACTACGCTAGCAGTAACCTCATCACCCTCTTTTAGTGCTCGAGAGAAGCCTATCTCTCTCCTTGGCACTAGACCCACACCCTGTGCGCCCAAATCAACGAGCACCTCGTGCTTTTTCACCGTTAGCACGGTACCCGTAACCATATCTCCTGCGACAAGCTGCTTGGCCGTAGTACTAGTGCCGGCAAGCAAGTCATCCATTGTTATTGTGGCATTTGCCATAAATTTATTGCTTTATGAACTCAAGAGAGCTCATAATCTCCTTCCTATATTTTTCGGGGTACAACAACAGCACCCCAAATCTCCTGATATTGTACCACTAGAGGTGGGATTAGTCCAGCTCGACGTCGACGTTTATCGTTCTTTGTCTAACATTCGACTGTACATATGCAACAGCAAAGCCGGTGAGCGCCGATACAGCTATAAGATTATATAAGGAATCCATCGGACCAGTCTCCGGCAAAGATCGTCCCGAGTTATTATCATCAACCGCACTAGAGGAATTTCGTTTCTCACTCGAGGGAGTTTTCTTGGATTTGTCTTCTACTGTGTCCTTATCTACTTTAGGACTACTTGATGAACCGGTATTCGTTGTTGCGTTGTCATCACGTTGCTGTATAAAGTATACGCCACCTAGTGCCAAAGCCAAGAGAACAGCGCCGACAACCAAAAAACCTGCCACAGACCCACCCTGGCTTGTATCTTCAAAAAATCTCATATTCACTCTCTCGTTAAGGCATATTATAGAGCTTTTTAGAGCCAAAAACAAGCACCATACTAGGAGTTTCGCATGCTAAAATAAAGCTATGATAGTAGCAGTTGATACCGGAGGGACAAAAACCCTTATAACACTATTCTCACGCGACGGCGTTGCCGGCAAGATGATCAAATTCCCAACTCCACCGAACCAAACCGATTACATAGATTTACTAAAAAGCACTCTACAAAGCAATTACGGAGGTCAGCGGATAGATGCGGTATCTATTGCGATGCCTGGAATAGTAAAAGACGGTGTAGCCGTATGGTGTAATAACTTAAAATGGAAGAATTTTGATGTATCAACAGCCCTAAAGGGCGTCTTAGGCAGGGCTCCTATACTAGTGGATAATGATGCCAGTCTAGCAGGCTTAGCAGAGACTAGATCACGTGATCCGATGCCTAAATCCGTGCTTTATATAACGGTCAGCACGGGTATCGGTACGGGTTTTATAACAGATGGAGCAATTGATCCAGGCCTCCGCTATAGCGAAGGTGGCAGAATGCTGGTTGAGTACGCCGGAAAAGTACGAGAATGGGAATCGTTTGCTAGTGGTAAAGCAATTCACAAAGAATATAAAAAGTATGCACGTGATATCAAAAGTAAAAAAGATTGGGATAATATAGCGGATAGAATTAGCAGAGGCATGTTAGTAGCAATACCCTTAACGCAACCAGATATGATAATTATTGGCGGAAGCATAGGAACGTACTTCAAAGAGTACTCATCCGAACTAAAAAATATACTAACGCACCACCTACCTCCACATATACCGTGCCCAAAAATCGTATCAGCGAAACACCCGGAACATGCAGTAATATACGGATGCTACTACTATGCAATCGATACAATCCCTGATTAGTGAACTCGAGAAAGACTTTCCGAAGCTCAATTTTGTTGAGTCTGATAAATTTTTGTGGTCGCCCACAAAAATGACTGTCTTTTTCGATCCAAATTCACAATACTGCCACGAATATACGTTGCACGAATTAAGCCATGCAATTCTGGGGCATCAGAACTACATACAGGATATTGAATTATTAAAACTAGAGCGAGACGCTTGGAATTACGCAAGAAACAACATGGCCAAGAATTATGACGTCATCATAGACGACGACACTATTCAAGACAATCTGGATACCTACAGAGACTGGCTATACGCGAGAAGCACATGCCCTGTTTGCGAAACTACGGGCATAGAAAAAAAGACACAGCAGTATAAATGCCTAGCGTGTGGACATGACTGGATAGCCAACGAGGCGAGATTATGCGCGTTACGTAGGTACTCGGGACAAACAAAATAGCCCAAAAGTTGGGCTATTTTGTTTGTCCCTTGGCCTGAGTTAGGCCTTAGGTGCAGTCTTTTTTGTGCGTCGACTAACGCGACCACCCTTAGCACCCGCAATGCGTGCCAACTGAGGGTTCGCAGCAAAACCACCTGTGTGACCACGTTGGCCACCTTTTCGACCGATTTTTGCATAAAAATCAGAACCGTGTTTTTGCTTATTGGTTGCAGCAGCTTTTACGCCGCCAGCTTTGGTACCTGCCATCTCTGGGGTCCTCCTTATTATGAAAAGCCCGTCCACTAACAGTGGTCGAGCCCTCCTCTTACATCACATATGCTATGTGTATGACTACATTTTATCATAGCATAGACGTTTTGTCAACATTTACAATAGCATTTTGTATTGTATTGATAATATTGTAATTATGCTTTGCATGGTATATCCTATATATATGTTCGGTATAAGAACTGTGCGGTTTTTAAAACGTTATTACCGTTAGGACTTATAAGTCCACCACTAATGACCACCCTGCGAGAGTGGTCATTTCTGTTATTTAAGCATTTTCCACATTGCTTCCTGATTTTGAGGGAACTGATGGTACGTATGACTGCCCAACTCCACGACTATACTAGCCGCCCCTAGTCGTTCCCAGTAATAATCATCAGCGGTTCCCGTGATACTGTAGTCAAATGTATCTTCGGAGCTTGAAGAATACAGATAGCCACTATATGTTGCGTATGTATAGGCATACTGACTGGACTTTGCGACTGGATTGGCTAATACAACAGACCCAATACTGTGATAAGAAAGAACTACAGCGGGTCGTAGTTTGCCAACCAACCCCGCTATGGCGACTGACTCTGGCTCCGACAGTCTCGTGGTTCCCCCTCCCCCTGGAAACGGCTGATCATATATGTTTTTTATGTTCTTTTTCCAGTCACTGGTATCGAAGTTTCTGTTAAGGTCTACGCCCCGAGCGTTGTACCTGGTGCCACTGGCAACACCATCGGGGTTTATCGCGGGCACTACGACCACGCGAATATTACTTGGAATTAAATGATAACCCACTTCGAGCGCATTTATCCACTGATGCATCAAGGAGTAGGTGCTAGGTTCATCACCGTGGATGGCACCCGTAAACACAATAGTTTTTGTGCCGCTCCCAAACCAATATGCGTTTATGGCCCTGCCCTGGACTGAAGTGCCTATTGTTGTTACGGAGTGACATGTAGTGCGAGTCGTATAAGTCCACGATGATCCGCCAGTGATGCCATACGAGCTTTTCAATGAATCACTCACGGAGATCTTGATATTGGTACAAGGGTCAACTCCGGTAAAACTTATGTAGACTTTATTGGATGATACGCCTGCTATCTTCGCACCGCCAGTAACGGAAATGTGTTTTGCAATATTTTGCGACTCAAGTATTTTTTGATCAAATGATATAGTTGCCGTGAAGTTTGTCGAAACACCATAGGAGCCAACATTTATTCCCGTCACTTTAGGACCGCCCGATGTGTAAAAGCCTAATGAAAAACCACCCTTCATGCCACTGCCGTCCCTAGCGGTTACATCATTCAATACAAACTCATATTTAGCTCTGCGGTCTAAATCCCCATCCCACGATACGTGTATTTTTTTACCATCAACCTTTACGTCCACCGGCACATTCTCTCCGCCACCTTTTACTCTATTAAGCCTAGCGCTTGCGTTCACTATCTCTTTGTCTAGCCATAAATCTAAGCTCTTTGGTTTTGAGTAGACCGTTTTTCCATCTTTTATTGAAGTCTTTAACACCTTGGCTGATCGCATCGTGGTGATTTCTTGCGAGATCACGTTAGACTCAATGTTGTCACCATAATAACGCTCAAGTGAGAATTGATACGTACGCCCTTCGTCAAGTTCCAGAGACTCAATATCACAAATCAATTGCCTTCCACGCATATCACAAGAAATATCCTGGTCATCAAATTTTGCCACATATTGAAAAATAACATCGGAATCGCTCAGTTCTATTATTAATTCATCTGTGGTCGAAACGGCATCTCGGAACCCTTGTGCTGATAAAACCGGAGGACTAGGAACCTCAATAATAATTGGTATTCGTAATAAGGGCAGGCCCCATAATGAGAGACTGGCATAATGAGTACCGACGGACGGCGCGACCGTAGGAACTATACATGTATCACGCGCGAATATAGGCAATTCTGACGGCATTATCGTATTTGACGCGTATATCTTAAAACTGTCTGAGTGATACTTTACGAGCGATGGTATTGGTATGGGATTTGTAATACAACTTTGTTGTCCGTATGACAACTGGATTGTTCTTGGCCAAAACACAACCGTTAATAGTGCAATGATAGTCGCAACAACAATAGAAAAGTAACACCAAGCCGGCAGGTTTTTAAGTCTGTAGATGGTATTTGAAAAATATTGTTTGTTTATGTTATGTCATTCCCATAACTATTATACTACTATCATTTAATAGTCCGCAAAAGAAGAAAGACCCCCTATTCGGAGGTCTCCCTTATAATTCGGCACCGTGCTAGTTTCCCACTTGTGGCAGTATAATCGCCGCAGCTAGGCTTAACTTCTGTGTTCGGGATGAGAACAGGTGTTTCCCTAGCGCCATGGGCACCGAAGAGAGGCTTCCGCTTATAAAGCGTCTCTTCCTTATAAAGCGTCTCTTCGATGTCCTCTTTTGGTGTACTAACAAGGTCCAATTGGGTAATAAGTTACCCGTAGAGACATTGTACCAATTTAGGTTTGCTATGTCTATATAGGTAATATTAGAGATTAACGGTGGTGACAAGCACCAATTGCTAGTCAAGTCTGTCGTTCGCATACGCGAAATCCAAGACAACTCCAATAAATATCGAAATCGTCCTGAATCATAAAAAGGCAATGGGACTATTAGTACGCTTCAGCTCCATACGTTACCGCACTTCCACCTTGCGCCTATCAAACAGATCGTCTATCTGTGTCCTCATAGGGAAATCTAATCTTGAGGTTAGTTTCGCGCTTAATATGCTTTCAGCGCTTATCTAGTCCGAACTTAGCTACTCGACAATGCAGCAGGTGGCCACAATCGATACACCAGAGGTTCGTCCACCCCGGTCCTCTCGTACTAGGGGCAGATTCTCTCAAATTTCCTGACGTCCATACCGGATATAAACCGAACTGTCTCACGACGTTCTGAACCCAGCTCGCGTACCACTTTAATCGGCGAACAGCCGAACCCTTGGAAGGTGCTCCCCC
>JAUIGB010000006.1 GCA_030429975.1 bacterium | reverse complement strand
TGACAGCTTGCTGGCACAGCCACTGAGTTCGCACACAGTCAAATCTTTGATTTGTACGGTATCTAGCCGATGTTCCCGCTAGAATAGCGGGAACATCGAAGCGTCCATCCAGTCGCCGGAGCCATGGCATAATGAATAAAAACAGAACTGTTAATTCAGTTCTGAGTTTTTATGCACAGGATAGAATTTGGAATCGACGACTATTCAGCATAACTTCTTTTGCCATTAGGGATTAGTAAACCACAGGATAAATATTTTAACCACTGCATAAACAATTGTTGTGAGACCAACTACTATATAAATGAGCCGAATGATTGGTAAGATACTTTTAAGACTACCCTGAGTAGTCCAGAGTCTTTGGTTGCCAAGCAATCCATATAATCCAAGGAAAAAACCTAAAATTGCGACTAACGGTATTTGAATTGCAGCGTGATTGGCATCTGGATGTATTAGTATAAAAATAATCACAGTAACTAGAACAGTTCCAGGTAGTATTCGTAGGAAATTCATACGATAATTATAACACTCCGTTATATTTGTCTTTCTCGACCTCGTTTATAATTTTCTCTATCACTCTGAGCCATGAAAAGTCCCTGTCATTGCGCAGGGCTTTTTCGTGGCTAGCCTGTCATCTTGCATTTTTTACACCATTATTAATATTAGTTTTGGTTTAAACTATAAATAACAGTATAAAAACCAATACGTTCTATAGCGTGAAATAACAGAAAGGCATATTTGCTCATGGACCACGATATTCTAGCGGCCGAAGAACAAGAAAAAAAGAACTATGTAGAGACGGATCCGTTCGCATGGGCTAATAATGTATTGCAATACAAAGAAGAATTAATGTTCGAAATATTTCTGATCAACAAAAACTATATGCTGTACAAAACCAGCCTGGCTCCATCGTTACGCGAACAGCAGGAAGTTTTGTTCATAGACGGACTATTAGAATATTTGTTCGAGGGTGCCGAGACCGGCATGGTTGTCCGTGGATTTGAACAGGCCGAGGCTGAAACGGGTGTATTGCAGCGCACGCAGACTTTCAAGGTGCCGAATATTCGCGAAACATTGCGCTGGATTCATACTCAAGAATCCGAGATAGAAAACTTTGATCAAACCGACGGGGATCTGGGAAAGATAAAGGGTATGCTGGTCCGCGTCAAACATCCGGACATGAAACATGAAGTATACGTAGCAAAGGTGCTACCAGGCTCTAACGTTATGCAGGGCAAAACTGGCTGGATGGTAAAAAACGGCAAGTTCGTGCCGTTTGATGCCGAGGCCGCGCTGAGGATACCAGCAGATAATCAAATGTTATTCATCGATCAGGACGTATATGTATTTAGTCAGGCGCGCCTAGGGCAACTATTTTCGTACAATGCCAAAGAAGCCATGATAGCCGAGAAAAAGGTCGCCGAGATAGACACGCATTTCAAGCTGTCATTTCCGGAAGGGCAGAGTTTGCAAACTATGGTAGAGGGCAAGAAAAGCGCCATCAAGAAGTTGCAAGACATCAATCCAACGTCTGTTACACAGGACAAACTAATAGATCACGCCAGCGAGATAGGTGTTGAATTAATGGAAGACGACGCTGGATCGATAATAATCATGGATGACAAGGACATGTCCAAATTCGTTAACTTGTTAAACGATGACTATATGGAATCAGCGTTAACGGGCGAGCGTTACGAGATCATCAAAAAACGTCCACTGAAACCAACTGAACCAGAAACGGATGCTACCGACGCGAGCAAGCCATAAATAGGCTAGTATAATCAAACATATATACAAGGAGAAATGAAATGCAAAAAATAATACCCAACTTATGGTTTGATGGAAACGCTGAAGAAGCAGTAGATTTTTATCTAGCAATATTTCCTGATGGCAAAATACTAAACAAAACCCATTATCCGAAAACGATGGACGAGGGTTTGGCTGATTTTCAGATGGGACTAGCGGGCAAGGTTTTGACAGTAGAGTTCGAGCTATTTGGACAGCATTTCACCACGATTAATGCTGGCCCCGAGTTCAAGTTTACCGAGGCTGTTTCATTCGCGGTGTATTGCAAAGACCAAGACGAAATCGACTATTATTGGGAAAAGCTATCATCTGTACCCGAGGCTGAACAGTGTGGTTGGTGCAAAGATAAATACGGTTTGAGTTGGCAAATAGTACCAGAAAACATCGAGGAATTAATGGAAAAACCTGGTTCTTACGCAACTATGATGGGTCAAAAGAAAATCGTGATTAGTGAATACTAGGTAAATATAGCAAGCAGACAGTGCGGGGCGGTGGTTGTGGCATGACGCCACAACCACCGCGTGCCCTTACTGGATCGAAAAATTCGTGACCTTCAGTTGTCCTCGCCACGAGCAATCGATACGCGGTCGCCGTTCTGGGCGATGACGTGATGTGAACCGTTCAAGTCGTAAGCGATGGTGTTCGGACCTTTGACCTTGGTCAAAATGAAGTGCAGTGACTGCATCAGGTTGTTGTCTACCTCGACCCCTGGCTGTACTAGAAAGCTGAATTCGTTGCCCTGGGGCAAAAAGACACCAACCATCAGGTTCAGCTGTGCTTGCCATAAGGCGCATTCGTGTAGGTCGTCGAACCAGAATTCAAATCCTAGGTTCGTCATCCTGATTATGGTACCCGAGTTTTGCTCGGCAATTTCAGCGTTCACACGCTTCCCTTCGATGTCTGCTTGCTAGTGATTCTTCCCGTGTTACGGGACTGACATAATGTACAATAACAGAGGTAAATATGCAAGCATGTGCAATTTGTTATGATAGTACTATGTTAAATAAATTCGCACACGGCGGAACACATGCCCCCGGGACGGAGCATCCCGAAAGTGAGGTGGCTTTGCCATCGGCTAATCCTCTAGAACTCGCTAACAGCTCTGACTCCACGTCACTCATATTTATGGGAGCATTTATTCTTGTGATCGTTGGGGCCGTCGTTGCTCTACTAGTTTTTAGCAAGCGTAAATAGTGGCTATTCGTGATGTTCGTGATGGACTTCTTTTGATGCCGAAATCATATCGTCGCCGACCATGTATTCACTGTGATCATTTGCATTCAAGGTAACCTTGAATGTCTTTACTCCGTCAAAGTTCACGTCGTAGTGAAAGTCGGGTCCGTATAGCCTAGCAACCTTCTCGCCGTCAACGAACAGGTGAGCATGTCCTTCGCCGACTACATTCTCTTCGTTTACACTTCCTGGCATGAACTTGAAATCAGTTGTTTTTACGGTAATATTCCAGCCAGATTTTGCGTCTTCTTCCACGACTAAATCAACAGTAGGCGCGTCGGCCTGGTCAACCATAAACATGCCATGGTCATGGCTCATTTTTTCGTCGTCGTGTTCCATGTGGTCGTGTTCTGACATGTCTGCTGTCTTATTTGATACTGTCGCGGTGTTTTGATTACCCCACCAATATCCACCGCCTAGCCCGACGACCAATGCTATTACTACCAACGCGATTGTTTTGCTATTCATAAATCCTCCAATTTCAACTAACTACTACCATCCTAACTTGGCCGATAACAACATAATTTATACACTATTTTCTTTTGTTCAAAATTCCGCGAACAGACGGACTGATTTCTTTGTCCGTTCGATGTATGCACCCCATCCAGCAACACGGTCGACGCTTGCCTTCTAACAATTCCTCGCAGGTTCGGCGGACTCGTCGATCGCGAGTTTCGTTGCCTTTGGCGTTTTCTACCCAACATATAAATTCATTGCGCGCTAGTGGCGTGATGTCTTCCCACAAGTTCAAAACCTTGCGGTCAGATGTCAGTGCTTTTTTCAAATCTGCCGGCATTTTGTGCACCGTACCTGCTGATATTGCTTTGCTAAACATAATACTATTATACAAAACATAGATTCTGTACGTAAAATTACCAATAGTATTAGGTGCCCTAGTTTATAGATGATAAAATACCTAGCGACACCTATTGGGGAATTCTATGAAAGAGAGACTAAAATCAATCACGAAACGACTTCATCGTGACCGTTTGACGGCCACGGCCGAGCATTTGTTGCGCGACGAGGCGATTAGTGGCAAGTTGATATTAGTCGCGGTTGCGGTGGCGTTACTAGTTGCCAATACACCGCTTTTTCCTTTTTATGATGCATTTCTACACACGGATTTACGACTTGGCTTTAACGGTTGGGAAATAGCCTTTGACATAAAACACTGGATAGGCGAAGGCCTAATGGTATTTTTCTTCCTAGTAGTGGGACTAGAGTTAAAACGCGAGTTGGTGCGCGGTGAGCTTCGTGATCGCAGAAAAGCCATTCTGCCAGTGGCGGCGGCCGTCGGGGGCATGGTATTACCGGCATTGATATTTTTGGCAATTAACATGGGACGCGAGACATCGGGTGGCTGGGCTATCCCGACTGCTACTGATATCGCCCTGGCGGTCGGTATACTAACTTTGGCCGGTAAACACATTCCATCTTCTGTTCGAATATTCCTGCTAGCACTCGCCATCGTTGATGATATTTTGGCCGTTATGGTAATAGCCCTGTTCTTTAACAACGGTCTAGAGCCATTAATACTAGCAGCCATGTTTGTCATAGGTTTGCAGGCATACCTATTGGGCAAACGCGGACTACTGCCAATGTGGGGATTTGTATTCGTTGGTATCGTCATGTGGCTACTGGCTATTCAATCGGGGGTTCACCCGAGCATCATTGGCGTGGTGCTAGGATTTATGGCACCTATGGCCAGTCACAGGAATCCAGGAGAGCAAATCGCGGAAAGGGCAGAGCGTGCCATGATTCCGTTCTCGACATTATTCGTAGTGCCAATATTCGCGTTCGCGAATACAGGCCTTAACTTTAACTCTGGTCCTATAGATCTAGAAACAGCCGTTCCACTGGGCGGTGGAATAATTGCTGGCTTGGTATTAGGCAAAGCATTGGGTGTATTGGGAATGACATGGTTGATGGTAAAGACGGGCATTGCCGACTTGCCGCACCGTGCCAGGTGGAGTCATATTGCGGGCGTTGGCGTGTTGGCGGGTATCGGATTTACGGTAGCGATATTCGTTACGGACCTAGCATTTACTAACGAACAGTACATATTGATTTCAAAACTAGGCATATTCATAGCGTCGGCATTTACCGCCGTTGTAGGTCTGGCAATATTGCGATTCGCCAAACATTAAACCAGGAGGTACATGGAGAACCAACCACAAAAGCCGGAAGTTCCGCGAATGGCGCGAAACGTCGTTCACGAACATCATGGTATGGAAACTGACATGACCGGATGTCGGGCATGGGTATGCTGGACCGAGGACAAACAGTACGCCATATGGGAAATTACTTATGAGAGTTCTGATAATCCAAACGCCGAATTGCCGTACTATCGAGTAAACTGGCGACCATACGAAGAGGACAATAGTGGATTAGAAGCTCCGCAGTGGGGTGGCGTTGGTGATTTCGGTGATTTTGATTTGGCGGTTCAGGCCTTGCAAAGTCACTGTGGAGTCACTGTCGAAACCGCTGAACAATAGACGGTTATTTCAGTAATGATCCCATCTGCTTTGCAATGAACTTTGTCGCGAATACTGGATTCAGTCGATAAAGCTTGCTCATCATTTTTGAATCTTTTCCAGTAAATATCTGCGCTTTGTTTTTTTCGATACCGTCGATCATGATTTTGGCGGCCTTTTCTGGCGTTAGCATTGGAAATTTTTTGGCAGCTTCTTCGGGATCGGCGCCACCCGGCGTTTTTACGCCAGAGTTTTTGCCAATATCGGTCTTTGTAGCGCCCGGAAAAATAGTCGTGACGTGTACGTTCGTGTCCAACAGTTCGGCGAATAGCCCTTCGCTCATCAACTTTACCGCGGCCTTTGACGCACCATAAACGGCTTGTCCAGGAACTGGTAAAAAACCGCCCATACTAGAAACGTTTGCAACGTGACCCTCCGGCCGTTTCAGCAGATGAGGCAAAAAAGCCTTTGTCATGTTTAACGTGCCATAAAAATTGACATTCATGACGCGCTCTATGGCGTCAAATTCCAGATCGTTGATTTTTACGAATGGCTGTACAATACCGGCGCAATTTATTATTCCATCCACATGACCATGTGTTTTTTCTACGTCCTTTGGTAATTTTTCGACGGCCGTTCGGTCCGCGATGTTCACGGCGTGGGTCGATAGTTTATCGTTGGCATCAAGTTTGGTCTTTAGCGCGTTCAGACTCTCGCCCTTCAGATCCACGGCCGATACCTTCGCGCCACGCGATAAAAGTTCCGCCACTAGGGCTCCACCGATACCGCCACCTGCGCCGGTTACTACGAATACCTTGTTTTTGACTAGCATATTTTCTCCTGTTGATTTATAACTATTCTACCATGAGCGCCATAGCCAAGGTGTTGAAAAAAATTAACGATTATGCTATAATAGTAACATAGACATCTATAGAGGTAGGTGCCAGAGTTAACAGAGGAGACATATGTCAGAAACTCTACGAAACAGCAACGACAGGCCGGAACTAGCGCTTGCTCTTGCTGGCGGCGGTAGCTATGCGATCGCTGTCCAAATGGCAATTGTAGAAACCTTACAGGAAGAATACGGAATAGAAGCCCAAAATGCCGAGATATTAGGCACGTCGGGTGGTTCGGTATCTGGTGGACTAATCGTATCTGGAAAAACATACGAGGACGTAGAAAATATTCCACAGATAAGCTTCCCTAACTATAAACCTGGATATATGAAGGGTGTAATGAACGAAGTATTCGGTGACGAGTATGCGTTTAACCTCCGCGCCATGGCATTTGAAGTTCCTCATATGCGTGCTGCAAAATTACGAGATCATAGCATCGCCGACAAGGCCGCCGCCTCGTCTACTATTCCGGGACTATTCCTGCCCCATCATATCGACGGCAAATTATACGTAGATGGAGGCGTGCGTTCCATTACTTCCGCAGACGTTGCTCCTCGTGCGCACAATCTGATAACTATCTCGGCATTTGCTAGGCACTTCAAACCACCTGTAGGCAACTTGCGTATACCGGCTGGCCAATTTCTAGAGCACCGCCTAAACAGGCAAATGAAAACATGGCAACGAAAACACGGTGGCAAAGCCGTTCATATATATCCCGATGCTGAAGTCAGCAATATGGTCAAGGGCGCAAATGACGTGCTGGATTTTGAACTCGCCAAGGACGTGTATTGGAAAATGAAGGAAGAAGGATGCGAGTCACTACGCAAGAACGAAGTATTCCTACGTGAACTTGCGTCGACTAGTATGTACGCAATTAGTTAAAGACGTTCGTCTGTTATCATGATTGCATGACTAAACAGAATATAACCCTGCCCAATGATAAAAAAGTTAGCGATTTATTAGACACGCTAGACGACGAACAACTGAGCGATAGCCAGACTTTGATAGAAATAATGAGCGAAGTTTCTGGCGAAAAGCCCGTGATGTGGGGAAGTAGCATCATTGGATTTGGCGTGGCCAAATATAAATACGCGTCCGGCCGAGAAGGCGAGTGGATGCGAATTGGATTCAGTCCACGCAAGGACAAACTATCACTATATATGTCGTGTGACGCGTCACAGTACAAAGACTTACTAGACGAAATGGGAAAGTGTGGACACGGCAAGGGCTGTATATATATCAAAAAACTAGCCGATGTAGACGAACAGGTATTGCGCAAGCTGATCAAAAAAGCCTACGACAATGATGAATGGTCCAAGCTTCATCAAGATAAATAGTTAACGTGTTAATAATTAACACGTTAACTATTTATTGATTAAAATAGCTATTATGTTATAATAATATTAATTCTTTGTCGCATGACAGAGTGGGTGAGTTTGCTCGCTAACGGTCGGCACCCAGCCAAAATTGGGCACATCGAAGGGTAGAAATATGCGATTCAATGTCGCAGTAACCATGGAACGGGCCGTCATCTTGACTGGACCCGGGATTGAGAACATGCTGGATTTGATGATCCAGTGGGCCAAGTACGTCGAGTACAGGGACAATGCGAATAACGACAGACTACACGGTACCCCCGAGCAGGTCATCGCGATTCGTTACTCCGGCAATAACCTGTCGGCGCCAAAGCTGACCCTGAAATTGCGCAACCCTGACACCGGTCAGGAGTTCAGCGCCACCGGCAGTATGGAATCGCCGTGGGATCGACTGGGAAATACCTACTCTTGCATTTGGTTGGTCAATGGCCACCGAACACAAGTGAAGTATCGACCGGAATCGGACCGAAACGGCGAGCGTGGTCAGGTGACGGACAAGGTTGAACTGTCCCTTGTTCCGACCGTGCCGGAAGCTCTCAAGTTGAATGAGTATGGCGAAAAGGGGGCGGGCTACATCAATAGTCTCATCCCGAAAGATCGCGAGAATCTCAAGCACAACAAAGAGAGAGACGACTTCCACTATCAGACCGAAATCATCCCGAAGCGCCACAAAGGATGATTTTGGTCAAAGGCCCCACGGGTAAAACCGTGGGGTCGTACCATTTTCTAAATTGCTTGTGATTCGGGATAAAAACGGCGAATATGGTCGATGGTTTGGGCTGCAGTCCACGAAAAGTTTGGCGCGCCGCAACCTTCGGCCGTTTCGGGCGACGCGTATTCATGAAAGTCACTATAGCTAGCACGTTTTATCGACAACGCGGCAATATCGCGGGCGACATCATGATGGCCAGCGCGCTCTAGCCCATCGGCTATTATCCATTCCGGATAGGTCCATGCCGCGCCAGACCAATATTCGTATTGGCGATAGTACGGCGAGTCTTTTGGCACGGATGGCAAACCATAACGCAAACCAAAAGATTTTGGATCCCGGAGGTGTTGCACCAACTTGTCGACGTGTTCCGGTGGTAACTGGTCGGCGATAGCTAGTGGTTCTAGTGACGCGGACGTTACGATTGGAACTAACTTCCCCGTTTCTGAGTCTTTGTTGAGGTATAGCCCGGTGGTAGGATCGCGCATCGATTCGAAATTATCTATGGTTCGTGCCATGTTTTCTCGCAAACTTTCTGGCAACGTCACGCCAGACTCATGGGCTAGCTCGGTCAACACTTGGTTGTTGCGGGCCAAGACACTGGTCATATGGACGTCTTCGTGCAAGGGTATGTGCCCGCGGATTTTATCAATATCGTAACCAGCCACGAGCAATGATATGAAGTTTTGCGTCATTAGACGAGCGGCGTCGCGACTGGCCCGTTGTTCGGCTGGCGCGTTCTTTAGATCCCTGCGGAATAGATGAATAACAGAATACAAACCACGAACCGCCATACCCAAAGTCCCGTTTTCATATTCGCGCAAAGGCTCGATAGATCGTGGTGAATTATCGTGGCCATGCTCCCATGGGTGCAATGTAACCATGCCACCATCGCCGGCTGGGTCACGTTCAGCGTAAATCCATTCGTGGTATCGAATTAGTCGTCCCAGGGCATTGTCCACGAAGGCACGTCTGTCGTCACCTTCCATGCGTCGACTCACGCGCTGAACGGCGTCAGCCAACACTGGTGGTTGTGTGATTCCCGAACCATGTATGGAATCGTGCGAGTGCGGATGTAATATATGTGCCATCCAATAATAACGATCCAGACTACCATCGCGGAATCTCATGTGTGGAACCATTCCATTTTGCCACTGCGCCTGTAATATATGATCTAGCTCCGTGGCGGCAAATCGAGGGTCGCGGTGCGCTATTCCTATCGCATGCGCCGCGCCATCCCATAGCCAGGAGTGGCCGTACATCTCGTGTTTTGTGTTTTTATGTCCGCTGGAGGGCACCGTATGAGTACCGCGATTATTCATCCGCAATACGTCCCACGCGCGCTGTTCGATTTTATTGAAATCGGGCTCCATAACAGTTGGTATATTCATCATACTCCTATATACGAATTCACACAAAATACAAAGAAATAATATTGCAATAATTCCAATGAAATTATATAATATATAACCGATATTCGTTCTGTGTGTCTTGTGGTGAGGGTCGGCAATACGTACGGGATGAAAATCCTGCAGCCGCAGACTGTATCTGCAATAGGGAATATTTGGAGGTAAACTATGGCACTGGTGTTTCTGGTCCTGTTTGGACTAGTGGCGCTTTGCGGTCTGGGCTACTGGGTGGTTGCGAAGCGACGACAAAACAAGAGGCTTGGTGCCTTGGTCGCTGTCGTTGCCGTGGTAGCGTTCGCGCTCACATGGGGATTTGGGTCAGTCTTTACCCAGGATCCCGGTCAGGCACAGTTGATTCGTTCATTCACCGGTACGGTGTCGGGCGTCAGCCAAGAGCCCGGCATGCACTTCAAGAAGCCTTGGGAAAAGACTGTCACGTTCAACATTCGCAACCAGTCCGTCGAGATGTTCACCATCAAGGACGGTTCGAATAACGTGATCGAACAGGGCAAGGACGGCGCCGAGTTGACCGTTCCGGTGCAGGGTGGCGCCACGGCGTTCGTGTCGATGACGACCATCTACAGCATCCGTCCGGATGCGGTCGAGGGTGTCTACAACGAGTTCAAGGACCTCGAGGGTCTGATGAACAACGCCATCAAACCGCAGATGCGTGCGATCTCGCGCGATGTCGGTCCCAGGTTCACGCCAATCAAGATCAAGGAACGGCGTGACATCTATGCGTCTGATGTCAAAGTGGCGCTTCAGGATGCTCTGGGCCCGAAGGGCGTGGTCATCGATCAGGTCAACATCGGCAGCATCACGCTGGACGAGAAGACCGAAGAGGCAATCAGCGAAGTCGTCGCCAATCAGCAGCACGTGCAGTCGGCAAAGGCACTGTTCGACAAGGCGATGATCGACGCGAACACGCTTCGAGTCACTGCGCAGGGTGAGGCCGACGCTGATCAGATTCTTCGTTGCGGTGCTGACACCGAACTGGATAACACCAAGGACATCAACGGCGACGGAGTCAATGACGAGGTCCTGGTGGTGACGCCGAAGTCGGCTGACCAGTGCGAGAATCGGCTGAACGAGCAAGTTCTGACCACCAAGTGGTACGAAGCTCTGAAGGTCGCGTCGGAAAAGGGCAACATGATCGTGATCGCTCCGCAGGACGGCAGCGCACCGATTCTGTCATTGCCCGCACCTCCGCAACCGGCGCCGGCTCCCACGCTAACGCCAACACCAGCCCCTCAGCCGGGCGGATAATCCCAAACACGGAGCAGATGTTTCCATCGGTCTAGCCGAAAAAAACTCACGGGGGCGTGTCGCAACTAGCGGCACGCCCCCGATCTCCATGTTAGCTCCCGATTGGGAGTTCTTTTATATTCCGGATTTGGTAAACTAGAGTAGATGCCAAAAAAAGCAAGCGTACCAAAATGGCTGAGGGTAGCTCTACCAAGTTTCTTGGTAGTGATTTGGATAGCGCTTGCTGGATTTGGTGGACAGTTTTTTGAACAAATTACCGAAGAATCTAGCACTGATTTAACGACATTCTTGCCCGAAAATGCCGATGCTACCAAGGTCAATAATCGATTAGATGAGTTTTCTGACAAAAAGTCGATACCATTGGTAATAGCATTTGAGAATGACGGCAAAAAACTGACCGAGACTCATGTAGAGCAAATTACTAACGTCACCGAAATACTCGCAGAGAACGAGGCGATAGTAGGTGAAGCCGCGCCACCTATAAAGTCCGAGGACGAAAAGGCGGTAATTTCGATATTGCCACTCCAGAGCGATGCTGATTTCAAGACTCTTTTTAAAGAAGTGCGGAGTGAGCTGGATGACGCGAATTTAGCCATGGACTATACCCTAACGGGGGCCGCGTCCTTCGCGAGGGACTTACAAGATGCCTTCTCTGGCATAGATAGTACGTTACTGATAGTCGCGCTGTCCGTCGTATTCCTAATATTATTAGTTGTTTATCGTTCGCCTTTGTTGCCGTTTATTGTTCTGTTTTCCGCTATGGCGGCGCTGGCCGTCGCGGTATGGTTGGTCGTTGAATTAGCGCGCGCTGATATCGTACAAATAAATGGCCAGGTGCAAGGAATATTGTTCATATTAGTAATTGGCGCGGCAACCGATTATTCATTGCTATACATTGCTCGATATCGCGAAGAACTAACTGATCATGTAGATAAATGGAAGGCGACATTGGCCGCCTTGAAATCATCGTACGAACCAATTATCGCGGCTGGCGCGACGGTTTCCGCGGGACTGTTGTGTCTATTGCTATCAGACCTTGGTTCGAACAAGGCACTTGGTCCCGTAGGTGGCCTGGGAATCGCGCTGTCCGTACTGGTCGCCTTGACACTACTGCCGTCTTTGTTGCTATTGGCTGGTCGAAGCGTGTTTTGGCCACGAAAACCAAAATACATAAAAGGCAAAGCTGAACAGCACTATATATCTAATCATCCCGTCTGGGCAAAAGTAGGTGGACTAGTTCGTAAACATCCTCGACGTATATGGATGGGGTGCGTAGTACTACTAGTAGCGGCGTGTTTTGGCGTGCCACAACTAAGGGCCGAGGGCGTGTCACAGAGTAGCTTGGTACTGGGTAAGTCCGAGGCTGTAGAGGGTCAAAAAATTATCGATAAACATTTCGCCGCTGGATCTGGATCGCCGGCACTTGTTATTACAGATGAAGATACATTGGACGATACTATATCAATGCTCGAGGCCGACAAGGGCGTGGACAGCGTGGCAGGTAGCGTTAGTGGACTCGATTCTGGTTCGATGCCTTTGGGAGCCGCAGCGGACGAGGTATATAACAAAATCAGAAAGGAAGTCAAAAAAGAGCGTGATGCGCAACTGGCTTCCATTCGTGAAACAATCAACGAATCTATGGCCGGCCTGCCCGTGGAGTATCGTGACTCGGCATATCAATCGGCTGTTGCCAAGGTGCCAAGCGTAGACGAGTTGGTCGAGAAAGCTGATCCATTTAAAAAAGCAGAGTTGAATGTGTCTAGGGGGCAAGTGTTATTACAGGTTACTCTGGCTGATGCTGCAGATTCCTTGGTAGCGCGAGAAACAGTCGAGAGATTGCGCGATAAGATAGAGAAAATCGACAGAAATTCAATTATTGGCGGAACCAGCGCCATTCAATTAGACACTAACCGTTCGGCCATGCGTGATGTTCAAGTAGTGATGCCGGCTATACTGTTAGCAATAACGATAATCTTGATGTTGTTACTTCGTGCCATCGTCGCGCCTTTATTATTGTTGATGACAACGGTACTATCGTTCGGGGCAGCAATTGGCATCGCGGCGCTTCTATTCAACCATGTATGGGAGTTCGCTGGTGCTGATCCCGCGGTTATCATATTCAGCTTTGTGTTTTTGGTAGCTCTTGGCATTGATTACAACATATTCCTAATGACTCGTGTACGAGAAGAAACTATTAAGTCTGGCGTGGCAAAGGGCACTATAAAAGGCCTAGTGGTAACGGGCGGTGTTATCACGAGCGCTGGAATTGTTTTGGCCGCTACGTTCTCGGCATTGAGCGTGATACCGATTTTGTTCCTAGTTCAAATTGCATTCATAGTCGCATTTGGCGTCCTGCTCGACACGATCGTTGTCCGGTCACTACTAGTGCCGGCATTGACGCTGGAAGTAGGTCCCCCGATGTGGTGGCCATCCAAGCTTTGGCGAAAACCAAAGAAATAATTGTAACAATAATAAAAATGCGGCTTCTAGGAGCCGCATTTTTAAAGCTTCATATTTCTAGAATGCCCAGAGTCCTAATACAACCGTCATCGCTACGATTGAGACCATGTCATGACCAGCGTCTAGTAAAGTTAATTCCATTGGCCTTTTGGAAAAGCCGTTATGGATGAAGTGAGCACCACCTCGTAACACGAGACCAACAATAACGCCAAACACGGCGCTCTCGTATATGCCCGTTATATCAAGCACGCGCATCATACATGCCAATATCACAGCGGTAGCTAGCGAGAAAACAGCCAAAACCGCAAATGTCATAGCCATGCCATCCGTCTTTTCTATATCCTTTTTGCTCAGGCCAACTAATTTCGCCCATCGTTTGCCAAAGCCGGCCTTCATGTCGTACCAGACAAAGCCAACCACAAATGGTACTGCAGCCGCCACTAGGACCGCCCAAAGATTTAGTTCGTTCATGTTATCCAAGATAAATTCCATACATACTCCTATTTATGATTATGGTTATATCCAAGATATCATATCATGTCTGTCGAATAAGGGGGCAATTTGACAGCAAAAATATGAAGTGCTAGTGTCTATATATGAGCGAGGCGCGAGGTGACTATGACCCCCGAGAACGGGATATCCTATGTTTTATTGATCAGAATGGCATCTCGGCATTTAATACTAGAAAAAAACGTTTCGACAACAGAGTAGATGAGGTGAATAGTGGAATAGAGCGTGCAGACGCCTATTTTTATACCCGAAAAGATTTGATTGACGCATACAACGACGCCGAGGAAAAGGCGGCCAAAATGGTTGAAGCATTTCTGGAATTTAAGGACTCACTCCATACCATAACAGAGCTTCGCCAAGATATTATGCGCGAACATGACGAACAAGAAGAACGTCGGAGCCTGGGGTCCGACGTTTTAGATATAGCAGGCATCTCTGAACCAAGGAATCCGGATGCAGCCTAGTACCTTTTATTTATCTACAAATATGTTATAATATATTTAATGAAAAAAAGAGGTACTGAACGTGTCCCCTTGAGGGGCATGACTGCTCGCATAGAAGATGTCGGGCTGTCAGTCCATGGCGAGAAGCCACTTCATATTGACGAAGACGTAATCCAACTACAACAAGAAGTACGACATTATGTGGCCGAGTCAGCTGCGAATCTGATGACCGGAATGCACAAAAAATCCGAACAGTATCGATATATGGATGCATATAATGTCTATACCAAATTGCTGGGATATGTCGCCCTAGATATGGCGCATAGGCTGTATGACGAGCACGGAGACACCGGAGCCGTCAAACGAGGCGTATTGGGTTATGTTCAGCAGTCAAAGCGTCAAATGGTAACCATGGATTATCGTAAGCGTTTGGAAATGTCGCGTACCGAACGTGCAAAACAATGGCTAGCCACGCATAAAAAGATGCGATTTGCTGGAGCTTTCGCAGTTTCGGGTGCGACAACTTCCGGTTTGTTTCTAGCGAGTGACAACATGGCGCCCATATTGGATTTAACTAGGACTCAAGTTACTGGTGCCGCCGGTCTATCTACCGTAGTTGCCGGCTTAGCTCTTCGTTCTTTATTAAGAACAGGCCCTACAAAAGCCGGGCAAGCGCTGAGCCGACAGTTTAATTCCACACTGGAAACATACAGGCTAGATGTGGCCGTCCAAGATATATCAGAAGATGAGGAATCTATAGACGACCTGCCTACTCGATACGCCGAACGCCATCTAATGATGCCATTCGGGGCCGCCGCCATATATCTGAACAGCTATGATCTAACCGACACCATAAAAGGCACAAGTGATGACCAATTCGCGGATATGATTCAGGGCACGTTAGACATAACGGAACAGTCGATGATAGACAGTTATGGAATAGACACAGACAAGCTCAATAAAAAGAGTTGGCTAAAAAGATTGTTGCGTAGATAAAAAAATAAACAGTGTTGATGTCGTTTGTGCTTGTATGGTTATCGGCCATGGGCTAGGATGATAACAATAACAACGGGGGAAGGTATGACTGATTTTGGCGAGGGAAGACTGGTTGGCATAGCGGGGCTGAGAGGCTCTGGAAAAGATGAAGGCGGAAAATACCTAGAGGAGAATCACGGTTTTTTGCATTCTCCAACAGGAGATTTGGTTCGTGAAGTGGCTCGTGACAGAGGACTTGATACCGAAAGACAAACACTGATCGATCTAGGTATACAATTGCGCCGTGAATACAGGAGCGTAGGTGCATTGGTAATGGCGTCTATGGAAAAATGGGAACAGTCCCCTGAAGCTTATCCAGGTGGACTTGCGGTAACTGGTATGCGCACCGTGGGCGAGGCGGAAAAATTGCTAGAAATGGGAGGTACGTTAATATTCGTCGAGGCTATGACAGAGCTTCGCCATCGTCGAATAGTACGGAGGCAGCGCGACACCGAATCCCAACAGACACTAAAAGATTTCACGGCGCGTAGTTTGGTAGAAGAGTTTGGTGATCCTAGTGACAAAACGGTGGCTAATTTGGACGCGGTTCGTAGGATGGCGCATTTTTCTATAACGAACAATTATTCTAAACCAGGGCCATACTATAACGACATAGATAGTGTTCTAGGATTGGCTGATCGGTAGCTATTGTCGGGCGTCAAGTTGGCGTACGAACTCCTTGTCATATACGCCTAGAACTTTCGCGCTGATTCGCCCCAGCCTGCTGTCCATCAAACCGTTATTATGTGCAAACTCGATAGGATCTTCTACTAGATCCAACATATATCTCTTGGATTCCTCGGATCGGCTTGTTTGACGCGCGACCCTATCGGGTATGCCCATGACTTTTCTAGCTTCTTTGTTTGGATACGTAATCAATCGCCTGGCAAATGCCAATGTAGCTGGATAGGTTGCTTTGTAGGTTGACCGCTTGAGCCCATCAATCCGCAGGTTGCCACCATCGTCCTCTCCTAGAACATCGCCCAAGTAGTCCTTTACGAATGCTATGTGTCGACGCTCTTCGCTGATATGAATCTTGATAACGTTTTCCAGCACCTCTGGTAACTCTACTTCGCCACTATCATGCAGGGCAATCATATTTTCTTGCACGCGTTCTATAGGTGCCTCACCCATGTATACGCCGGTCCAAAATCCGGCGGGTTGGTTATAGGCGAATTGCGCGACTGCTGGAGTTATTTTTCGGAACCAAGGCGATGCACCATCTGTCGTGTCGATTCCTGCTTCCTGAACCTTTTCGTTGAACTTGACGAACATCATATCGTGATTTGCCTCGTCCGCTACCTCTTGCATAATGTATTGAAAGTCCGAATGACGTGACTTGTTTTTGGAAGTGGAAAGCCTCATAGAGTGAGCCGCGGCGCCAGCCATGAGCGCTAGCTCGAACTGCGCCCCGACCAAAAACGTGTGAGCATACATCTGTATGCCCAATCTAATTCTGTCTTCTTCCGTTAATTCCTTTTTGTGCCATTCATGATTAGCAATAGGATGGATTTTTGGATGTAGTTGCCAGCGCGGATCGTCTGGGTCCACCGTTAGCCTGTCCCAATCAATGTCACCGGCGTGAAAATGCACCCCGTCTCGTGACGCGTTTAGTCGAATTGCGTTCTGATGGACTCTGTTTCGGTTATTCTCTTTGCGACAAAAAGCTTCTTTTCTGGGCATATTGTTGTACCTCGAGTTTATTGCGTTTGCGATAGTATAAACTGAAATCACAAAAGCGACAATAGCTACTCCTTGGGGTTAAGGTGTATTCTTGCTATAATTAACAGATGAGAAACAGAGAATAACATGATTACATATTTACGCTCCACCCAGTATAGGATGACTATCAAAAAGCGCGATCAGCTGCAACCAGGCAGTTGGGTTCGCGTAGAGCGTCCTACCGACGAAGAGAAAGCTATATTGATTGGTTTGGGTATGGACGAAGATCTAATGAACGACGCATTGGACCCGCATGAGGTTCCGCGTGTCGATCTGGAGAACGGTTGGGTGTATTTCATCACGCGCCTGCCTGATACCGATGATGAATTTAATGACTTTACCACTCCTATACTGTTTGCCCTGGGTAAAAAGCATATATATACGATTAGTCGCGACAGCCTAGAGAGAATGTGGGGCCCATTTATCGACAAGTCTAAATCTTCGACGACGCGTAAAACCCAGTTCTTTATGTTTATGCTAGAGGCAATCACGCGTCAGTATCAAACTCGCGTATCTAGTATCAACCGCCAAATGCGGGCAACGACGAGTGACGTCCACCGCCTCACCAGCCGTGATATTCGTACGTTGACGGAATACGAAAGAAAGCTCAATGATTATCTAGACGCACTGTTATCTACGAATGCCGCACTCGAAAAGATCCTAGGCGGAAAGATGCTACCACTATATGAAGATGACCGTGACTTGGTCGAAGACGTATCCATCGAGTTTGAACAGTTGATAGCACGTTGTAAATCACTTTTGCGTACAATTACCAATGTTCGTGATTCGTATCGCGCGGTCATGGATACGCGTCTGAACGAGACAATTCGATTGCTCACCGTTATTACGCTAGCGTTGGCTATACCTACAATGTTTGCCGGACTTTATGGCATGAACGTTGATTTACCAGGCGGGGGTTGGCCTCTGACCTTTTGGGCGATAGTGCTGATTAGTATTTTGCTGGCAGGTCTGCTGGGATTCTATTTCCTTAAAAAACGCTGACTCTCTTTAGTTTGAGTACTAATGGTTGGCTCATCGTAGTTAACAGATTCAACTGATGGAGTAGAATTTTTTACCAAATCCTTTACGGTTTCCACCTCTGGAAGGATATGAGCATGATCTAGTTTTGACCACAAAAGTTTTCCATATCTCGTAGTGTGGCCAGCAAGTTGTTTGCCGTCACCTGGCAATTTGTATGAGTATATAAATGCCACGGTGTGTACGAAAAGGTCACCACTGATTTGCTCGAGGTATTGGAAATCGAGCACCCCGGCGAATTTTAGGCTGGGTGCCTTTATGGACGTTTTCTCCATCAATTCACGTCTAGCAGCGTCGTGCATATGCTCGCCTTGGTGTATGAGGCCTGCCGGTATGCCACACCAGCCCACGAATGGTTGTTTGTTACGTTCGATTAACAGGACTTCATCATCAGTGTTAGTAACGTATATAGCGGTAATAAAAATAGGAACACGGGTCTTTTTGTCGCCATCAGCTGCATACTGGATGGACTTCATGGCCTTTCGCGTGGCAACATAACCTCCATCCGTTAGCTCTACGTAGCCAGCTTGGGATAATTTCTTTAAATGATACGAAAAAGTATTGTTCGGTACATCGTCTGGTTGAAGGTCTGAGAATCGTTGGGGGGCGAGCCTAGCTAGCTTTTGAATGATACCTTTTTGGATATAGTGCATTGCTCGGCAAGCTCCCTCGTATTACTGTCGTTGTTACTAGAATTATAAGTTGCGAAAGTGTCACAAGTCAACCCAATTTGAGTCAAGCATAGGCGAGTCAATTGCTATTGAGTCAACACTATGTGGCTGAAAAGCATAAATTGAATACTTATAATTACATTAAAAGGGAGTGCATATGAAGGTAAAAATAGGATAGGGTGGCCACCACAGTAGAGGGTGGCCATAAATTATGTATAAACATAGGGGGATAAGATGCCGAGAAAATCACCAGAATCAAAAACAACAGTAGTAAAAAATAGCGGAGAGGGTAGCGACTTTACTGAAGACGAGGCTAGGGCCGCAGAGCGAACCTTTCATGCGGATCACGAATATGACCGCCACATGGGCGAAGCGGAATTAAGTGAAATCTATGACTCTGCGGATGCGATTGTTTCTCGGCATGATCCAGAGCGCGAAGAGGTTGTTAGCTCGATCCGAAATGACTACCAGGGTTTTTATAAGGATAACGATGGTGTTGCGCATACGGTTAACCTACGAAAAATCTCTACCAAAACTCGCCCTAAAAAGACATTGAGCGACCTAATAGTACAGCCCCTAGATGTACCAAAACCAAATCGAAGAAAACTAAAACCAGTCAAGCGCGATCACAACCTATTATTCGTAGTAGGTGATGCTCAGATTGGCTATCGTCGACTAGAAGATGGTGAAGTTCTAACACTTCACGACGAAGATGCTATGAGGGCCGCAGTTGCCTTGGCGGCGCACGTGAAGCCCGATGTAGTAATAGACCTAGGCGATACCACTGATTTGGCAGAAATGAGCCGATTTGGTGCCGACGCGGATCACTTCCATGGAACCCTAGGTCCATCACTAGAACGAACACAGCAATTCTATATGGATCTGCGTGACGCAACTCCTCATGCACAACGACGTATAATCCTGGATTCAAATCACTCTGAACGTTGGGATAAGTACATGTTGAAAAACGCACCAGAGTTGTACAATGTTCGTGTCGGTAAAACACAACATTCACAGCTGTCATATCCTGGCATGATAGGGATGAATGACAAGAACTTTGGATGGGATTTCGTTGGCGGATATGGTGAGGCTACGTTCCGATACAACGGCAGCATGGAAGATTTTCAGCAGCCAGAGGATGAAGATCATTATGCACGCGAAGACCTAGCCTTTTTCCACGGCACTAAATCATCTGGTCGTGGCGGTACCGCGGTATGGCTGGCTAATCACCCGCACAATCAGGACCGTAACGTTGTTCAGGGCCATACGCACAAGGCTGAAATGCAATTACATCGTGATCGACGAGGCAAACAGCTTGGCGCATATGTTTGTGGCGCGCTGTGTAACCTAAACGGTAACGTACCGAGCTTCCACTCGGCAATCAATGAGAAAAACCGTCCATATAGGTATTCTGAAAACTGGACGAACGGTGTCATGGTCATCCGTGACTACGGCGACGGTGATTACGAATTCCAGCAAGTAGATATTCAAGGTGGCGTGTTGCGCTATAACGGCGAGACAATAGATGCACGCGAACTAGAACAAGACGCAAAAGAAGAAGCGGTTAGGGCGGCTAGGTCAACGAGACGCCGACGATAGATAACTTTTATAGGGGGCATATAGTGTAGCTATGGAAAAGGGTGGGCAGCCTAAATTACCTTCTAATCACAATGCCCACCACGTCTTGTATTACAAGCGCCATTTTGACAGTTATCCAGACACGCATGAACTTCGTGAACATCCCGTGCTCGTGATTCCCATGAATCAATACGATCACGGGACATTTGCGTATAAAGGAAAGAAAGACGGCATTCATTTTGATCATGACATCAGACCTTTATCCAAAGATAAACGAGGCGATCCAATATTACCCAGTGAAACCTTTGTACGGCTCGCGCTAGTCCTGTGTGACATACACGAGCCCATGCCAGCCCCCCATGTGGAACGTTTGAGGAACTTTCGCGACGAATTAGATAGGCTAGTATTTGATCAAACCATAGACTCCGATACTCGCCGGGAATCTTGGCGATTTTCGTGCAATATATCCCAACAGTTAACATACATTACGCGACGTCCATTGCTGGACAGAAAGTACTGGTCCTGGAGACACGGGATAGGCAATGAATAAAGAGGGTTCATAGCGCTTGTGCTAATGCGACAAACATGGCAAAGCATTAGCACTACCCCTGTAAAAAGTATTGACTCTAGGCCTATTGATTGATAAGATTAATCTTGTGTCTCGACCAGATACGAAACAAAAACATAAAAATTTTGGTCGATTAAAGCGAGACATATGTAATAAAAGGGAGTAAAAAGCCTCATGCCAATAGCAATCAAGTTTGTGTCATCAAGACGCAAGCAGATCGCGGTGGAAGTGGAGCCTGCCGAGTGGCAACTTTACATAGCACAATAGACCCACTATAGGGAATAAAAAATCGCTCCGATGCACCGGAGCGATTTTTTATTTTTGACGAATAGATTACTCTTTTGTTGCGTCTATAGCTTCTTGTACTTTTTTGGCAAGCTTGTCGTAAACCGACCAAACGTCGCTTTCTATTTTTTCGCCATTGAGCAATATGGTTGGCGTTCCACTAACTCCGTCTTTGCGCCCTAGCTCTAGATCGAAATTAATTTTATCGCTAACTCTTTTACTTTCCATGTCGCGTTTGAATTTATCCAAATCCTCGACTCCTGCATCTTCGGCAATGGTGACAAACATAGGTAGTCGTTCCTCGATAGATGCGTTACCCCATATATTTTGTTGTTCGAACAGGGCATCATGCATCTCCCAGAACTTACCTTGTAGTCCGCCGGCTTCAGCCGCTGCTGACGCCGCTCTTGCATTTGGATGAATCTGAGGTAGCGGGTTGTTACGAAATACGAACGTCAAATCGTCTTTAAACTCTTCCTTTAACTCTAGAAGAATTGGAAATGCACTACGGCATGCTGGGCATTGGAAGTCGCCGTACTCTATCAGCGTTACTTTTCCTTCTTCTGATCCATACACGTGATCGGCGATATTTCCGTTTGCTTCGCTAGCGGCTATCACGGCACCGGTATTTACGTCGCCAACCTCGACGCGATTTTGCCTAGACAAAAATATTAGCCCGCCCAAAATAGTCACGCATACGATGACAAATATAATCCATGTATTTCTACTCACAGTTTCCTCCGTTACTTATACCCCAATTATATAGTATAGTGGTCGTATGACAACGCTATTGCTAATATCCTGGGGGGTTTTATTCTTTAGCATGGTGCTATTAATGGCGATACGCCCCGAGAGGACTGCCAGCAGTTGGTTCCAGTTGAAAAAGAACCAGGACAAACACTCGATAAGGCGCGAGGAGTTACTAGATGACATACGTGCCATCATTCGATTTTACGTATATCTTTCGATTCTACTAGTTACCGCGACGTCGATAGTGTTGTGGCAATGGTGGGGTATAGCGTTCGCCCTGATCGCGATAATATTCGGCATGCTTGTCGCATCACAGAAAAAACTCGAAGGTGGCATGACCCGTGCTTATTCGCAGTACGAATCAAAGTTCCTCAACTTTGTTGAAAAGTATGCCTTTGTTGGTAAACTACTGGGGAGCAAGCGAAGAATACCCAAGGATAAACAGCTAGAGTCAACCGAACAGTTAGTGTATATGGTTGAATCTGCCAGTGGAGTGCTGACTCCTCAGCAACAAACCATAATAAAACGTAGTATTACATGGCATAATACGCCAGTAAGCGAGATTATGACCCCGCGAGAATCCATAGTACCCATTAAACAAGGAGAGCTCTTGGGTCCTCTAGTTCTAGATGATTTGCATCGCAGTGGCTTTAGTCGTTTTCCGGTTATTGACGGTAACCTAGACACGGTTGTTGGTATTTTAAATACGTCTGACCTGCTAGAAATCGACAGCGGCAGAAAATCACAGGTAGTGGAAAAGATTATGTCACCACAAGTACTCCGAATAAAGTCAGACGACATGTTGCCATCGGCATTAAAAATACTTCAAAAAAGCCAGCTCAATGTATTGATTGTCGTTGACGAAGAGGGACGAACCATGGGAATATTGACCCTATCTGACATTGCCGGATCTCTGCTAGGAAAATAATGCTCGTGCTAGTGTAAATCGGTTTTTGATGGTAAAATACCTCTGATATGACACGACTTCTTATTCGAGATTTATCTCAAAAAATTGGCGAGACCGTTACTATACATGGTTGGCTTCACAAAAAACGCTTGCTAGGTGGTTTGAATTTTCTGACTGTGCGTGATCGTAGCGGCTTGGCGCAGAGCTTGGTTGAGGACAAAGATGAAATCGAAAAACTTCGCGGTATGCAAATAGGTACAGTCGTTAAGTTTACCGGAAAAGTGGTCGCTGACGAACGCGCTCCTGGTGGCGCGGAGCTACATGATGTAAAGGTAGAAGTTGAGGTGCCCGTCACGGATGAACCACCTATAGAAATAGATAAGCCAATAGGTCATAAACCTGACAACCTAGATACGCTTTTTGAGTATAGAGTTCTGAATATTCGAAATCTTCAAGAGCAAAAAATATTCAAGATACGCGCTGATTTAACTAGATACATACGAGATTATTTAACACAGAATGAGTTCGTGGAAATCGACACGCCCAAACTATTGGCTGAAGCGACTGAGGGTGGAGCCGAGGTATTTAAGCTAGACTATTTCGGCAAGACAGCTACGCTAGCCCAGAGCCCACAGTTCTATAAGCAAATTATGGTTGGTGCTTTTGAGCGCGTATATGAGATTGGTCATAGCTATCGTGCTGAGCCTAGTGCTACCACCCGACATCTAACAGAATTGACTATGTTAGATATAGAAATGGGCTTCGTCGAAAGCCATGACGAGGTTTTGGACACGGTTGGTGATATGACTCGGTCCGTACTGCGCCGTGTTTACGACGAGCATGCAGATGACCTGCGATCCCTAAACGCGCCGGAACTGAAGCTACCAGAGGACGGTAAGGTGCCCCGTTTCACGATCGCCGAAATTCACGATATGTATACCAAAGCTACAAAAAACGATACAACTCACGAAAAGGACTTGACGCCGGACGAGGAAAAGTGGATATCAGAGCATGCCCGCAAACAGCTGGGTAGCGACCTAGTGTATGCCGTAGATTTTCCAAAGGAAGCTGGTAAGTTTTATCACAAATTCAAAGACGACGGGACTGTAGCGTGGGGCGATTTGCTGTTTCGTGGTTTGGAAATATCCACAGTTCCTCTACGCGAAAATAACTATGAAAAGATGATTCAACAAATGACGGATGCGGGGCTGGACGTTACGCACGACGGATTCAAATACTATCTGCAGGCGTTTAAGTATGGTCTACCTCAGCATGGCGGGTGTGGCTTTGGTATCGACAGGTTAGTCGAAAAAACCATCGGGCTGAATAACGTAAAAGAAGCAACCTTGTTCCCAAGGGACATCAATCGTCTCTCTCCTTAATAATGAACAAACTATATCTATCATCGTATAGGGTTCCGAATCCTAAAAAGTTATATGCTTTGATCGGCAAGAACCCGAGCGAAATCTCTGGCGCCATAATAACGAATGCCAAAGATCGCAAGTCTCCTGCAAATCGCGAGCAAAAAATATCCAAACTAGAAACATTTCTATCGAATATTGGTCTAAATAATACCGTTAGAGTTGATTTACGTAATGATGAGTTTAAGCCATCCGATTACGATTTCATATATGCCATTGGGGGCAATACGTTTGATCTGAGACGCGCAATGGTTGAGTCGGGATTTGACGAAACCTTGAAGCAGTATTTAGGGCAAGGGGGCACATATGTAGGGGAAAGTGCTGGCGCTATTGTGGTGGGCCCTAGTCTTCGTGGCTTTGATATCATGGATGACGCTCCTAGTAATCCGATATGGGACGGCGCGGGCATAATAGATTCGATAATCGTACCGCACAACGATAGTATCGAGGAGATATACAGAAATCGTGCTCCAGAAATACAGGAATTGAATCCTAATTTTATAGTTATTCCACTAAATGACAACGAAGACTACATAGTAGACAAGTAATACGTATGTTGTTAACAAAACTACGTTTGATGTTAATATAACAATGACTAATAAACACAAAAGTAATATAATAAAGACATGGAAGATTATTCAACAATCATAGTATTACTAACAATCGCGGTCATTCTGTTGTCCGTCGTAATTGTTTCGCTGGTAGCGGCAGTGACGGTTTTAATAGTGCGAGTAAATCGTATAGCGAAAAATATTGAACGCGTTTCAGATAACGTCGCTGAAGCAACTGACTGGTTAAGTCCGGTAAAGCTAATATCCACAATAGTAGATATGTTCAAGAAGTAAGGAGGAAATATGTCAAAAGTTTTCAAATTAGCAGTAGCAACGGTGGCTGGATTCGTAGCAGGTATTTTAGTAGCTCCAAAAAGTGGCAAGGAAACGCGCGCGGATCTAAAAAGAACTGCTGGCGAGGCAAAAAAAGCAGCTACTGAAGGTGGAAAAACCATCAAGCGAAGCGCGGATGTAGCTAGCAAAGAAGCGGTTGCTTTTGGACGCAGCGCAAAGGCATCAGCCGAGAAGATTGCGGCGGAAGCAGCAGAGCTGGGTGGTGAAGCGCGAACTCGAGCCAAGAGAGTTTCTGACGATGCAGTAAAAACGGCAAAAAACGTAAAAACCGATGCCGAAAAGCATTTCAAAAACCCTAGCTAGATTTTAATTGGTGTAGCAGATGGTAGGCGCTCGTAACGGGCGCCTATTCTTTCGGCCGCCCTGGACGTCATTCTATCTGCGAGTTCCTTACCCTTGTCCGACAGTATGGCATCGTGCGTTGGAAAAACTTTGCTCGGTTTCACCGACTGCAGATATGCCTCAACTTCACTATATTTCATCCATGGGGCAGACACGGGCAGCGCAAGTAAGCTGACCGGCTTTCGTGGGGCCGAGAACGAATCGCCACCATAGTATAGTTCGCCGTTTATCATCACTCCTAAATTAGCGATTGTTGGGAGGTCGGGCGAGATAATCGCATGTTCGCCGCCAAAAAATTCCAGCTCGAATCCGCCAATCATAAGGGATTCTCCAGAGTTAACAGACTTAGTGTTCATACCTGCTAGCTGGTTCATTACGTCAGAGTGGCCAATTATTACCGCGTCAGGGTTATCGTTTATAACCGCAGCGAGCTTAGACTTGTCCAGATGGTCCTGGTGTTCATGAGTAATTATAATGGCTGATACATTTTCTGGAATAATGAAGTCATCACTCCAAGCTCCCGGATCAACTATTAGCGACTTGCTATCCTGCTCGACCATGAAACACGCGTGCTGGAATTTTGTAATCAACATTAAGCTTTGTCCTTGAAATATTTTTCGAATTTCTTACGGGCTTTCGTAATCTTCGGATCTATCACTACAGAGCAGTATCCGTTGCCGGGGTTTTGGCTAAAGTAATCTTGATGGTAATCCTCGGCAGGATAGAACATGCCAAGCGGTGATATCTCGGTGACGATATTGTCGCCCCAATGTTCCCCGGCACGCTCTATCGCGTTCTCGAACAATTTCTTTTGTCTATCATTTTCATAAAACATAGCAGAACGATATTGGCTACCGACATCGTTACCTTGTCTGTCCTTTGTGGTCGGGTCGTGAATCAAAAAGAACAAATCCAATATCACATCGGCACTCACCGTTGATTCGTCAAAAGTGATTTGTACCGATTCGGTGTGGCCGGTTGTGCCAAGTGATACTTGATCGTAGGTCGGCGTCGGAACATCACCGCCGGTATAGCCGCTAACGACATTTTCGACACCCTTGATACGTCGATAAACGGCATCTAAACACCAGAAACACCCACCGGCAAGAGTAAATTGCATCATAATTTTATTATACTAGTTAGTATGAACAATGACGAATTTATACGACTGGTCAGTCAGAGAGGCAAGGAGTTGTATCGGGATATGCCTTGGCGGCAGGATACGCGACCGTATTACGTATTTGTCAGCGAACTGATGTTACAGCAGACGCAAGTCGATCGTGTTATACCGAAGTTCAATTCATTCATCGAACAGTTTCCAAACGAGGAGATACTAGCCGAGGCGCCACTGGCGGACGTGCTACGGGCATGGCAGGGTTTGGGGTATAATCGCCGTGCAAAATTTTTGCATGAAGTGGCCAAGCACGTTCATCGTTTGGATAAGTTTCCAGATACTGAATCCGAGCTTATAAAACTACCAGGTGTTGGTAAGAATACGGCCGGTGCTATCGTGGTGTACTCGCTAAATAAACCAACGTTATTTATCGAGACGAATGTTCGTGCTGTGTATATCCATCACTTTTTTGGCGATGTTGACAGTGTTGACGATAGTTCTATTTTGGAAAAAATGCGGGAAACAGTGCCATGGATGATGGAAAGAACTGAAAGTTTGCCAGACTTTAGCCCGCGTGATTTTTATTGGGCGCTGATGGATTATGGCTCCTGGCTCAAGAAAGAGGGTATTGGTCCGAACCGCAGTCGTCACTACAAAAAACAGGCGCCACTAAAGGGTAGTGTCCGAGAGGTGAGGGGGCAAATCATCAGGGAACTATCTCGGCACAGTACGACGTTTGAGGAACTACAAAAAACGGTTATTAATGATCATCGTTTTGATACGGCGCTGTCTGGACTCATCAAAGATGGACTGGTGTCCCGTAGGGGCAATAATCTGTATTTGACCAAATAACCGCTGGGCGGGATAATAAGAGCAATGAAGTTCAATATTCCAAGGCTGATTGCCATACCGGTTGTTATCGCGACAGTAGTCGTAAGTCCTGCGCTGGCCGTTACTGTGACAATGACGGATGCACACGTGGCACGCATCAAAGAAAACTGTCCAGTTGCCTTAGCGACGCTGGGTCGCATACACGCTAGCGATGCCCCGCAGTACATTAACAGTAACCAGATATATTATTCTACCGGTGACAAACTAATGGCTAGATTGAATAGTCGATTGACACTAAACCAATTCGATGCAAGTAGCCTAGTAAAAACAGCTAGCGATTACGTTGCTACGCTGGATAAGTTTCGCAAGGTGTATAAAATATACGATGACACGATGTCTGAACTAGTTCGGATGGATTGCCAGCGAACACCAGTTACTTTTTATGACAGGGTTGCAGTGGCACGCGAACAACGCGGAGAGGTAAGAGAGGCCGTTATAGAAATCCAGGCGCTAATATCTAAATACCGTAGCCAAGTGGAGAAGTTTAGAGTCGATAATTTAACGGAGACAGATGATGAATGACGTAGACCTAGTTTCTCCAGAAGTTAGGATTCCGTGGTACAAACAGAGATTGCTAGTACTGGTTGTTGGTAGTATTGTGCTGGCGCTGGTTTTAGTGATGGTAGCTATGGCTTTGTACGCGTCGAGCGGCTCTGCACAACTAGACATCAGTCGTCCCGGATATAAATCGGTACAAGACCAAGTCCAGCCAAGCACCTTCGAGAGCTTCCCAGCGTCTGGCGAAGTCGACTCTGACACAATCGACGAGTTTTTAGAGCTGTATGATCGAGAAACAATGCGTGTTGATAGCGAAGGTGTGTTCGAAACCAGTGCGCTTGAAGACGAGGCATTAGGAATTGACGCGCCTTAATCCAAACGATTTTGTCATTTCTAGAAAACGCAAAAAGTATAAGTTTGCATTGTTTGCTAATTCATCACTATGTTTCGAGCTGGAAGAATGGAAGAGACGCGAGGTTGATGTAATAGAACTCGGAGCTGGTACGGCTCTTTTCTCTGTAGAGTTGGCAACCAGACATCCCGAAGCAACGTTTGTCGCAATCGATGTAAAGGCCGATCGATTACAAAAGGGTGCTCTTGAGGCTGAAAAAAGAAAACTAGAAAACATCTGGTTTGTACGCACCCGTGCCGATTTATTACATGAAGTTGTGCCTGCAAAATCGCTAAAAAAACTATGGATAACGTTCCCCGATCCATTCCCGCGGGAGCGATCTGAACGACGTCGTATGACGCATCCGTATTTTTTGCGACAGTACGAAGAGCTGTTACGTAGTGATGGGGAAATCTTGCTGAAACATGACAATCGAGAGTTTTTTGATTGGAGCATTGAACAATTCAAAAAAGAAAACTGGACGATTTTGGAGGAGTCTAATGATCTGCAAAATTCAGACCTAAACGACGACTACAAAATCATGACTACATATGAAATAAAGTGGTTAGGCGAAGGATTAAAGACGAATTTTGTTCGGACAAGGAATACGAAATGAAACCATACCTAATCGCAAACGAAGTAACGCCCGTGCAAACAGGCGAGCAATACGAGATGTTACCACTGCATTCCACGCTGGTGCATTGGTTTTGGCTAGATCAGGAAATTACGACGGGAGAAATTTCAGATTGTGTTGGAGATAACTACACAAGGTCAATTCGCTTGACGCCGAATGGTCAGGAAACGTTTACTGCTACGACAAATGAAGGCGAAATTCCAGTAACCGTCACGACGTTAGAGAGACGTCATGAACTTATTGATTTGCACGAAAGAGTCGTTTCGTCTCTTGTTAGTCTAGACGCCGTACATGAGAAGCCACAATATACTCATGAAGGATTTCGGCCACATATTACGCATCAACAGGGCGAGACGGTAAACCCAAAAGGATACGTGTCAAAGAATTTATACATCGCAACTGCGGACAGACCGGAATATGGAAACCTTCGGACAATCGTTGCAAAGATAGCTATATCCCGCAGTTAACTGGAGCTAGGTAGGTATAGTCTGCTATATTCAGGCTCGGCGTATGTAAGATAATAAGTTAGATTTGCTTTTGGATCCGCAAAACGCGGGCGGGTCATAAGGTCGCGCACAATACGTCGGCCGAGCGATGTTGCCAGTGGCGTCGGGACCTCGTAGGTCAGGTCGGCTAGTCCATGCAGATCGGGGCTGTGGGATTTTACGCCCTCGTAAACAATAACGTCATATTCATCTGGATTAATCGTGCCAACTATCTCTCTTTCCTCGGTATCATAGTTAAAATATATTTTGGGGATTGATTCTCCGGAACGCAATCGCTGCATGTCGTGCCCAAATTCAAGCGTGTCCCATACTTCGTCGGCATCGTAATTATGCCAGGTTCCACCGCCACGCTTGTAGAGCTCGGTGCGCCCTCGATTATATTCGTCGGTTGATAGCACTATTGCTTGTAGTGGATTACTGCCATTCGACAATTCTTGCTTTATTAGATGTGCAAAATACGTTTTGCCCGATCCAGATCTGCCACTAACTTGTATGATAGGCTTTTCATTATGTATAGAGCGCCATGCATGTATTTCAGATATAGCATGGTCAACCGACGGATTGGTGCGTGGCGCCAATATCTCGCGTCCACCATGGCTTCGCTTGTAATCGTTATGCGCGTACCATTCGCTACTGGAAAGGGGATTACCAGTGATATCTGCAAAGTTTTCTGACAGATCGTACGAACGAATGAATTGTGTCCAGGATTTGGGATTGCGGCTTTTGGCGTGGACGTGTCCGTTGTCAAAGAAATCAATATGTACATCACGGTTGTCTAGCGGATATGCGCGCCATTTTTTAACGACTGGAACATCTTGATCCTCGTACTGTTCAAAAAGCTCTCGGTCTATGTCGGCCGGTATCTGCATACGTCGCCACCCATCTTCGCTCATCATTCCCACGTTTTTTATTTCTACGCGAAAATCCGGTGGTTTACCCTCGGGGGTATGTTTGCGCATACATAAATTGTATGGTTCCGAAGTATGACTCAGTTGCAGTTGGGTTATGCGCGTACGATTATCTGTAAAAGTATCATTCAACAGATCACGGGCATCGCTGTCTGGAATGTATTTTCTCTCGATTTGGGCATAGTCATCATGAACATAATCATCGATGTGTGGTGTTTTTTCTGTCATGTATTAACCTGTATATTATCACGATTTCTTTCTAGAACTGAAGTCAGACGAGGTAGTGCAACGCCGGTCCCGTATATGAACCGCTTACCCTCACAGTTACGGATACCGTATGAGCCCAACTCTATTCGCATTTTGCGGTCGACTATATCGTATGCGTCAGGCTCTGTTTCCTCTATATCGACCTCTGTATACTGCGAAAAGAAAGCACTGGCGTCGTCTATCATTTGGTGCAAGTTCTCGTCGGTTGCATCAGTATCAATTAACTCGCATTTTAAAAAGTACGGATAGTGTAGGTCATCATAACTATCCTCGATACGAAAACACGGGGTAACAGCGCAGGCTTTTAGTATAGTTTCGCCACGACGCATTAGTTCGATGAAGCTCTGCTCGGCACTGCCGACCAAATCACCATATTGTAGTGCAGTAGCTTCACGGCCTGCTGGTAATGTTATCTCGGTAGATTTATGGTCAATAACCCAAGGCACCTCCATGTACTCGTATCCCCGAGATTCATAGTAGTCTAATGCCTCCGAAATCTTACGATAATCTATAAATTGAGGCCTATGGTTTTTAACGTCTGCCATTTTCAAAAGCCCTCCTCGTTATACGCGCCATTATTATTAAGTCGTCAATCGTGGTCGATGGATGGTGCTTTTCCATGTATAGGGCGATTGAACCGATTATGTCCGAAAGTTCAACTAGTTGCATGATTTTCGCGTCTTGTTGTTCGGCGTCCTGTAGCTCTAATACCTCCTCCAATATTTTGCTAGATTCTCCCACTTGGCCTTTGGGGATCTCGGTCAGATGATACCCAATATTTGTTGGTTGTTTTTCCTTTGCCAAACCCTATTCCTTTCCGTGTGGATTTCTATCACATTTTCATCGTAACGTGATACCATATAAACATCTAGACAGTATATTTTGAGTCAAAAATGATTGATCAAACAGTAGTAAAACACAATATACAAAAAAATATTTTGAGCACATTGATGCATCAAAAAACTGCTCGATTTCGTGATATGCGACCGCCTCGCGTAGACACGAATTTATATAGCTATCATCTGACCCAGCTACTAAAAGGCGGGATGGTCAAAAAGGTTGACGATGGCTATACTCTTGATGTTGCCGGACTGATTTATGTCGATAGAGTAAACGAAGATAAGCTATTCGTCAGAAATCAGCCAAAGATAGTGACCATGTTCGTCATCCAAAACAGTGAGGGCGACATCTTGTTGCAACGACGAACGAAACAACCATTTATTGACAGTTGGAACCTGCCAAACGGCAAGCTGCACAATGATGACGCCAATGTGCACATGGCTGCTCGGCGCGAGGCACGGGAGAAATTGGGGGTGGTAGATCAAGAAATGCGCCATGCCGGTGACTGCTATATTCGTGTTACGCAGAACGGCGAGCAGGTTATCTTGACGCTTGCCCATGTGTTCGCCTTTTATCGCGATAATATAGAGACGAACGAACATACGCAGTGGATGCGTCCGCACAAACTGATGCAATTGGACTTGGCACCCGGCGTCGAACAAATTATGACCCGAACTTTTTTTCGTGACCCCTTTTATTTTGAGGAATTCGAACACAATTGTTAGTATTAGATAGAACTAACAGGAGGGCTGACATGAATATTGATGAGTATTCGAAGCGCGCTATAACAACACTAACAACACAGTATGACTACGGCGACATTACCTCGCAAATGATGGGTCAGATTTTGGGATTATCTGATGAGAGCGGAGAGGTTCTGGGTAAATTTAAAAAACTATTGCGTGATAAACAAGGTGTCCTAAGTGATGAAGATAAAAAAGAAATCATGAAGGAGCTTGGCGACGTGCTTTGGTATGTTAACGCTGTTTCACATCTACTTGGCTACTCGCTAGAGGATGTAGCCCAAGCAAATATAGATAAACTAGCTAGTCGTCAACAAAGAGGCAAGCTACACGGTAGCGGTGATAATCGCTAGGCTTTTTGTCGTAGTTCCTTGCGAACCCAGTCATCGATTGAACCGGCGCCCATAACCAGCACGAGTGATCCATTATCAATCTCTGATTGGATTTGACGCCACAGGTTGTCGTCGAGCTCTGATATGATTACGTCATCCTTGTTCGTGACGTTTTCAATCAGGTCACTGGGGGTCAGAACGGGTAATTCCGGATCCTCGCGAGTTAAATATGTTGGTAGCCAGTATATTTTGTCGGCCTGTTCGAAGCAATTTGTATAGTGAGAGCGCAGTTCGTGTTGGCGAACGTTTTGGTGGGGCTGATAAACAAGCACGACCTTTTCCGCGACTTCTTTTGCCATTTGCAAAGTCGCCTCTACCTCTATAGGATGATGTCCGTAATCGGTGTACAGGTTGTTTGCAAGCTTTTCGAAGCGTCTGTTTGCCCCGGGAAACTTGTTTATTGCGGTGACGGCATCGCCCTTGATACCGAGTCGTTCGATAGCTTTTATGACTTGGCTAGCGTTGTCGCGGTTGTGTTGGCCCGCCAGTCTGATATCCGCCGAATCATGATTACCCAGTACCCAACCGTTTTTGACATCACCAACCTTGTCGGCATCACTGCGCCACAATATTGTCCATGCGCTTTGGTCGATGAATTTTCGAAAAGCTCTCGTGTAATCTTCGGATGAATCGTAGATATCGGGATGGTCGTAATCTATCGAAGTAATTATTGAAAGATACGGGTGAAACTTTAGGAAGTTGCGATCGAACTCGTCGCATTCATATACAAAATATTCGCTGTCGGGATCAAAGTGGCCGCTAGGTCCGAACTGCATAGTTGCGCCTACAGAATAGCTAATAGGAATACCCAATTGTTTGAGTGTCCATATCATCATGGCAGTGGTAGTGGTTTTACCGTGGGTTCCAGTGATGCCTATCAATTTTAGGCCTTTTTGCTCGACTATTTCGCTGAGTAATTCATCGCGCTTGGATGTTCTGATGCCCATTGACAGTGCCGTCACTAGTTCTGGATGTTCTTCTGTGATGCCTGCCGTGTACACGAACCAATCGATAGGGTGTTGTTCGTTTATAGCGCGCAAGTTGTCACCAGACTGATCATAACTGACAGAGATACCCCTGGCCTCTAGTAGCTTCGTAACCATGCCTTCGTTTTTGTCAGACCCCCAGACATTGTGGCCGGCATCAAATGCTATCTCGGCTAATGGACCGATTCCTACGCCGCCAATTCCGCAAAAATAGATATTCATACATACCAATTATACGATAATTGCTCATGCTATACTAAAGAGTAGCAATAGGTGGGATTCGTGGCAGAAAATACAGGTATAAAACACGGTATCAAAAGGTTGCAGTCTGTTAAGACGTGGCAGCTTATTATTCTGTTGGTTTTGTTTGGGTTTTTGGCGGCCACATTTCTACGACTAAATAACATAGGCATGATACAAAGGCGCGAAGCAGTGTTGAATGCCGACCAACAGGGTGACGCCGACCAGATAAAAAGCCGCCTATTTGATTTGCAACGCTACGTTACTTCTCATATGAACACCAACATGGGAACCATCTATCTAGAGCATCAATACAACCGTGATAGCCAGGAGATAATTAACGAGGCCAGCGGAGTTGAAAGTGCAAATGGCAACATATACAAAAAGGCACAAGATGTTTGCGCGCCACGATTCTCTAGCTACTCCCATGCCTATTTACAGTGCACCGTGGACTATCTGGAAAGATATGGACCGTCGGGTGAGCTACGGTCAACGGTGAAATTACCGAAGACAGCCGCCTATAGTCATAGCTTTGCTTCACCTCTTTGGTCTAATGATTTCGCGGGCTGGTCGGTACTGATATGCATCCTAATCATCGTAATGATAGTTGCCCGTTTTATAGGGATAATAGTACTAAAACTGATACTCAAAATCAGCAATCGGGGGTAGGACTAGTTTGCGCCTCTCCGTTAGCTACAATTTTCAGGTCTGGCATTTTACATCTGTTTTTTGCTTCGCAACGTAGCGTATTGCTACGTTTTTGTCTCAAGAAAACAGATGTAAAATTAGCCGGCTGTTGGAAATTCACCTTCAACGGAGGGGCGCAAACTAGTCCCTAGGTGTTGACACGGGCCTCGTGACCCTGTAATCTAACACCTGTATAGCATTAAAGGAGGTATAAGACCAATGGCTTACAAGCACACCAACTCTAAAGGTGTTACATACTACCTACACAAAACAACAGTTACTCTTCGTGGCGGCAAGCCACAGACTATCTACTTTTTCGCAAAGGTAGAAAAGAACGAAAAGGGTGAACCTACTGATCTTCCAGAGGATCGAGTAGTAAAGGAAAACCCACGAAACGGTTTCCTAACCATCTCAAAGAAGAAATAATACCTACTGGTATATACTTCGCAAATCGCCTCCACCTGGGGGCGGTTTGCATTTTATGGTACGAAATACACCGATAAGCACTTGCGGTTTGGTCTTTGTTGGTGCTACTATGTAACTACAAACAAACAGGTGCCAAATTACCCTCGCATATAGAAATGCGGGGGTTTTTGGTCCGCCCGGGTGTTATATAATGATGATATGAACTACGAACGTTCCGAA
Source organism: bacterium (assembly GCA_030429975.1). Taxonomy (GTDB): domain Bacteria; phylum Patescibacteriota; class Saccharimonadia; order Saccharimonadales; family Saccharimonadaceae; genus UBA2112. The sequence goes on along the minus strand of JAUIGB010000006.1, from coordinate 7,795 downwards.
GAAATAGACACGGATAAATGGCACGATACCGTCGGTAGTGACGAGCCTTTTAATCTAACAGAGCTGACCGATGACCAAGTGATGGCTATGCACAATCAGGGCCGAGGTGGCGATACCGTAATCCAGCGAGCCGAGGTTATAGCGCGCCGAGAAGCACAAATACAGGGCGTCGATTCTAGCATAGAGCGGAGGCAACCAGAGATAGAAGAATTGACAACTAGGATAGATGAAGCTCGCGAGCGGGGTGATATTGAGCTGGCCGCTCAGTTACGCGCGCGATTAGAAAAGGTCCACGGTATCGTGGAGCGGCGCGAACAACAGTCCGAAAACTTAAGTAACGAGAAATAAAAAGAAAGAACCCCGCGCCAGTCAGCGCGGGGTTCTTTCTAGAACATCACTCGCTGTAGGCGCGGGGCAAGTTGGCGACCAGCTCGTCGATCTCTCGACCGATTTCACTCCAGACCTCCGGCAGAACCGCGATTGTTGCGTCTCGCAAGTCGGCGTCGTAATCATTGTCACGGCGCAGAGTCGACTCCACGGTGTCGAACATGACCACCTGATATGCGTCGTCGCAATCCTCGCCACGACTCGTGTAGGCATCCAACATGGGGTTCTGGATGTTCAACGAGATCCTCAGCAGGATTTCCTTACGCACGATCGCGGGCGGAGTCTTCAGCCAGTCGTTGTGTGCACGCCGGCGTTCGACCTCTTCGTGTGAGAGCGGGAATCGATCGCGCATCTGTCGCTGGTAGGCTTCGATCGCGAGCGGAGCGAGCTTGCGAAGCTCACTCTCGGCCCAGGTAAAGACGGCGCCGTTTGTCTTGCCGTCTGATATCCAGCGCAATTGCTGGCTGGTTTGGGTAGTCATCACGACCTCCGGATTTGTAGGTACCAAACTATGTATATTTTATCATAAAAACCAGTATTTTGCAATACTGGTAGTAAGATATATAAATTCTGGTGGGGCAGGTAGGAATCGAACCTACTACCAAGACGTTATGAGCGTCCTGCTCTAACCGATGAGCTACTGCCCCTTGCCTGCACCATTTTACCACTAGAACCCATTTAATGACACTTTTCAAGTGCGAAAATCCTGGAATGGCGATGCTGGACTTAATCTCCGTGACAAAAAGTATTATTACACACTTTGCGGAGCGGAGATTATGACCGGGGCGTCATACGAGGTTTTATAGCCGAAAAGATGTTATTGGATAGGTTCTCTACGATACAATAGAGAAGCATATGCAAAACCGTCGTTTGAATAGTTTAATCTACCACATTCGTCACAGATGGCTGACATCTAATAACATCGTATTACTGGTGGCATTGGTAATTGCTGGTAGCTGGGCTATTTCGTCGGTGCAGTCCGTCGAGAGAAACTACCAGCTACAACGCGTTATTAACGACAAGAATCGCCAGCTACAACTGGCGGAGTTACAGGCAGATACACTACGCTACGAGCAAAGATATTACCAAAGTGACGAGTACAAAACTCTAGAGTTAAAGCGTCGCCTAGGGCTTGCGTTACCTGGCGAAAGGGTACTAATCCTTCCGCCAAACTCGGAAGAGGCATTGGCGGTGGACGAGAGCGTGGAGCCTGTCGTGACGGTCGGTCCGGTTAAAAAGACGCCGTTTGAACAATGGATGGATTTCTTGTTTGGTGATAAGCCCGAGACAGGCAGTTGACATCACTTGAAAAAATGTATTTAAAGTGCTAGGATTGTACATACGCCGCGGGGTGGAGCAGTCTGGTCAGCTCGTGTGGCTCATAACCACAAGGTCGCAGGTTCGAATCCTGCCCCCGCAACCAAGAAAAAACCCTCAGCCAAAAGGCTGGGGATTTTTTCTATGCTACGCCAAGTCCTGTTCGAGATAGAAGCATCCTCCCTGTCTGTATTTAAGTCAAACATAAGCCTTCGCATATACAATGGCCAAAGAATAGTACGTAAAAGGAGGGATATATGCCATACAGAACAACCAAAGATTTACCCGATGGCGTGCAACATGCGCTACCGGCTCATGCCCAAAACGTATACAAAGAGGCATTTAATAGTGCATACGGTCATTACAAAGACCCGAAAAAGCGTCGCGGTAATGAGGACATAGAACAGGTCGCCCACAAAGTAGCTTGGGGTGCAGTAAAAAAGGCCGGGTATCAAAGACGCGATGATGACAAATGGCATAAAAGCTAGGAGGTATATCAATGAATCAGTACAAAATAGCAGATCCCAGGACTCAATATCCTGTTATGGAAATACCAGAGCAAAAGCAACCAGAGCCAGGACTTGATAGTGGATTGAGACCGAAGGCGCATCACGGAGTCGAAACCTATGAAGGTAACGGTAGATTGAAAGGGCGAAAAGCGCTTATAACTGGAGCCGATAGCGGTATTGGCAGGGCTATCGCGATAGCGTTCGTCCGCGAAGGAGCCGATGTCGTGATTAGTTATTTGGATTCGGAAAAATCCGATGCCGAAGATGTGTTGGGCGTCATGCGCGACAGCGGTCAGAAAGCCGTGGGCGTGCCAGCGGATTTCACGAACGAGGACGAGGCCCGAAAGTTGGTACATAAAGCCGCAAAAGAGTTAGGCGGTCTAGATATCGTCGTGAATAATTCGGGCAAGCAAGTATTTAAAGAGAATTTTACGGATATATCATCGAAACAGCTGGTCAATACATTTACGGTAAATGTGTTCTCTATGTTTTGGATATGTCAGGAGGCATCTGAATATCTAAAACCCGGAGCTTCTATTATTAACACCACGTCTATTCAGGCTACGCGACCATCCCCGGGTCTATTAGACTACGCGTCGACAAAGGGCGCGATTACTAGCTTTACCAAAGGCCTAGCACAGGAACTGACACCGAAGGGTATTCGTGTGAATGCCGTGGCGCCGGGGCCGGTATGGACCCCGTTGCAACCATCACACGGACAATCCCAAGATAAATTAACGAAGTTTGGACAGAACACTCCATTAGGGCGTGCTGGTCAACCTGCCGAACTTGCACCGCTGTATGTCTTTCTGGCAAGTCAAGAGTCGAGCTTTGTGTCCGGTGATGTCATTGGTGCCACAGGGGGCAGGTTGTTATAAGAATATTGAACTCCAGCTCTGGATAGCTCATATTGATTTATCTAAATTTTTATGTAATAATATTAATAATCCTAACCACCTACTACACTAGGAGTACTTTTATGGGGATTCAAGAGAGTGATACGTTAACAGCCGACGTCTATCAGCGGCTGGAGCATCGGTTGCGAGACCTGGCTCATCGCCAATGGGGCGACAACCAATGGCCGCTGACCACGGGCGAACAACAGGCCGCGGACGACATGTGTGCCGCGATGACCAAGGCACTTCTGGCAGAGTTCGACATGTTGCCCAAGGGCGAATTGAAGCAGGTGTGGCACGTCAGTCGCGCACCACTTCAGTACAGTGACCAGGCCGCAGCGCGACGCAGCGCCCTAGCTTCACGAGAGCGGTTGTATACGCAACGTCAAACCGGCTGGAAAGAGGTAGAACTCTGAGCAGTATCAAGTGTCACTGTCGGTGTGCTGAATGCAAGCATGGCGAACAGCACTGTTGTGACTGGACCTGCGCGGTTGCGCAACAGGTCGTCGGCCGTTTGAATCGTCTCTCTTCCAATTCATGACCCATCTAATCATGCAGAAGCCCGCCCGGCCTGTATGGTTAGGTGGGTTTTTGCTTTTATTTGTACAAAATGGTGGTATATTATTTATATTATGAACCCCGAACCGTATATTAGGAATCTAAAAGAGTCAGAGATACTGGACTGGATGTTAGAGCCTGATCCATACGACCCCTATATGGCATCCGCCCATCATATGGCAACTCTATACCTAGACGAGGGCAACGTTACCCTAATTGATGACGAAAACTCCGTAAGACAGGTCGAGGGCGCCACGTATGTCGCGCCAATTGATTTGGCAAATAAGTACGGGCCGGGCGCCCTAGAACATGCCAAAGAGGTTGCTATGCGCATGGTGGGTAACAACAATACCGCAGAGTATTTCGAAGTAATGCTACGTGTATATATGGGCAATCCCGCGCTCAACCTGCTACATATCCGTGTCAAGATAAATAAGGGCGTTCCCAGACAAGAGTTTGGCTATGTATCGTCACAAATAGACCTAGAACAAGTGGCTTGAAATGAGAAAAGCCCATCGCCAGCGTGTAGTCACGCATGGCGATGGGCCACTTCTACCCCCGTCTTGTCAGATCGACGCCCGACTGAACGGTTCCTCGTTCTCGGGCACGTACTTCGAGTCCTTGTGCGTGTCGATGATTTCTTCAACTCTCAGCGCCAAACGCCGGACGGACTTTATGGCCCGTTGACGCAACTCGACTCGCAACAAATGACCCATGTGCCACTCGGCACTCACGTCGAAGTTGCTTCGGAACTCGTCGACGATTCGGTCGCCAACGAATTTACGGTCCTTGACGGTGCGGGTTAGCACGCGCGCCGGACGATTGGCGTCGGCGGGACTGATTCGCATGCTACCACCGAGTGACAGTTCTCCTGCCTCTCGGGCAACAACTACTTCTAGGATTTGCATTAGCTCTTCCTCTCGTTGTCAGCGCAACCGTGCGGGCGCTGGACGTTTCTCGTATCGGTAGACATTGACGATGTTGTCGACGGTATCGGCGACTTCTTGCACCTTGTTGAAGGGCGCTTCCACCCACAACAGGTTAGCGATCCACTTGACAGTGACGCCATTGTCCGCGCTCGAGTACTCCTCTATGACGAGGAGACCGATGTGTCGGGGATCTTCCACCATGCCGGTTACTCGGAGAGCGGGGCTGATAGCCATCGAAACCTCCGTGCCAGCGGTTGGGTTGGAACTTTCGACGATCACAGCGTCGAACCTGCGTGACATACGTACCCTCTCTTTTTGCACATAAATACTGGGCGGGAACCCAGTAATAAAAATATTATATACCTTTGAACCTGTTTTGTCAAAAAATGCTATAATGAAAGCTCGAACGAAAAAGTCTTGAAAGGGGAGTGATATGTTGGACGATACTCATAGATTTTTGGACTTGGCGGTAGCACGTCTGGGTCTGGGCGCGGACATACAAAAACAAGTAAAAAAGGCGAACGCCGAACATGTATTTCGGATAGAACTGGATAGTGGCAAAAAGTTTGATGCATACCGCGTCCAGCACAACAATGCACGTGGCCCATACAAAGGCGGCATACGATATCACCACAATGTCAAGCTAGATGAGGTTAAAACCTTAGCTACCTTGATGAGTCTAAAAACCGCCGCTGTAGGTCTGCCGTTGGGTGGTGGCAAAGGCGGAATTGCCGTCAATCCGCGCGAGCTTTCACCCGAGGAGCTAGAGGAGCTAACCCGCAAATATGTCCGTGGACTGCATCAGCACATTGGTCCCGACCAAGACGTGCCAGCACCGGATGTAAATACAAACAGCACTATTATTGATTGGATGGTGGATGAATACGAACAACTGACCGGCGATAAGTCACGCGCTAGCTTTACTGGCAAATCTATTCCAAATGGCGGATCATTGGGTCGTGACGCGGCAACTGGTCGTGGTGGCGTGCTATGTTTGACGGAGTGGCTGGCGCTAGAAGGTCAGGCCGAAGAATCGCTGACCTATGCCGTCCAAGGTTTTGGCAACGTAGGTTCGTTTTTTGCGACCACTGCCAAGGAACTAAATCCCAAATGGAAACTTGTAGCCGCCAGCGACTCAGCCGGTGGAGTTTTTGATTCTAACGGATTTGACGCCGAAGAACTGCAGAAGTTCAAGGATGGTCGGGGTCGATTTGCTGATTACGAAAAGGGCAAACAAATCACCAACGAAGAACTGCTCGCGCTAGACGTCGACGTGCTGGTCCTAGCTGGGCTAGAAGACGCCGTGAACAGGGATAACATGAAGTCAGTAAAGGCGAAATATTTAGTAGAAATGGCAAACAGTCCCGTCACCTACGATGCTCACGAATACCTAGAAAAAAACGGCAGAATAATCCTGCCCGATATCATCGCAAACGCCGGTGGCGTGATTGTCAGTTATCTGGAATGGGTCCAAAATAGGGCAAGCGAAAGCTGGAGCAAGACGAAGGTAAATCAGCGCCTAGCCAAATATATGAAATCCGCCACTAATGATTTGTACGATTACGTTACCGAAAACCATACCGGTATGAAAGAATCCGGCTTTGTCCTAGCGCTGAAAAAACTTTACGAAGATTAGCTGTTTTTTACTCGTTCGACTAAATCGTGGCCGATGTGCGTGAATTGTTCACGTTGTTCGCTGACAGGGTAGGGTTTGTAATTTTCGATATCCCATAGGTCACCATAGACATTCTGCATATCCTCTAATGATCTGCCACGCAGGACGCCTACGCCGTACAGTCCTAGTTCGTGCTGTTCGGGCTGGGAAACTAAGCCTTGCTGGTCCAGATTGTACACATGTTCAGCGAACATGTTGGCTCGCTCCCGGGCCTCGGCGATGCTGGTTACCCAGACTTTTTCTGTGGGGTATAAGTGCCGCAAGTCTTCGTTCTGGGCGCGTTCAGTGGTGAGTCCGACCATTTTTATAAACTGGTTTGGCGTGGGATCTATAACAGTGTCACCATGACGTAATACCACATGGTTTAATCCCTTGTATTCGTTCGGGTCGGGGTTAGGTAGGCGAGTTGCTACTCGTTCGGTCTGGATACCATACTTCTCGTCCAGCAGCCGCTGCAATGCGGCCGTAGCAAATCCGCAATTGGCCATGTACAGTGTAATTCCGGGGTCGACGTCGCCATCAACATGTTCAGCCAAAACAGCCTCTAGTTCGGGTATGTGTTTTTCGACTGCATTTTTGATTGTTTCTGTATTGTGGTGGTTCACTTCATAATTTTAGCATAAACATAATAAAAAGTCAAACGAGTAGAGGATAGAGAAAAGTAGGTGAGGATGCCCTACTATCCGTGACATTGCCACCAAGGGGTCTATCACAACCATTTGAAACATAAATAAGAGGCAATATGTAAACATCTGCATGTTTGTGGACGTAAGTTAACACGTTAATAGTTAACGTGTTAACTATTAATTCTAACCAAGACTGCTTTTGATATAGATTCTGCAGCCGTTTGAATATCATGTTCCCAATCCGTTCGTTGCAATTTATGCGGAACATACTCCCCCGGATTCCAGATTGTCTGCATGGTGTCGATTGATTGGTCTAGCGACGCGTTTCGTGACACGCCATACGGAACTCGTTCACGGTATGGAGGCATTGGAATGAGCGGTATTCGGGCATGGCCGTGGTTGGCGAAATCTTCGGCGAATTGATCCGTATGATCCAGAGGGTAGACGGCTATTCGTTCGTCTGGATATAAGTCTGATAGATTATAATGTTTGGCTACTGAATAACACAAACCGAATAAGCCCATATGTTGGCCAAAAGAGGGATCAACCACATGTTCATCGGTTTGTAATCTGACGTGCTGATGCGGGATATCTTCGCTTGAATAACTGGGGATTACGTCGGTGGTTATACTGACCAGTTGCGTGTCGACCTGATAGCCATCACGTAGTACGGCCTGAAGGGCACGACTCGCTAGACCGCAAACAGGGATACGTAATTGCAGATGGAGTAGTCTGCTGGATTCCATGCCGAAGTAGATCAGGGAAGGATCATTACGAGAAAGCTCGGTTTCGAGATGTGGTCGAATAGACTCCACAATTTGCGGTAATGATTCTTGGCGTGACATGCAAAAAGCGTATCACATCTGTAAGAGACCATAAAACATTAGCACGATAGTTA
>JAUIGB010000028.1 GCA_030429975.1 bacterium | reverse complement strand
CAGCAGCGTGAATATGCTCGTCCGCGCGAATTATCTTGTGCGCGAAAGCAGTAGAAAAACGAAGCATCGCAATCTTTGACAGACCGGCTTGTACCAGCTCTTTCTTGACCCGTTCTGCGTGTTCGTCGTGCATGCTGATTATTATAACCCTAGCGTGATGTCTGTGCTAATATATCCATATGACAACTACTATTAAAATCGAATCAGAAACAACATCAGAGAGCAAAGATTATATAAGGAATTTCCTAAATGATCACTATAGTGGCGTATTGGCTACGGCCGACAGTGCGTCAAACCCGCATGTCGCAGTGGTCTACCACAAGCTGGAGGATGACTTTGGTTTGCTGTTCGCAACAAAAAAAGAGACCCAAAAACATAAAAATCTAGAAGAAAACCCACAAGTAGCATATCTGGTATACGACGAACAGGAGCAGACGACCCTGCAGGTATTTGGTAGCGTCGAGGTGGTAGAGGACGAAGAAAAAGCAAAAGCAGTCCTGAAAAATATGAGCAAATCATCGGAAGAGAGTAGTCAGGACGAGATAGCTCCCGCCGACAAACTGATCGCGGGTGATTTCGTTGCGTTTCGACTGGTGCCAAAGGTTATCAAGATGGCTGTGTACAAGCGCCCAACATCCGAGGGCGATGATTTATACGAGCAGTTGAACTTCAGCGCTAGCTAGTTTCCCATCTGTTGAAAAATGATGCCTATTATGTTATAATATGGACATGACATTAGTGATGCCGACTTTTGAAGGTCCAAAAATCGATACTGGTTTTTGGGGTGGCGATATGACCAAGGTTCAATTGGGGGATTTGCCACCTATAACAACACAACAATTCGTCGGATACGCCGCCGTTTTGCTAGTTAACGATGTTATTCCAACCTATGACGAAGTGACGCGTAAACGCTGGATTAGTTCTGCTCGCGAACTAAATGAAAACCTAGAGATTACCCCGCAGATAGAAATAACCGGTAAGTTTATTGCTCAAGGCAAGGATGAGTTGGCATCACAACTCTATACCGTTCCGTCAGAAGATCTAGATGAACTGATCATTGCGCTTCAGGCGTCTGCTTCACCCATAGGCGAGCCCGAGTATTACGTAAATAGTCCATTCGCCATGACGGGCGAGGGCAGTGTATCGATGGTTGCGGAAGACAAACGCCACACGACGGCTCCTCATTACTTTCATTCATTAATCCACCATGTGTTGAGCGGGGGAATGATGGGATGGGATCACAATGGCACGTACGACGAAGTTCGTGCGTCTGCCGGACAAATATACGACGCGCTAAAGAAATAAAAGAATGCGCCCGATTAGGGCGCGTTTTTGTTTGAGAGCGGTCAGACTTTCTGTGTATTATTATCCACAAAAAACGCAAAAATGCAAGCATGAACGTCTTGTTAACAAGGTAATTTAAATCAAAGAATTTAAATTGTTGGGAGCGTTATCGATTTGTTTTGCTTCGCGCTTGGCTTGTTCCGCGGCTTTTTGTTGCATATCGGCCGCGTCTTTTGCCGCCTTGGCCGCCTCGCTGTTCATTTGAGCGGCAGAGTTCTGTAGTTGCTGTGCCTCGCCAAGCTTTGCCTCTGCATTTTGTTGGTGCTCCTGGGCGCGCTGTTCTTTCTGTTGAGCCTGTTTCTGCATATCCATTGCCTTGTTCTGCATATCTTGTGCGATAGTCATATTCCTCCGTTTCTTTAGGTATAACTATTACCACTCTATAACATGCTTCTTAAACAGACCTTAATGTCAAAACACTGTGTGTTTTTATTTATTGTAGACGTATATAACACTCTCGGCGCGTGGTGTTGCCATATCCTTCGAGTAGGCCAGCTCCAACACAGTCCATATCTGGCGGATATATTCCGTATAACCTTACGTCGGTACTGCTAAGCCAACGCAAAACGGGGCCAACAACACCTCCGTAGATGTATTTGGCTGAATTTTGTGGGGGAGTGCCATTTTCGGCAAGAAGGCTCAAAAGTGTTGCATTCCTTGACTCCTCGACCCGATATGCTCCGCCTCCGTATGCATAACAGTAGGCCGTACCAGATACCTCGGGAAAACCTGTGCCCAGACACCAATAATCGTCAACACTGGCACCAGGGCCACCATCCGTAGTAGGATTTGCAGCTGGCATGGGATAAGAACCATGACGTGCTTTATATAGCATGATCAGTTTTTCCCACTGCTTTAGCTCGCTTGTAGTAGCGCTTTTTTGCGCTGAAGCGGTGATGCCGTTATACGCGACAATGACAATCGCGGCAAGAACGCCTATGACGACAACTACAATCAATAGTTCAACTATAGTGAAGCCTGAGTTTTTACGACTTGCCCACATGTATTAAGTTTAGCATAAGCGCATACGACGGTTGTACTATGGGCTAGATCAGATAAGTGTTGCTTGTTTGCGAGAGGTTTTGTGACTGTTGCGCTTCCTGCGCGGCTTGCGCGGCCGCCTTTTGTTGAACATCGGCTGCTTCTTGGGCTTTTTGGGCGGCTTTTTCTTGTAGTTTTTGCGCTTCGCCAAGCTTTACATCCGCTTGTTTCTGTTGCTGTTGCGCACGTTCTTGTAGATCGTTGGCCTGTTTTTGTAAATCCTGAGCACTTGCCATATGAACCTCCATTGCGACGATAATCATTAAAATGTAACTAGTATATATAACGTACGAGGCTCGGATTCGTTACACTTTCGCGCAAGAAAAAAGACCAGCACATCGCTGATCATCTTTCTTTGGTGGCTCCTCCCAGACTTGAACTGGGGACACAAGGCTCTTCAGGCCTCTGCTCTACCAACTGAGCTAAAGAGCCATAATTGGTTATACTACTGTATATTGTTAATTCACTGGTATCAACATCCGGCCTGCCTCTGCTCTACGAATAGTTCACGTTCACGCAGGAGCTAAAGAGCCACAATTGTTCAGTACAAAACATATTCTACAAGAGGTGAGAGATTTTTTCAAGCAGTACTAGTAAGATACAAAATATGCTATAATATACGTATAAAATAAACTTTGAACCAAATTAATTTAAAGGGGAATAATAATGGATATTGCATTTTGGGTACTGCTCGGACTAATCGTTCTGGTACTACTGTTCTTGTGGGTAACATATAACGCGCTAGTAAAACTAAAGATTCGTGTAGATGAAGCATGGAGCGACATCACTGTTCAAATGAAGCGACGTGCTGATTTGATTCCAAATCTAGTAAAGACAGTCAAGGGATATGCCAAACACGAAAAAGGCGTGTTCGAGGAAGTAACGAAGGCTCGTAGCGAAGTAGTCAACCAAGCGAATGCCTCACCGAAGGAAGCTGCGAAGGCCGACAATATGCTGACGGACGCGCTAAAGAGTCTATTTGCGGTCGCTGAAGCCTATCCAGATCTAAAGGCTAGCCAGAACTTTAGCGAGCTACAGGCGGAACTCGTTGACACCGAAGACAAGATTCAGGCTGCTCGACGTTTCTATAACGGTGGCGTACGTGATCTAAATACAAAGATTCAACTATTTCCAAATAACATCTTCGCCGGAATGTTGGGCTTTAAAGAACGCGAATTCTTTGATGTAGACGAAAGCGAACGCGAAAAAGTCGAAAACGTCGTAGACGTAGATTTCGACGACGAAAAAAAGTCTGACAAAAAGTAATTTCTGAGGAGACAAGATGTACGGAGCGATTGGCAAAAACAAGCGCAACACTGTTCTGATTATGGCTGCCTTTATAGGGCTATTGGCCGCGATTGGCTATGTTGCTAGTTTGTATTTTGGTGACGTATATATATCTTATTGGGTTATAGGCGGAGCACTTGTTTATACGCTGATGCAGTATTTTATAGCTGATAAATTGGCGGTATCAATGACTGGTGCTCGTGAAATACGCAAAAAAGACAACCCCCGTCTGTACCGTATCGTAGAAAACCTATCGATTACTACGGGCATGCCTATGCCAAAGGTGTATGTAATCGATGATCCGGCGCCTAACGCATTCGCTACTGGACGAAACCCCAAGCACGCAATCGTCGCCGCTACGACCGGGCTGATGGATATCATGAGTGATCGAGAACTAGAGGGTGTCATGGCGCATGAGTTGGGTCATGTAAAAAATTACGATATCCGTGTAAGTATGATTGCCTTTGGCTTGGTGAGCGCTATAGGTATACTTTCCGATATAGCACTGCGAATGTTGATATTTGGTGGTGGCAACAATCGCAACACGCATCCGGCAGTAATAGTGATTGGTATAGTGTTAATCATACTTGCTCCTATAATTGCCGCTTTAATTCAGATGGCAGTCAGTCGACAACGAGAATATTTGGCGGATGCCACCGGAGCGCTAACTACTCGTGATTCCGAAGGGTTGGCAAGTGCTCTGGAGAAGCTAAAGAATCATTCACAGCCCCTAAAGCGTCAGAGTTCATCGACGGCGCATTTGTTTTTGAACAATCCTTTGAAAAAGGGTGCGTTCACGTCTATGTTTAGCACTCATCCACCACTGGATGATAGGATCAAAAGACTGAAGAAAAACGCTAATAAGTTCTGATACTATGCCTTATGCCGACTAAAAAGCGACCCAGTAAAAAAACGACAAAAAAGACGATCAAAAAGGTTGACAAGACAGCGTGGCAGTATTTTAAGCCGTGGCTGGCAAAACGCGTTGATACAGTGCGCAGTAGGATGACTGGTCTTATGAATCGTCGTCCGCACAGGTCGTTTAGAGTTACCAGGAAGCGCGACTATAAAAGATCATTCAAACTACCTGGATACTGGTCATTTACCAATCATGTTCGTAGCGTGCTATGGTCCAATCGTAAACTATTTGGTGCTCTGACTGTTGTGTACCTATTCGCGATAGTTATCATCGGTGGTTTTGGCGCACAGGATACCTATAGTAATCTGGCGACATTACTGCGTGAATCTAGCGGGGATTTGTTTGCTGGAAACTACGGTGCCGTATCAGAGGCTGGATTGTTGTTGGTGGCGTCAATAACGACCGGCTTGGCACCAAGCTTGACGGAAGGTCAATCGGTGATACTGGGACTGACATTCTTTTATGTATTTTTGACGATCGTGTGGTTACTGCGCAACGTACTAGCCGGCCACAAACCTAGGCTTCGCGATGGATTATATAATTGCGGTTCGCCTGTCGTGGCTACCGTGGCCATAGCGTTTATCATGGTGGTCCAATTATTGCCATTGTCAGTGGGCCTGATCGCATATGACGCCGCGGTGGCGTCTGGATTAGCAGATAGCGGTGCTCCTGCTGTATTGGCTCTTTCTGGAGTCGTGGCGTTAGGTTTGGTTTCACTGTATTGGATAGTTGCTAGTTTGGTAGCGATAATTATATCAACGCTACCTGGCATGTACCCTTTTCGTGCGATCAGGGCTGCTGGCGACATGGTTGTTGGTCGAAGATTTCGAATACTCCTGAGATTGTCGTGGCTGGCATTTATCGTGGTATTGACCTGGGCGGTCATCGTTATTCCTATTATCATGTTCGATTCGTGGCTAAAGGACATATCACCGAATATTAGCTGGTTGCCACTGGTTCCGTTGGTTATTTTTGCTATGTCTTCTGTGACTGTGGTTTTCGCGACCACCTACATATATCTGCTGTATCGGAGGCTTGTTGACGATGACGCAGCACCCGCCTAAAGAAACCGTCGAAAGGGTCAACAAGCTTCGCCAACTGATAAATGACTATCGGTACCATTATCATGTACTTGACGAATCAACCATGAGCGAGGCCGCGGCCGATAGTCTGAAACATGAGCTGTCGCAACTAGAGGAAAAATATCCAGAATTAATTACGCCCGATAGTCCTACTCAACGCGTGGCGGGCGTTGCATTAGATAAGTTTAAGAAAGTCACGCACAGAACCAGAATGATTAGCCTAAGCGACGTGTTTAACCGCGAGGAAGTTGAGGCGTGGGTAGCGAGAATCGATAGATTACTTCCTGGCAAAAAACATGAATTTATATGTGACATAAAAATGGACGGACTAGCGTGTGCGTTGATATATCAGGATGGAGTGCTAGAGCAAGCCGTAACTCGTGGAGATAGTCATGTCGGTGAAGATGTAACCATGAATGTCCGTACTATCGAAAACGTACCTCTTAGACTTCGCGACAATCAAAAGTACGCGCATATACTGAGGGGAAGGACGGAAATACGCGGCGAGATAGTCATGTATAAGCCAGACTTTGAAAGATTGAACAAAGTTCGAAAATCCGCTGGACAACCAGTGTTCAAAAATCCCCGCAATTTGGCGGCGGGCACCATACGTCAGCTAGATCCCCAATTGGTCGCCGATCGCCCATTGCATTTTGTCGGATACGACATACTACGAGACAATCCAGATGACGTGCCTTCAAATGCAGTTGGCTATGACATGATGAACCGAATTGGTATTACAACGAGCAAGCAAACGCGCGTATCGACAAGTGTAAATGATGTCATGGATTACGTGGATGATTTGGGTAAGCGTCGGGAAAAGTTTGTGTTCAACACGGATGGCGTGGTTATAAAGGTGAATAATCGTGCACAGTTCGCTGACCTGGGAATAGTAGGCAAGACGCCTAGGGGTGCCGTTGCATTTAAGTATGCGGCCGAAGAGGCCACGACGATTGTAAGGGACATAGTGATTAGTATTGGTCGGACAGGCGCGGCTACACCGGTGGCCGTATTTGACCCAGTTGAGGTAGCGGGTACGACCGTGCAGCATGCGAGCTTGCATAATGCCGACGAGATTGCACGACTAGACGTGCGGATTGGTGACACTGTCGTAATCTTCAAAGCCGGCGATATAATTCCACAGGTACAAAGTGTCGTGACTGAGCTTCGGCCGAAAAATGCTAAAAAGTTCGATTACCAAAAGGCCTTGGCACACCAATATCCGGAATTAGAGTTTGAACGCCGTGGCAAAGACGTAGTTTATCGTGTTAAAGGATCATCTAGTGATTTGATACTAAAACGATCGGTAGAGTATTACGCTTCAAAGGGCGCATTAGATATAGATACTCTTGGCGAGAAAAATGTCGTGGCGTTAGTAGATGCCGGGCTAGTGCGCGATGTCGCTGACATATACAAACTGACTGTTGACGATTTGTTAGGGTTGGAAAGATTCGCCGATATCTCTGCTAAAAAATTAATCAATGCGATTCAGGAAAAAAAGAATCCTCCGCTAGAAAAATTTATTTTGGGCCTAGGTATACGCCATGTCGGCGCACAGACGGCTATAGATTTAGCTAACCGATTCCATTCCGTAGATTCACTGTCGCGTGCTACCATAGACGACCTGTCGCATGTCGAGGGTATAGGCGGGGTCGTTGCTGAATCAATTGTCGCGTGGTTTGCCGATCCCGATAATGAAAAGTTGTTGAAAAAGTTCGATGATTTGGGCGTAAAACCGCATTATGAAAAAAAGACAGGCAAACTGGTTGGTCAGAGTTTCGTGATTACCGGTACGCTAGAGTCGATGGGGCGTGACGTGGCCGCCGACAAAATCCGCGCGTTAGGCGGAGCTTTCCAATCGTCGGTGGCGAAAGACACGACATACCTAGTTGCCGGCGGCAAGGTCGGCGCCAGTAAGCTGAAAAAGGCAAAAGATTATGGCACCGAGATTATCGACGAAGACGGTTTGCTCAAATTACTCGGCTAGCGCTAATCAACTTTGTTATAATTAATGCATGTCATCTGCTGCGATTAGTTCAAAGGGGCTTGTGGTCAAAAAAGGCCGGCAGACTATACTGGACAACCTAGAATTCGCAGTAGAATCCGGAACTATTACCGGACTAATCGGACCCAGTGGTAGTGGCAAGACTACCTTGATGCGAGCAGTTATTGGGGTGCAAAAGCATGCGGGCGAATTGAAAGTTTTGGGAAAGCCCGCAGGTCATAAATCATTACGCAAGACTATAGGGTATGTAACTCAAAACCCAGCTGTTTATCCCGACCTGACAGTGGCTCAAAACCTCAGCTACTTCGCGACTCTGGTACGTACCGACAGGCATGACGTCGAAAAAGTGATCGGCATGGTGCACCTGGAAAAACAACGCAATCAAGTTGCACATAGTTTGTCTGGCGGCCAGTTGGCGCGCGTTAGTTTAGCTATAGCATTACTAGGAAGGCCGGAGTTGCTAGTATTAGACGAACCAACCGTGGGACTAGATCCGGTCCTACGTAACGAGCTATGGGATCTTTTCACCGATTTGGCAAAACAAGGTAGGACATTATTGATCTCGAGTCATGTT